>CAVRZR010000002.1:0-371143 GCA_963725795.1 uncultured Actinomycetes bacterium | reverse complement strand
CGGGGGGTATGGTGACAATCCTATTCGGTCTGTTTCTTGTCGCGCATGGCATGGTCTACGGCTTGTATGCGGGCCAGGCCGCGCGGCTATTTGAGCTCAAGCCTGGGCTGACATGGCCCGACGCATCCTGGGCACTGTCCGGGGTCATAGGGGATTCTGCGGTACGTTGGATCGTCACGATTCTCTTCCTGCTCGTCGCCGCGGGATTCGTCGTGTCGGGCGTCGCTTTGATGTTCCGCCAGTCATGGTGGCAGGTGATGGCAGCTGCGGTCGCAGTCTTCGCCACACTCGTTCTCTTGCTCGTCTGGAACGGACGGCTACAGGGTCTCAGCGAGCAAGGTCTATACGCAGTCCTCATCAACGCGGGCATCGTCGTGTCCGCGCTTGTCCTCCACTGGCCTAGGGTCGCGCGCTAGAAGGCGGTGCCTAACAAGCGCGTCAACGCGACTCGCTGACGGTTGTCGCGTACTGGATGCGCGCGTCTCGCGCGTTACGCGCAATACGTTAGACAGACGGGTGAATCAGTGAAATACGTGGCGCTGTTGCGTGGAATCAACGTTGGCAACGGTGCTCGCGTGCCCATGAAGGACCTGAAGGCTCTCCTCGAGGGACTCGGACTGAGTGAGGTCACCACCTACCTGAACTCCGGAAACGTCGTGTTCTGCTCATCGGGAAGCCCCGCTGACCTGGCCCATCTGCTCGAAAACGAGCTGGAGCAGGCATTCGGCCAGGCGATCCCGACGTTGGTCAAGACGTCGGCAGAGATGATCGCGATCGCGGAGGCGGTACCGAGCCAGTGGGGAAGCGGCGCCGGCGAGCAGACCTACGTCGCCTACCTGTTCAGCGACGTCGATAGGCCGGAACTCGTCGAACAGCTGCCGGTGAAGAAGCAGTTGATGAACATCTTCTACACGCCGGGCGCGATCGTCTGGAACATCAAGCGAGAGAACTACAACCGCAGCCAGATCACGAAGATCGCGGGCCACAGCTCGTACGCGAGGATGACCACGAGGAACGTCAATACCGCGAGGAAGCTCGCGGCCCTGTGCGCTGAAGCCTGACGGCTACGCTGCCCAACAAGCGCGTCAACCACGACAAACCTCGGCAATGAGAGCTACGCTCTCACCGAGGCCGAGACCGGGCCTCGGTTTGCGGGTTACGCGCCACACCGTTGGGTCGACTTGGGAGGACTCGTGAACGTCGGACCGGCTATCGAGGCATTCGGGTGGATCATCCCGTTGGTGTTCATCGTCGGTCTGCTCGGCGGCCTCGTCTACGTGGTTGTCTTGCTGCGGCGACTCGTCCGGGTCAGCGAGGCGATTCTGAAGTCTCTGCAGGAGCGGTCGCGGGCCTAACAAGCGCATCAACCTGACGCGCAAGAACCGCGCGCTACCATGAAGGCGAGCTGCGCGCGGGTTATGCGCACACCGTTAGCCCTACTCGCTGAGTCCCAAGGAGATTCGGGTACCTAGATGGCGCAGAGTCCTTGGTCGAGGGAGTCCACATGCGCAGAATCATCACCACGACGTTCGTGACGCTCGATGGCGTGATGCAGGCCCCGGGCGGACCCGAGGAAGACCCATCAGGCGGCTTCGCCTACGGGGGATGGACCGCCGGGGTCGACTTCTGGGATGAGGTGGCCGGCAAGGCCATGGGCGGGATCATGGGCCAGCCTTTCGAGCTGCTGCTCGGACGCCGCACCTACGACATCTTCGCCTCCTACTGGCCCACCGCTACGGTCGATCAAGACGTGGCCGTGCCATTCAATCGTGCGATCAAGCATGTCGTGTCACGCGAGGCGATCGAACTGACCTGGCAGAACTCCAAGCTCATCACCGGGGACGTCGTGCCTCAGCTCCAGTTGCTCAAGCAGCAAGAGGGCCCGGACCTGTGGGTCCATGGCAGCGGCAATCTCATCCAAACGCTCCTTGCGAACGACCTGATCGACCGGATGCTTGTGTGGACGTTCCCCGTGACGGTCGGCACCGGCAAGCGCTTGTTCGCAGAGGGTACCCAGCCCAGGAGCTGGCGGCTCATCGACTCCAAGCTCTCGACAACGGGCGTGATCATCGCCAGCTACGAACCCGCGGGGCAACTCCGGGTTGGGACGATCGGCGGCGCCTAGGTCGGGTTCTTCGGCGGTCGGGAGGGCTAGCAAGCGCATCGAGCAGAACGCCAGACTGTAGACTGAGACGACAGCGCAAAGGCGTCTGCTCATGCGCAACACGTTAGGCGGAACAACGCCACGTCTACTCGCCTCCCGCGACCTCGGCGAGCGGAACGGTCTACGCGCCAGTCAGTGATTCTAGTCGCGGCGGTAGTTCCTCACCACGCAGCCCCGGCCAGATACGATTGGCAGGCAGTTGGTGCTGCCTGGGTCTCCGCCGAGGCGGATGGTGATGGTGCCGTCCCGGTCCCTTCTCAGCAGTCACGCCGTTGAATGAGCACGCCTCCAACTCGTTTGACTCGATGTAGCCGGCTTGTTGTAGGAAGTCACGGGACCGGAACCCGTCCACGGGCGCGTCGCGAACGGACACGACGTACGGCGCCGCCCGTCGTCTCGCTCTGGCACGCCGTTGATGGAGAGTGCGGCCTCCCTGGGGTTGCCTCCCCACCCCGAGGCGGTCCCGAGCACGTGGCCAGGGCGGCCGCTGCGCCTGCGGGATGTCACGCCTTGGGGTGGCTTGGGGATAACGTTATCGAGATCACGGTGCGCGAAGTGGCGGCCGCGTTCTGGGATTCGATGCGCCAACCCACGCGGTGCAAGTCATCTCGCAGGAAAGGCCAATGACGCAGGGTCGCTGCAGCACCGAGGATGATCGCTGTCGCCTTGAGTGGCTAGCGGTGGTGTGCCGCTCTGAACTGATCGTCCGCATCTCGCGGACCGAACACGATTGTGAGGGTCCCGCATGAAGCAGGTCAGCCTGAGTCGGCGGCTTGCAGCGTGGACGTCGGTCCTGATTCTCGGTGTCGCGACCGCCGTTGTTGTGGTGGCTCTGTATCGAAACACCCCCGCGCTGGCTATCGGGCTGCCAGGTCTTGCGCTGATCGTCATCGCTGCGTGGTGGGTGATCACCGAAATCGGTCTTCGCCGGGTGCTCTCGGTGTTCCCCGGCTCGTTCGGGCTCGGACTGCTTGTCGCAGCCCTCATTCTCACCGTCGGGAGGCCCGGGCACGTTGTCGTGCGCACCCTCACAGTCCTCGGCATCCTCTCGGTGTCGTTCGCGCTCGTTCGCTACGCGTCGACCAGGCCGGTCCCGAACTCATATGGCATCAACGCGTCAGACCGCCCCTCGCCGCCCCGGCATCCCGTCCTTCTATGTAATCCGTGGTCGGGCGGGGGCAAGGTCGAGAGATTCGGCCTACTCGACCTTGCCACGGAACTCGGTGTAGAAACGGTGCTCCTCGACAAGGGTCTCGATCTCGAGCAGTTGACGCGTGACGCGGTCGCCCGTGGCGCAGATTGCCTCGGCATGGCGGGCGGTGACGGGTCGCAAGCCCTCGTGGCGTCGGTAGCTGTCGAGCACGATCTACCGTTCGTGTGCATCTCGGCGGGAACGCGCAACCATTTCGCCCTCGACCTCGGGCTCGACCGCGAAGACCCTCGTGCGGGCATGCATGCCTTCCGCGATGCGGTCGAACGGCGTGTGGACTACGCCACGGTGAACGACCGCCTCTTCGTGAACAACGTGTCGCTCGGGATATACGCCACGATTGTGCAGTCGGAGGACTACCGGGACGCCAAGATTGACATCTCTCGCTCAATGATCACGGACCTGCTGGGCCGGCAGGCCGAGCCCTTCGACCTCGAGTACACAACCCCCAACGGCCGGGAGATCGTCGGTGCCTTCCTCATCATGGTCTCCAACAACCAGTACATCCTTGGAGCAAAGCGTGACGTCTCCCAGCGGCGGCGCTTGGACTCGGGCAGACTCGGTGTGTTCGCGGTGTCTACCCGAACCGGCTCGCAAGCGGCCTTCCTGGTGACGCTGTCGGTGCTCGGTCTGAGGAACCTGAGCTCCAACTGGTACGAGTTCACTGCCGACGAGTTCGAGGTGCGATCGCACTCGGGCCTCGCGTACATGGGCGTAGACGGCGAGGCACTCGAGTCGCCCACACCGCTTAAGTTCAAGATCCATCCGCAGGGTCTACGCCTGTACGTTCCGGAGGGGAACCTCGAAGTCGCCGAGAGGCGTCGGGCGCGAGACTGGAGCCTGAAACGCCTCTCCTCGATCGCGATGGGTCACGAGCCCGCGTAGAGGAGCGGGGATAGGGAAGCACGGGCGAACTAGAGCTATCGTGATCAAGTATTGCGCCTCGTCGTGGCAACGAGATGAAGTTGAATCCGACGTCTTGGAAGGGATGGCCCGATGCTCACGATCAACAAGAGCTCCACTCCCACATGCCTCGTGGTCGATGTGGAGGGTGCCGTCACTGGCGACGAGTTTGACGACTTCGCGGACAGGATCGAGGACGCCCTGGAGGCGCAAGGCACCGTCAACTTGGTCGTCAACCTGGTAGGTTCGGTCAAGTACGGTGACTTCGATGCGGTCGAAGAGGATTTCGAGTTCACGTTCAAGGAGTATCGCAAGGTGCGGCGTGCGGCATTCGTCGGCGATCAGAAGCTCGTCCGCGCGAGGATCAGGCTCTTCTCGCCCTTCACGCGTGCGCAGGAGAAGTTCTTCGAAGCGGGCCAACTCGATGCCGCAATTGAATGGGCAGCGCAGAAGACCAGGAATGAACGCCTAACAAGCGCTTCGACCTGATGACCTCGGGCAAAGAGGCGATGCCTCCTCCGAGGCGCTAAGCGCCTCGGCTACAGGTCAAGGCGCAACGCCGCCAGGCGGAATGTCGGCAACGGCAGCGGGACGGTGTTCGTCGAGCGGATCTCACTTGCCGCACTGCCCAGCTCTGCGTCGAAGGAACCAAGGCAGAGTTCGCGCGCCACATCGACGAAGCCCGTCGATTGTTCGCTGAGGCATGGGACTCCGCTGTCGATAACTACGACGCCGCTATGGCTGCTCACCACATCGCCCATCTGGAGCGTGACCGTGACGAGGCTTTGCGCTGGAATCTCATCGCGCTCGAACGTGCACGACTCGATGATCGGCCGGCGAGTTCATGGGTTCGTTTCCCGTGAGCTTGGGCGGTGCCTACCAGGACCTCGGCGACACCATCGAAGCTCAGCGCCACTTCGCACTGGCAGCCGGACAAGGTGTCGAGCACGTCCGGGGCCTAGCGAGTTGCGGCACATCCGCCTAGCAAGGGCGTCAACCACGACAAACCTCGGCAAGGAAGCTACGCTTCGCCCCGAAGCTGTTCCGGCTTCGGTTTGCGGGTTACGCCCAACCGTTAGCCCCATCGCGGGAAGCGACAACGGTTCCACGAGGGTCGGGGGTCGAGATGGATACGACGGGCAGTCGAGCATTCGCGATGACAGTCAATCTGCCACGCTCATTCATGGGAAGGGCGGAACTGCGCGTGGATCCGGACTCGGTGACTCTCGTGGCGCGCCGCATACGCCACTATGGCGCCATCGTTCTCGCTTTCGTTGGCGTTGTAGTGGTCGTCATGGCAGCCGTCCTGTTGGCAGTGCCTGGCTCACTGGAGATTCGCGCATTGGTGGTGGGCGTGATCGCCGGGGTGCTCGCCGGGGGCACCTTCGGGTTGCTTCGCGCATCGGGAGGTGATCCGCGCTCGATGAGTCTTCCGCTCACAGCCGTGTCGCTCGTGAAGCGCAATGGCCGTGTCCTCGTTGTGAGCGGTGCCTTCGATAGTCAGGTGCGCTCCGGTCGGTGGACCTTGGTTGCGCATACTCGTGACGACGCGGAGGCAATCGAGTCCGCCTTGAGGACGGCTAGCAGGTAGCGAGGGGCTAACAAGCGCTTCCAGCAGCAAGCGCCGCCCGTGAGGCACGCTCGATCGACAGGTAACAGGGGCGGCGCTTCAGCTGAAGCGCCAGCACGTTCGACGTACGAGCGAAGGACCACTCGGCAGGGTTGCCAGGTCCGCAAGAGATGAGGAGGGGTGGTGGCCCACAATCAGGTAGCGACGATGCTCATGTTCACGGGGCGAGCGGAAGAGGCGATCAACTTCTACGTCGGGCTCTTTGATGACTCTAGCATCGACGTCATCGAGCGCTACGGCCCCGAGTCTCCGGACATGGCCGGCCAGATCGTCCACGCGCGCTTTCGCATCATGGGCGAGTTCGTGATGGCCATGGACAGCGCTCCCGTACATGAATTCACGTTCACGCCGTCCACGTCGTTCTTCGTGACGTGCGAGAGCGCGCGCGAGGTTGACCGGCTGTTCGCGGCGCTGTCTGAGGGTGGCGGCGTGATGATGGAACTCGGCAGCTATCCCTTCGCGGCGAGGTACGCCTGGGTGGCAGACAAGTTCGGCGTCTCGTGGCAGTTGGTGTTCCGCTAGAGACCGGTGGGTTCGAGGTTGAACAAGCGCATCAACCGACGCGCACAGACCGCGCGATGACATGAAGCCAGAGGCGCGCGGGTTATGCGCCACACCGTTAGGCCGACAGGAGGCGGAGGCCAGTGCCGCTCAGGGTCAAGCCCAGGGAGAAGCTTCTGCCTGACGTGCTGGTGCCAGAGCTGATCGCGCCGTGCGGCATGGACTGCGGCCTCTGTATGGCCTACGTGCGACACAAGAACGGGTGCCTCGGATGTCGGGCGGGAGACGAGGGCAAGGCCAAGTCGTGCCTCGCGTGCACGATCCGCAACTGCGAGGTACTCCGATCGGGCGAGTCTGTCTTCTGCAGCAGCGATTGCGCGAGGTTTCCCTGCCCCCGGCTCAAGCGGCTCGATGCCCGGTATCGCACGAAGTATCGGATGAGCATGCTCGAGAATCTGCGGGAGATCCGCGATGTGGGCGTCGAGGCATTCGTTGCGTCTGAACAGGAGCGCTGGGCGTGTCCGGGATGCGGCGGCTTGCAGTGTGTGCACACGCCTGAGTGCGTCTATTGCGGTCACGTGTGGCCCTGACAACGCGCGGCCTGACAACGGCGTCAAGGCTGCGCTCCGCCACAGGCCAATCGACCTTCAGCGAGTCCCTCAACACGGGTATAACAAGGACATGGCGGTCCATGAGGTCGCGAACATCTCGATCGTCGCAGTCGTTCCCCTCTGCGTTCCCACCCTAGAGCAAAGGAGCGCCCCGTGGGCAAGGTGGTCATGTACAGCTCGGTGTCGGTGGACGGCTTCATCGCGGACGAGAATGATCTGCCCGGACCGCTGTTCGACTGGTTGTCCAGCGGTGACGTCCCGTTGGACGAGAGCGGCGAGCTGAAGGTGTCGCAGACGTCCTACGATTACACCCGGGCGTACTGGGACCAGATCGGGGTGACAATCGCCGGCCGCCACGTCTTCGACATGACGGACGGCTGGGACGGGAAGCCTCCGAGCGGGATCGACCACGTGGTCGTCGTGACGCACCGGCCGGCGCCCGAGGGCTGGGACTCCGAGACGCCGTTTCACTTCGTCGACGGCGTCGAGGCAGCCATGGCCAAGGCGCAAGAGCTTGCGGGTGACCGCATCGTCGAGGTCGCCGCTGGTGACGTCGGTGGCCAGATGCTTGCCGCGGGCCTGGTCGACGAGGTGCGCATGGACGTCGTACCCGTCGCGTTCGGGTCCGGCAAGCGCTACTTCGGGTCGGTCCACGCGCAGCACCTGTTGGAGGATCCCGACGTGGTGATTCAGGGCAACCGGGTGCTTCACCTGCGCTATCGGGTGCGTCGTTGACCGATCTGAGCGGGTACGCGAAGAAGTCCACTGCGAACGGTGACTAAGCCTCCGAGCTACGAGGCGGAGAGCGTGCCGTCGTCCTCCACGTCAGCGTCATGCCGCAGTTCAACCAACCCCTCGAGAAGACTGTCGACCATTGCGTGTGGCATGACGCCCAGATCCCGGAGGAGCCGCCCGTACCGAGTGGCGGCTAACGCCGGCGTCAAGTCGGACGGCGCGCCCTGCGAGATAGAATCGAAGGGCCGGGCGACGATAGGCGCGCCGCCGCTCATCTCCACAGCGTTAGCCAGTGCGATTCTGTTCACACACCCGTAGGGGGACTTTTCGCAGTGGACATCCCACGGATCTTCAACATCACCGAGAGTGCTCACCGCATAGGTGAGGTCTTTGATGGACGACACGCGCTGCGCGAGGCGTCTAACAGCGCATCGAGCAGAACGCCAGCAGGTAGACTGACCTGAGAGCGCATCGGCGTCTGCTCATGCGCCGATCGTTACGACTGGCCCATCAGTCAGGAGGACCGGGATCGATTCCGCGCTCACAGATTGTGCGTACCGAAGTCGTCGATCTGCTTGACGACGATCTTGCGGCGATTCACGATCTGCGCGTCCGTGCAGGCGACTTCTTCTCGCGAGGTGGGTGACCTCCCTCCAACCCCTGAGTCGTTTCAGACCGATCTCGACGATCTGCCAAAGGGGTACTCAAGAGCAGACGAAGTCATCTATCGTGCCCGCCGAGCCGACCGCCTCGTAGGATATGCAGAGGTCCTGCGCGGCTACGCCCACGAACATCAGTGGATCGTCGGCATCCTACTCGTCGACCCCGCACTGCGCGGCACGGGAATCGGGCATGCCGTTGTTGAGGCAATCGCGACAGATGCCCGCGAGGCCGGCGCGGACTCACTGTGTGCAGGAGTAATCGTCGAACGTGCGCGTTCGCTGGCCTTCTGGCGCCGTGAGGGGTTCACCTCCGAGGTCCGGCGCAGACCTCTCGTCGTCGCCGGTCGCGAGACTCAAGTAGTCCGACTCGAGCGCAAGCTGTGAGTCCAGGCGCGAAGTCCTGACAAGCGCGTCAACCTGCCAAACCTCGGCAGAGAAGCACGCAGTCCCCCGAGGGCGGCTCAGCCTCTGCTTGCGGGTTATCCGTCACACGTTGGCCAGACTAACAGTCTCGGTGAAGCTCGAACTTCTCGATGAACGCAGGTTCGAAAACTGCATTGTTCACGTTCGGTACCGAGCGAAGAGCTAACGATGAGGGTGGCACCGTATCTTCGTTCGGCGGTGCCGGCCGACAAGCGCATCGTGCGGACGCCGTCAGCTACACTCGTCCCATCGCGCCGGAGCGCGCTCATGCGCAACGCCGTCGTTCGACACAACAGAGGGAGGCGCCCGTGGGGGAGCTCAAGACGCACCGTACTTCCTCCAGCGTTGACGCCCTCATCGGCGAGATCACGGACGATTCTCGGCGGGAGGACTGCCTTACCCTGCTCACTCTGATGAAGAGGGCCACCGGCGAAGATCCCGCTGTCTGGAGCTCGGGCGTGGTGGGCTTCGGCACGTTCCACTACAAGTCCGCGAGCGGGCAGGAAGGTGACTGGTTCCCGGTCGGATTCGCCTCCCGCAAGGCTGCGATCACGGTCTACCTGGGGCTCAGCCTCGAGGAATCGACGGGCCTGCTCGCCAAGCTGGGCAAGCACAGGATCGGCAAGGGCTGCATCTACATCAAGCGACTCGCGGACGTCGACCTCTCGATACTTGAGGAGCTCGTGGCTGATTCCTACGCGCGCATCAAGCAGACGTACGGCTAGCGTGTGCCTGACAAGTGCATCGACCGCGACAATCCTCGGCCCTGAGGGCTTCGCTCTCACCGGTGCCAAGTGCGGGCCTCGGGTATGGGTCGAGCGCGCGCCGTTAGGCACAACGAAGGGGGAGTTGTGGCAGGAACCAACAGCGATCGGCTCGCGGTGCTCATCGACGCAGCAGCCAGCGTCATGCCCGTGGACGGCACCCAGTGAGCGAGCGCGTGGGGTACAGGGTCGAGCCGTTCAGTAGCAACCGACAGGCTGTCGCGGCCAACTCGGCCGTCGCTAGAGAGAAGAGCATGATCCACCTGGTCACTGAGGTGGATATCACCGCCGCACGACAGCTCATCGCTGAACACCGCAGTCGGACTGGCGAGCGGTTGTCGCTCACGGCCTACGTTGTGACCTGCGTCGCCCGGGCACTCGCCGACTTCCCGGAAATCAACGCGTTCCGCAGTGGACGTCACCTGATCGTGCTTGAGAACGTGACCGTGAGCGTCGCATTCGAACGCGAGATCGACGGCGAGAGCGTTCCGGAGCCCATCGCGATCCAAGCCATCAATCGGAAGTCCTATCGCGAGGTGCACGACGAGCTGCGGGCTGCCCAGAGTAGGACGGGCGAGCCCATTGGCTCGGCCATGGGAACCGCGTGGACGCGGTTCCTCCCGGGGTTTCTGCTTCGGGCGGTGACCAGACTCGCGTATCGCGATGTCGGCGTGTGGATGCAGTACGGGGTCGTGGGCGTGACCTCGGTCGGCATGTTCGGCGCGGGACCGATGTGGCTCGTCCCTCTTGCGAGTTCGACCGTCACCGTTTCGGTCGGCTCGATCGCCAAACGCCCCACGATTCTCGAAGGCGTTGTTCAGGAACGCGAGCATCTCTGTCTCACCCTCACTTTCGACCATGAAGTCGTCGACGGCGCGCCGGCTGCTCGTTTGACGAGTCGGTTTGCTGAGCTTCTGTCGAGTGGGGACGAGCTTCGTGACGCAGGTCGGCAATCTTGAGAGGCAGACGACGTGGGTGTACTTCACCGGCACCTTGGACGCAGCCACATGGGGGGCGGAGCTGGCACTCGGCGAAGGCCCCGGCAGGATCTACACGGTTGAACCGACCGGCCCGATTGAGGATGACCCCAATCTGACCGACAAGAGGTATCCGGGTAATCCGACCAAGTCATACCGCTCACGGGAGCCGCTGCGCGTCATTGGCGAAGTCACGGAATGGCAGGGTCACTCGGCGGAGGAGCTCAAGGCCATGAGGGATGGCCTCGAGGAGGCCAAGCGGCTTGGCATCGAGCCAATCGACGACTGAAAGCCGGAACACCGCAGTCCCCGCGTCAGGGCTGAGACGCTGGCTATCAAGCGGGAGCGCCTAGGGCGGCTAGAATCAGGTGCAAGCAGAGCAGAGGGCGCTCAAGCGCACACCGGTCGGGCAGATGCAGGGACGGCGGGCGAGAGTGTGATTCTCCCGAAGGAACGGGACCCGAGATTCATCACCATCCGCCGCGGGGGCACGCTGGAAGATGCCCATCACCGACTTCTCGCCCTGTGGGCGGCAGAATGCGCGGAGCACGTGTTGCCCTTCTTCGAGGCCGTGCGGCCTTCGGATCCGCGGCCCCGCCAGGCGGTGGATCAAGCTCGGGCTTGGGTGCGCGGCGAGATCACGATGTCCCAGGCGCGCACGGCAGCGGGCGCCGCGAACGCCGCAGCCAGAGAGCTGACCGGTGCCGCGAGGCATGCGGCCCATGCCGCCGGTCAGGCGGCGGCGGTAGCGCACTCCGCGGCCTTCGGATGCGCGGCCCCGCGAAGCGGTGGAACAAGCTCGGGCTTGGGTGCGCGGAGAGATCACGATGTCCCAAGCGCGCACGGCAGCGGGCGCCGCGAACGCCGCGGCAAGAGAGCTGACCGGTGCCGCGAGGCATGCGGCCCACGCCGCCGGTCAGGCGGTGGCGGTTGCGCACGTTGCGGCTCACGAACTCGGTGCCGCAGCCTACGCGATAAAGGCGGCACGTGCAGCCGCTGCGAAAGGCGACGATGAACGGGCTGGTCGCGAGGAGTGTCGCTGGCAGCGTGAGCGTCTGCCGGAGGAGATTCGCGATCTCGTGTTGGATGACCAGCGACTGCGTAACGGCATCTGCTGGTCGGTCTTCGACTGCTAGCGGACGGCATTGCGCGCGGCCACTGCACCGGCATGCCTAACCGGCGCTTCGACCTGATAACCTCGGCAAGGAGCGACGCTTCCTCCGAGGCCAAGGACAGGTCTCGGTCGGCGGGTTACGCCCAAGACCGTTAGGTGACAGAGCATCAACCTGTCGGGGGGCCGCGGAATGCAGGCTCAGGATTGGCAAGGCCCCTGGTGGGCAGCACTCACGGTCTGGGGTGTGGTGAACTCAGTGTGTCTGCTGCAGGCTGCGGGGTTCCTTTCGAGAATCCCCACCGGGAGTGGCGCCGTCAACCACCGTCTGGGCTACGTGATGATTGGCCTTGGAGTGCCCGCTCTGCTGGCCCTCATTGCGTTTGTCCGCGCGCAATCGGGGTGGCTGTACTGGGGTGGCCCCGCACTCTATCTCGCCTTCGTCGCGCTGATGATCGTGGTCGACTACGTCGCACCCATCGAGTTCCGGTCTCCGCCGCGCTACGCCATTCTGGTGCCGTACCTCGTGCTGTTCTTCGGCTCGATCCTGCTGATGGGTCTTCCGATGTTCAGGCTGAGTCGCGGACTCTGGGGCGTGACAGCGGCGAGTGCGACACTCCTTCTGGGCTCGATGGGACTCGCGATGCGCAGAGGCGTCGGCTGAGCATGAGCGCATCGGCGTCCGTTCATACGCCAGTCGACAACTGGACGTTGGGAGGCATGCGTGACCGTAGCTGATGCTCAACGCGACATGCGAGTGGGTCTCTTGGGCGGGTTCATGGGGCAACTCGTCTCGGCGGTTCTGTGGTTTGTCTCCGCCGCACTGGCAACTTGGGGCAGCGAGCGTTGGGCGATCGGTCTTCTGGTCGTCGCCGGATTCTTCATCTTCCCCTTGACGAAGCTCGGCCTGATCCTCATCGGCCACCGATCAAAGGTCTCCAAAGACAACCCGTTCAACGCCCTCGGGATGCAGACGGCGTTCGTATTGCCGCTGTGTCTCTTGGTAGTCGCGGCGGCGGCGCTCTACCGACTCGATTGGTTCTACCCCGCGTTCATGATCGTCCTGGGCGCCCACTACCTGCCCTTCGTCACTCTCTACGGGATGAGAATGTTCTACGTGCTCGCCGGCGTGCTCGTGGGTGCGGGAGTGGTCCTTGGGCTATACGTGGCCATGCCATTTGGCACTGGTGCATGGTTCACGGCCGCTGCCCTCATGATCTTTGCCTTCTTGGGTCGCGCCCGCGTGGCGTCGGAACTGGCTGAACCCTCGCAACCGTCGTCGCAGGCCAACTAGCAAGTGCTTCCAGCTGACAGCGGAAGCGGTGGGCCGCGAAGAATGGCTCTCGGCGGCGGTTCGCGCTAGTCGGCGTAGTCGTCCTGTACCTGGCCCGTCGGGACGAACAGGGGTCTGACCTCGACGCCGCCATCGCGGGTGGCTGGGTTGAGCTTGGCGATCTGCACCGCCACGTCGATGTTGGGTGCTGCCACCACGTAGAACGCGGAGACAACCAGGTCCGACTTCACGAGCGTTCCACTTCGTACCGTGTCGCCCTGGACGGCCATCGCGGTAGTACTCGGGTCGAAGGCGAATCCCCGCTGCTTGGGGAAGTAGGTGCCACCCAGTACCTTGCCACCCAGCGCCTTGGCTTGTGCAGGGTAGTCGTCGAGCAGCCCCACATAGTCTGCCGTGAATGCCATGGGGTCGGCAGGTGCCGGCGAGTAGACAACGATTCCGTACTGAGGCATGGGGCGCTCCCTTCCGTCGGGGTTGGACCCTATGTCTCCACTGTTGCGACCGCGCTAACAAGCGCATCCAGTAGAGAGCCGAGAGGTAGACTCACCTGTATGCGCGCGGCGTCTGATGCGCCACACCTATGCGTGGACTGGGAGACGAATGCTCTACGTTGACGACTTGGACGGGAGCCGGTGGCTTGGTGTGGCGGAGCTGCTGTGCGAGCGCGAGGCGCACGACATGGTCCTTTGCCTCTCATCCGGACTCGGTGCCCGAAGCGTTTCCCGAACCGTTCCTGGTGAGTCAGGTGCCGGAGCGACTGGAGCGCGTCACCACGTACCCCGACGGAACCGAACCTCCATGCAGTGCGCGCATCCCGGTGTCCGCGGAGTTGATCGATGACCTGCGACCGCACGTCGGCGATTTCGAAGACTGGGGTGACAGCCTGATCCTCTACCCGCCTCGGGAGCGCAAGTGGGTCGCTGCATTCATTCCTCACGAGCGCGTGATACTCGTTCGTGATGTGCGACTCGGCGACTTCCTCGATGCGGCGGGCATACCCGTACGGCTCGAAGCGCCCGAAGGCTGGTAGCCACCCAACAATCGCATCGTGGCTGGATGCGGGCATTCGTGCTCGGACTTCTGCAAGCGCTACGAGCGCTCGACTTGCCGCTGAAGGCGCGCCGGCGCTTCGCGGTAAGCTGGTGGCGCGCAGCCTATGCGCCAGCGTTACCGACGGCGGAGGAGTCACTGCCATGGGGAGTCCTGGCCTCACACCGGATTCGACATTCGCTGCACGGGCGAGGACTCTCGGAATCGCCGCTGCGTGGACGACCTTCATCGTGAGCGAGATCTATGCGATTGCGTCCGGCCTGGGGTACGCGTCGCAGGGGAGGGCCGTGGAGAGCGGGCCGTTCCTCTCGATCATGGCTCTACTGGTTGTCGTGATGGGGCCGTTCTTGGTGCTTTCGATGGTCTCAGTCCACGCGTACGCCTCGCCTACGCGCAAGACGTACGCCCTAGCGGCCCTCGGCTTCATGATCGCTTGCGTAGCCGTCACTTCATGCATCAACTTCTTGCTACTCCTCGTGAGCAGCCAGCCCGACTTGTTCTCAGAGTCGTGGCGCGCCCTGTTTCTCCCCACCAAGTGGCCGGTTCCCGCGTTCATCCTGGACAACTTCGTCTGGGACTGGTTCTTCGGTGTATCGATGCTGCTCGCGGCACCAGTCTTCGGCGGAGATACTCTCCGTAACGCACTGCGCGCACTGATGACCCTGAGCGGAGTCCTGTGTCTCGCGGGATTGGTCTGGCTCGCGGTTTCACCTGCGCAGGCGATCATCATCGGCATCCTCGGCTGGGGTGCAGCCGGCCCCATCGTCTTCCTTCTGCTTGCGAAGGTATTTGGACGCGTTCCGGCCGAGACTCCGGAGACTGCGGCGCCCTAACAACCGCATCGAGCGGAACGCGAGAAGCCAGAATCGACCTGAGAGCGCCTCGGCGTCTGCTGCGCGCAGGCCTGCCTACTCGTACTCGCCCTTGATCACGAAGAACGAGCCGCGGATTGTGCCGGCTAGCTTGGATTTCTGCCTGGCGAACTTGAACTTCCCCTCCAGTTCGGCAGGCACTTCCATCCCCTCCGAGAGCTTGAAGCCAACAGCTCGCTTCTTGGGGTCATCGATCGCGTACATGACGTTGACCGCCAGACCATCCTCGTAGAAGACGTACGCAAATCTGATGTTGTCCACTTGAAAACGTGACGTCTCGAGAGGCTTGGCGCCGAACTCAATACCGCGTTCTTCCCGAAGAATCCGGCTTACGTAGTCGAGGGTGTCCTGGCTTTCGTTAGCTGCCGTAACCGTGAACTCGTGTTGGTACTTGTTCATGAAGTATCGGGCTTCGTTCGCACGTAGACCGGCGAGCGCTGCTGCCACAGGCGAAGTCTCGAGACCGACCGGAGATACGTTTACAAAATCGACGACCTTGGACATGTGTATCCCTCCTCTTTTCTCTATGTTCCTCAATGAGAGAGGCCGAGACCTACCCTTTCGCCGATAACGTGACTCACGGAGTGGACATCAGCGTCGAGGTTGCTGTCGGGTATTCTCGTTAGGCACAGGGGAGGGAGGCTGCAATCGACCCATACGGAACATTCCTGATGCTCGCGTATCCGCTGCTCGCATGTGCCGGGGCGGTCTTGGATGCGTGGTGCATTCTCAAGAGACGTCACGCTCTCGTGGCGTTGGTCGCCCTTGTGTCGAAGATGCTGCCCCTCGTCTATATCATGTGGAGCTTCCGTCAATCGGACGCCCCCCTCGAACTCCTGTTCACGATGCCACTCGTCCTGTTCTCCATGGTCTCGATCGACCTGTTGCTGATAAGCCTCCTGTCGCGCGACCACGTAAGGAACGTAACGGAGACCGAAGGAGGTTTGGTTCCCCTGCAGAAGAGCGGCGTCGAGCCAGATGGCGAGCGCTGAGAGCTAGACTGGAAGCTGGAGCCGGCGAAAGACGTTCCGCGGCTTGCGCGCAAACCGTCAGTCTCGAGCCGAGGAATGGGAGGTGCTCGTGATCATTCTGTTCGGCGCGATCCTGGTCGCTCACGGCCTGGTGTACGGCATGTATGCCGCTCACGCCATGCGACTCTTCGAGCTGAAGCCGGGAATGACGTGGCCGGACTCGTCCTGGGCCCTGTCCGGGCTCATCGGGGATTCCGCCGTTCGCTGGGTCGTCGCGATGCTGTTCCTTCTTGTGGCCGCGGGATTCGTCATCTCAGGGGTCGCCCTCATGTTCCGTCAATCATGGTGGCAGGTGTTGGCGGTCGTGGCGGCCGCGGTCTCCACACTCCTGATCGTGCTTGTCTGGGACGGGCGGCTTCAGGGGCTCAGCGAGCAGGGCCTGTACGCGATTCTCATCAATGCGGTCATCGTTGTCTCCGCACTGGTGCTCCACTGGCCCACAATCACCCGCTAGCCGGCCGATGCCGAGTCGGCGCTCCGCACCTTTTTGGAGGCCAGGATGGTGACCAAGACCCTCGAAGAGACGCTCAAGCGGCTCGAAGCGCTCGGTAGCGAGAAGATGCGTGCGCAAAACCGACGGCATGGCGCTCACGACGATCAGTTCGGCGTTCGGCTCGGTGACATACGGAAGCTGGCCGCGGAGATCAAGACCAACCACGAGTTGGCCATGGCTCTCTGGGAGACAGGGAACATCGACGCCCGACTCCTGGCCATCCTCCTGATCGAGCCAGAGAACCTGTCGCGACCCGAGATGGATCGGATGGTTCGCTCCGCCGGATTCGCGCAAGTGGCGGACTGGCTCATGTCCTACGTTGTCAAGAAGCATCCCGACAAGGAGGCCCTTCGCCAGGAGTGGATGCTCGCCGACAATCCCTGGGCCTGCACGCGCCGGATGGGGCCTCACCTCCGAACGAATCGGCAAGAGCCCGGAAGGCCTCGACCTGCCGGCGCTTCTGGACCGCATCGAGTCCGAGATGGGGGATGCCGCTCCAGAAGTGCAGTGGACGATGAACTTCTGTCTGGCAGGAATAGGAATCCACTTTCCCGAGTACCGCGAACGCGCCGTCTCCATCGGAGAGACCTTGGGAATCTATCGTGACTACCCTGTGTCCAAGGGCTGCACCTCACCCTTCGCCCCGATCTGGATCGCCGAGATGGTGCGCCGGCAAGCTTGAGCCGCTGCCGCGGGCTGGCGGATGGCACCTGCGGCGAAGGTCGGCCGCAAGTCCGCCACTGAACCGGCGCGTGTCGGCGCCACCTTCGGCTCGTGCCACCCGAGAGCTCACCTAGGCGCGCAGTTGCCCACCGACCACGCCATCCAAGTCTCGAAACGTGACGTTACCCGCTTCGACCTCGTAGAAGAGCGGGGTCGTCCTCATCTGCTCGAGCATCTCGATAGCCGGACTGTCGGACTCGCGCGCGGGTAGGACCGCGAATCGCGGCGGCATGCCGGCGACCCAGGATCCGGAGCTGAGGTAGATCGACTCGGCGGCGTCAGCGGCGTCGGTGTCGAAGTGGAACAGCGCTCGAGCCAAATCGTTCTCCCCGGCTATGTAGAGCTCGCGACGGATCCCGTGTGTGTCGCTGTAGACTTCGAAGCCGCGTGACGCCAGCTCGATACGCAGCGCGTTGCGCACCCTTCCCGTATCGACCGAGCCGCCTGCGTTGTCTGCCTGCATGCCCTCTGCCTCGTCGTCGCAGGGATGGGTGTGTCTGATGGGCGACGCTATCACATCCGACCGCTTCGCGAGGCGCCAACAGAGCGCATCGACCCACGACAAACCTCGGCCATGAGAGCTACGCTCTCCCCGAGGCAGCGCGGACTCGGTTACGGGCCAGGCGTGACGCGACGCGACAGACTGGGGGTTTGATGGCCTACGACGAACGACTCGATGAGCGTGTCTCCGCAGTGGTGCTTCCGTGGGGTGCGGTCAGGCGGAAGATGTTCGGCGGGACCGGTTACATGCTCAACGGCAACATGGTGGCCGGTGTCAACGGGAGTCGCCTGATCCTTCGGCTGAGTGCGGAGGACGGAAGGCAGGCGCTCGAGGATTCGCGGGCAACGCCTTTCGATATGGTGCCGCGCCCGATGCCTGGCTGGGTGATGATCGAAGGCGCGACTGTTACAGAAGGTGACTTGGAGAGCTGGCTGCTCCAAGCGCGGGCCTTCGTGGAGACGCTGCCCCCCAAGTAGTCGCCAGCAGTCGAGCAAGCGTTTCGAGCGGACGGAACGAGTGGGCGAGAATAAAGGCCGGTGGCGGGGGCGGGCGCCGCTACGAGCCGCAGCGAATGCTGAGCCTCGGTCCAAGGGAGTCTGTGATGCCTGATCCGAGCGGCGTGCTTCATCTCCGCGTCGCGCTCACGACGCGCGAGTACACGTCCCTTGTCGACTTCTTCTGCGCGGGACTTGGACTACTGCCGACAGAGTCTTGGACACACGACGGTGGCCGAGGAGTCCTTCTGGAGATGGGGGAGGGTTCGCTCGAGGTCTTCGACGAGGCGTATGCCCAGTACGTGGAGAATGTCGAAGCGGGACGATGATCGGCCCGGCAGTCCGCTTGGCTCTGCAGGTCCCAGACGTGGCCGCGGCCGTGGATCGGCTCGTAGAGCACGGCGGCAGACTGGTTCACCCTCCGGTACTCACGCCCTGGGGCGACTTGAACGCGCGGATCGAAGCGCCGGACGGGCTGCAGATGACGCTGTCTCAGTCGAAGGCGGACGCCTCGACGCCCTAGAGCGAGAGCCTACATGCCGCCGTTTCTGCGACGGAGCCCGGAACGTGGTACTCTTAACACAGGCGAGCCACCGAGGCTCGTGGGATTGCGACGTGACACACCGCTTTCTGGCGGCAGTCACGTCGTTTTGTTTTGCCCCGTTGGGGCAAGAAGGTAGGTTTCGCATGGCAGAAGGCAAAGTCAAGTGGTTCAACGCTGACAAGGGCTACGGCTTCATCGAGCGCGAGGATGGCGACGATCTGTTCGTCCACTTCTCCGAGATCCAGAGCGAGGGCTTCAAGTCCCTCGACGAGGGTCAGGCTGTCTCTTTCACGGAGGCCACTGGCCAGAACGGAAAGCAGCAGGCTACGACCGTGAACGTCATCTAGGACGGCTCCAACACGTGCTTGCGGACCGGGCGTCCCTTCGGGGGCGCCCGGTTCTGTCGTTTCAACCCTCTTCTCGAGTCGTTTGATCACTCTGTTCTCCGATTCGACGTCGGCGACTCGTGTGCGTTGGGAGGGTCGCTCCACATAAGAGCACTCATCAGAACGCCGCGAGGTAGACTGGTTTGTAGTGCGCGTGGAAGTCTGCTCTTGCGTCGGACTCAGGTGCACTGGAGCAAAGTGCAGGGGGGTGGGGTAAGAGTGTTGTTCACTGTCGGTCTGGTTGTCGGGCTTGTTCTGGGCGGTTGCCTGCTGTTCTTTTCGCGCAAGGCCGCAACCTCCTCCGATGCATCCGTGACAGCGCCGGTCTGGCCGGCGTATCTCTCTCTGGCTCTTGGCATCGCGGCGGCGGGAGCGTTCGCAGCCGGGGTTGCGGGACTCACCGACACCGCCCTGGCTATCATGCCTGTCATAGCCCTCCAATTCGCCGCAGTACTGTTCGGGGTTGGACGCCTGGTGTTTGGAGACAGGCGATGGCAGTCGTGGCTCGGCGCTGGACTCGCGACTCTCCCGGCGTTGTTCTGGGTCGCGTTCGTCATCGCGGAGATCGTGGGTCCCAAACACTAGCTTCGATAGCGGACCAGAGAAGCGTACGAGCCGATGTGCACGCCGTCAGCCACACAGGGTTGAGCCCATCGGATTCGAGTCGGGAGCCGGTATTTGGGTAGTCTCTTGACAGTGTCAAGCCGAATGGGGCGGTCTGAGCAAAGGGGGCGCGTGTGATTCGCAAACTTGGCGCGGAGTTCTTCGGCACGTTTTGGCTCGTCTTCGGTGGATGCGGAAGCGCGGTGTTGGCGGCCGGCGTCAAGGATGTCGGCATCGGTTGGCTCGGGGTATCGCTCGCGTTCGGACTCACGGTTCTGACGATGGCGTTCGCGGTCGGCCACATCTCAGGCGGACATTTCAACCCGGCGGTCTCGCTAGGCCTGTGGGCGGGCAAGCGGTTCGGCGCCAAGGAACTCGCGCCCTACATCGTCACCCAGGTCATCGCCGCAATCGCGGCTGCAAGCGTGCTCTACGTCATCGCCAGCGGCGCATCGGGATTCACGCTCGCGGACGGCTTCGCTGCCAACGGCTACGGGGCGCACTCGCCCGGCGGATACGGGCTTGTCTCCGCGCTCGTGGCCGAGTTCGTGCTGACGTTCATGTTCCTGCTCGTCATCATGGGAGCGACGGACGATCGAGCTCCCAAGGGCTTCGCGCCCATCGCGATCGGCCTTTGCCTGACACTGATCCACCTCATCGGCATTCCGGTCACGAACCTCTCCGTGAACCCGGCCCGGAGCATCGGTCCTGCACTGTTCGTGGGCGGCTGGGCAATCCAGCAGTTGTGGCTCTTCATCCTCGTCCCTGTCATTGGCGGACTCGCCGGTGGCGTGGTCTATCGTGCGCTGCTTGGCGGAGGCACGGAGTAGCGGGTCCGCCCCCAGACAGCCCATCGAACTGGCGCCGAACCCTTCGCCTCGCTCCGAGATGTCGTCAGCGGGAATAGACAGGAGGATGCGGAGGTGGCTGAGTGGACGGCGGGACCGAGAACCGGACGATCCTTGTGACCGGCGCGACGTCGGGCATCGGCAGGGCGACCGCCCTCGGCTTGGCCGCACGCGGTCTTGAGCTGGTCTTGCTTGTCCGAGACCGCACTCGAGGCGAGCAAGTGGCTGCACTCGCGCGAGAAGCCGGTGCCCCAAGCGCGGAAATCATCGACTGCGATCTCAGTCTGATGTCGTCGGTTCGTGAAGCAGCTGCGGAGTTCAAGAGCCTTCGCCGACGCCTCGACGTGCTCATCAATGACGCAGCCGTCTTCCTCAGCAGCCGGCGCATCACCTCAGAAGGGCACGAGTGCATGTTCGCGACGAACTACCTCGGCCCGTTCCTGCTCACGAACCTGTTGGTCGACGAACTCGCCGCCGCCGCCCCCTCACGCGTCATCAACGTGACGGCGCCGGCCACGACCGCACCGGACACAGACGATCTCGACAGCGAACGGGACTTCAGAGCTGCAAGAGCGTTCGGGCGATCGACGGCGGCGAAGCTACTGTTCACCTACGCCCTCGCGCGGCGGCTGCAGCCAAGAGCTGTGAGCGTTTTCGCCTATCACCCCGGAGTCACTCGAACAGCGCTCATGAGGGATGCTCCCGCTGGCATGAAAGTGATCGGAGCGGTTCTGGGTGTGACGGCACGCACGCCCGAGCACGCGGCGGAAGGCCTCATCGATCTCGCTCTGTCCCCTGGGTTCGAGAGCCTGAGCGGACAACTCATACACGACGGCAAGCCGATCAAGGCGCCCTTCATCGACGACCGGAATGCCCAGGAAGAACTCTGGAGGGCGACGGAGAATCTGACAGGGATTGCGGCGACGAGTTGAGGCGGCAGCGGGACCGAGCTCTGACGACGATATCGGTTTGGGGCGTCAGCCCGGCTGCGAATCTGAGGTGCTAGGGGCCGGCGTCAGGCCAGACGATGCCGCACGCCCTACATCCCTGGATGCCGTCCTCGGCCACCCATGACCGCCCTCAGAAGCGGCAGTATCGACCCGACGAGTAGCACCTTCGCGAGCGTGGGCTCGGTCGGGTACAGGATGGCGCCCGCGATCGCCAGACCCGCGAATACGATGGCCATCGCCACACGTCCGAGCGTGCGATCCAGCCGCCTCGTGCGAAGCTCGAGCAGCGGAGCCTGGACGCTGAGTTCGCCGCGCTCCGCCATCCGGAGCACGCGATCGGCGCGTCCCGGCAGGCCGACGGCGGTCTTAAGCACCTTGGTGCCCTCGGCAAGCAGAGCCTGCCACCCCGGTGTGCCCTCGTCGCTCACGAGCTTCGATGCGTAGGGGGTAAGTGAGGCCCAGACGTTGAACTGCGGATAGAGTCCCGTGCACATGCCCGACAGGATCGCGACGGTGCGCCCGAGTAGAAGCAAGTTCTCGGGCAGCTGGAAGGGGAGGTCGAGCATCAACTCGCGGAACTGCAGGCCGAAGCTCATCATCTCCGAGTGGTCGATCTCGCGCAGGTCTCCCATGCTCATGCCGCCGAAGCGCTCGAACACCTGCATGCTCGCTCGCTCGATGAGCTCGAGGTCAGCGCTCGGAAGCAAGACGTCGAGCGTCTTGAAGCTCTTCACGAGCCGCGCGCCATCTTGCGTGCCGATAGCGATGACCGCCTCTTTCAGTCCGGCGCGCAGGTTCTCCGGCACCTGACCGACCATGCCGAAGTCGACGAACGTGAGCTTCCACTTCCGCCTGCCGGCCTCGTCCATGCCCTCCAGCGGCGTGACGAACAGATTCCCCGGGTGCGGATCGGCGTGGAAGAACCCGTCCTCGAAGATCTGCTGGAGGTAGGTGTCCAGAAGGACCGTGGCGACCTCGCCCCGATCGATGCCGGCAGCCTCGATCGCGTCATAGTCCGTGATCTTGATCGCGGTCACGTCCTCGAGCGTAAGCACGCACCGTGTCGTGAGCTCCCAGGCAACCTTCGGCACGTGCACGCGCGGGCTCGCGCTGAACTGCTCGTCGAACCGCTCGGCGTTGCTCGCCTCGGCGAGGTAGTCGATCTCCCCGCGCGTCGTGGTCGCGAACTCCTCGAGGAGCACCGGGACGTTCGCCCGCTTACTGATGGGCTTGTACCGCTGCAGCCAGCCGCCGACCCGTCTGAGCGCAGCTAGGTCGACCTCTACGACCGACTTGATGTCCGGACGCTGGACCTTCACGACGACGTCGGAAAAGCCGAGCTCCGCCGCGTCCCGTTCGAGGAGGCGGGCACGATGCGCCTGCCCGAGCGAGGCCGCCGCCACCGGGACCTCTTCGAAGGAGGCGAAGTGAGCCGAGAGCGACTGGCCGAGCTCGGCCTCGGCCAGAGCGCGGATAGCGGCGAAGTCCTCGGCGGGTACCTCGTCTTGCAGCCCCGAGAGCTCGTCTGTGATCTCGGAGGGCAAGACGTCCAGGCGTGCCGAGAGGAACTGGCCGACCTTGATCATCAGCCCGCCCATTCGGATGGCCAGCGCGCGAAAGCGCACGGCTGCCTTGCGTGTGCGCTCGGATCGCGTGCGCTGCGCCCATCCGGCCATGCCGAGTTTGGGGAGGACGATCTCCCACCATATGAAGCCGAGGATGACCCGGCCGAAGAAGAACACGATGCGCCTGTAGCGCGCACGCAATTGCGACGCCGTCATACGTCCTCCGCTGGCGAGCGTTATGGTCTGAACGTCTTGTGGGCGATCAGTCTTCGGCGAGAATCGCGTAGAGCTTCTTGCGCGCTTCGGTGAGCACTTCGGTCGCGGCTGCGACTTGCGCTGCAGAACCGCCCTTGCCGATCTGGAACATCGCCTGCGCGAGCTTGCCGGCGGCCTGTCGGTACTCCGACGAGCCGGCATCGCCGGTCGCGGCCTGTTCCCACGGTGCGGGCTGGTCGGCCATCTCGGCGACGGCGGCCGTGCCGGCATCCGTCAGGCGGAACACCTTCTTGCCGCCGCTTTCCTCGGAGGTCACGAGACCTTCGTCGGCGAGGAGCTGCAGGGTAGGGTAGACCGAACCCGGGCTCGGGCTCCACGCGCCTTCGCTGCGCGCCGAGAGTTCCTGGATGATCTGATAGCCGTGCATGGGGGCTTCCGAAAGCAATCGGAGCACCGCCGTACGGATGTCGCCGCGGCGTGCTCGTCCGCCACCCTGACCCGCGAAGGCCTGCATGTGGGCGGCCATCATGCCGAACGGTGGCCTGAAGGCATGGCCGGAGCGACCGTGGTGAGCGCGCATGTCGTGGCCACACCTGCCGAAGTCATGATCGTGAGTGTGCATGGGTCTTCCTTTCGTCAAGTGCGCGGTGGTCTAACGATATATCGTGACCTGTCGCGATGCAACAGCAGGTGTTGTGCCAGAAGACCCGAGAGGCACTGGTCCCGCGGCACCGTTGTCCTTGTTCTGTGCCCTCTTCTCTCTACCCACCGGCCCATCCGCCGCCGGACGCCTGCTGCTGCTCGCGGAGTGAGCCGCCGCGGCCCTCGGGGGTGCGAGAAGTGGCAACCGGTGGGAGGGGATGGCGTGGCAGAAAGGCTAGAATCGTGGGGCGACAGCGGCGCGAGGCGCGCAGCCGCTCAACGCAGGTCGGCAGGCGCACGAAGCGGGAAGGCCGGGCGGTCGTCATGTGCAGGAACATCAAGGTGCTGTTCAACTTCGAGCCTGCCGCCACCGATGAGGAGGTCCGCGCGGCCGCGCTTCAGTACGTTCGCAAGATCAGCGGATACGCGAAGCCTTCTGCCGTCAACGAAGCGGCGTTCGAGCGGGCAGTCGACCAGGTGGCGCACGCCTCAGCGACACTTCTCGCGTCTTTGGTCACGACCGCTCCGTCGCGCGACCGAGCCAGGGAGGCCGCTAAGGCACACGAGCGTGCGCTACGCAGGTTTGGTGACTCCTGACAAGGGCGTCAGCCGGTGCACCGATTCACGTCGTCGTTCGGGCGAGCTGGCCTTCACGCGCGGCCGTCGGGGCGTCTCCCGCAGGCTTTCGTGAGCGCTGGCCGGTGACGTCGGGAAGAGGCTTCGAGTGAGACTTCCGATCATGCCCCCCGTGGCACCGATGCTGGCAAGGGCCGTCGGAGACATGCCCCTCGGCGAGTACAGCTACGAGCCGAAGTGGGATGGCTTCCGTTCGATCGTCTTCCGTGACGGCGATGAGGTGGAGATCGCCAGCCGAAACGAGCGCTCCCTGACTCGCTACTTCCCGGAGCTCGTGCAAGCTCTCAGGACGAACCTGCCCCAGCGCTGTGTGGTCGACGGAGAGATCGTCGTCCCCGATCCACTGCGAGGACGCCTCGACTTCGAGGCCCTGCAGCAGCGGATCCACCCGGCCGAGAGCCGGGTCAGGTTGCTTGCGCAGCGAACTCCAGCGCATCTCGTCGCCTTCGACCTGCTCGCTCTCGGCGATCTCGATCTCACCGGCGAGCCGTTCAGAGAGCGACGACGGGTGCTCAAGGAGGCTCTTGCCGACGCGCAGTCGCCGATCCATCTCACCCCCGCCACGCGTGATCCTGAGGTGGCCCAGCGATGGTTCAACGAGTTCGAGGGCGCGGGGCTCGACGGCATCGTCGCGAAACCCCTGGAGGGAGTCTACCTTCCGGACAAGCGCGTGATGCTCAAGATCAAACACGTCCGAACGGCCGACTGCGTCGTAGCCGGATACCGTCCGTACAAGGGTGACGCGCAAGCGGTAGGGTCGTTGCTGCTCGGCCTGTACGACGAAGCGCGACGCTCTCGTGAACGTCGGAGTCGTGGGAGCGTTCCCTCTCAAGCGTCGCCGAGCGCTGTTCGAGGAGTTCCAGCCGCTCGTCACATCCTTCGAGGGTCACCCTTGGAGCTGGGCCGAGGCAGATACGACGGCACGGACGCCTCGGAGTTCCGAATTCAGCCGATGGAGCGTCGGCAAGGACCTCTCGTTCGTACCGCTAAGGCCCGAGCGCGTCGTGGAGGTTCGCTACGACCACATGGAGGGGAATCGCTTTCGGCATACCGCCCAGTTCGTCAGGTGGCGTCCCGACCGAGATCCGCGCTCGTGCACCTTCGGCCAGCTTGAGGAACCCGTTCGCTACGACCTCTCCGATATCCTCGGATGAGAGCTGGATTCCGCGATTCAGTGAGCCGAGATCTCTCCAACGAGCACGGGAGGACGCATGGCGGTAGACACGGGGATAGACGCGGTCTCTGAGACGCTCTTCCTCCCGCTCTACGCCTTGGCCTTGGAGTCGGAAAGATCGAACCCGATCATTGTCGACGAGGCTGCGGTCGAGCTCACCAAGCAGCTCAACGACTTCTTCGCCAACTCGAATACGCGGCTCTATCGGCGTCTCGCGCAAGGCAAGCTGCCCTCCACGCTCATCACGACCGTCACTCTGCGCATCCGAAGGTACGACCAGTACGTCAGAGAGTTCCTGCAGCGCGAACCCGACGGCGTCGTGGTGAACATGGGTTGCGGTCTTGACGATCGCAGGCGACGCGTCGACAACGGGCTGGTGCGCTGGTACGACCTGGACCTGCCCGAGGTGATTGCCCTCCGGCGCAGGTTCCTGCCCGAGACCGAACGAATGAAGTACATCGCGTCATCGGTCCTGGATCTCTCGTGGCTCGAGCAGCTTCCCGCCGAACCGGGACCGAAGATGCTCTTCATCGCCGAGGGCCTCTTCATGTATCTGCCGGCCGAGCACGTCAAGGCGCTTGTGATCCGGCTCGCGGAGCACTTTCCCGGCTCCGAGCTGGTGGCCGAGGTCGCGAGCAGCAGAATCGTCCGCATGATGCAAGGTCGATTCGGACGTGGGAAGTTCCGGCGCCAGTTCGGCCTTTCGGCCGATGTGGTCTACCAGTTCGGCCTTACGGACAGTAGGGACCTTGAAGCCTGGGCTCCGGATCTTGCTCTGCTGGACGACTGGGACTACTACGAGGAAGACGAGCCCAAACTCGGCTGGACACGCTGGTTCGCGAGGTGGGATTTCGTGCGGCGCGCACAATGGACGATCCACTACCGACTGGGCCGAGGCGGCGCGCACTCCTGACAGGGCTCCATCGGGTCGATTCGCGGCCAACGTCCACACTGGAGACAACATGGCTCACATCGTCTACTACGTGGCATCAAGCGCCGACGGGTTCATCGCGCGCTCTGACGGCTCGCTCGATTGGTTGGAGCCGTACTCGGGGACCGAAGAGGATCACGGCTACACCGATTTCTATGCGTCCATCGACGCTCTCATCGTCGGATCGCGCACGTACGAGCAGATGCTCGGTTTCGGAGAGTGGCCGCATCAGGACAGACCGGTCACGGTGATGACCTCGCGATCCCTGCCGGTGGACGCCGAGAACATCTCACTCTCCGGTGAGGATCCACTCGCGGTTGTGGCGCGACTGACTTCCTCGGGCTGCGAACGGATGTGGCTGGTCGGAGGCGGCGCGCTCGCCGGGGCTTTCGACGCAGCCGGCTTGATCGATGAATATGTGGTCTCGTACGTGCCCGTTGTGCTCGGCTTGGGCGTCCGGCTCCTCGGCGGGCGGGCGAATGCGCACACTCTCGAACTGCTGGGGGTGCTCACCTTCGATGATGGGATCGTGCAGCATCGGTATCGGAGAGTCGTCGACGACTGAGCGCCGGTGTTGCTCCGCGCCTCCGAGCGGGAATGCACTTGCCTAGGCAACCTATCGAGCACTTCGGCATCGGAGGCAGTCATGGCTTCAGCCCCAGTCGGTTCAGGTACGCGCGCGGACCCGTGGGTCCTCAAGACGCCCAGCGGTTCGTCGGAGTATCTGATGTACCGAGACGAAGATGCCGATCCGCCCGCACTCGTCTGCGTCGTTGGCAAGACGACGCTCGGTTACCAACTGAGAGCGATCGAGGATCTCCACGCCATGCTCAAAGAGCGCGGGGATTGGGTGCCCTTGGGTAGTGCAGACGAACAGAAGCCCGCCGCCGAGGGGACAGTAGAGGCGTGGGCGCGATCCCCGGAGAACCCGGTCGGCGGCTGGTACGGCCTCAAGAAAGGTCTGCGCGGCCGGTTCGGAATGTACATGCCGCCTTTGTTGGAGGCGATGGGGCTCGCGGAAGTCGAACACAATCCGCGAAACAATCGGATGAGAGCGCTGTAGCGGTCTGGGTCCGACAAGCCGCGGGGAGGCAACATGTCCGAGAAGGTCGACACCGTCATCGTGGGTGGAGGTCAAGCCGGGCTTGCCACGAGCTACCACCTGCAACGGCGAGGGCTCGACCACGTGGTCCTCGAGAAGTCAGAGCAAGCGGGAAACGCGTGGCGCAACGACCGCTGGGACTCGTTCACGCTCGTCACCCCCAACTGGTCGTTCCGGTTGCCGGGGGCTGAGTACGACGGTCCGGCGCCCGATGGCTTCATGCCGAAGGCCGAGATAGTCGGAACCTTCGAGCGATACGTTCGGACGTATCGCCTTCCAGTCAGGTTTGGTGCGCAGGTCAAGTCGGTAGAGGCGCGCGAGCGCGGAGACGGATACGTCGTCGTCACCGATGACGGACGTTTTCGACGTGCGAAACGTGGTCGTCGCGACCGGGCTCTTTCAGCGGCCCAAGATTCCGGCCGTCAGCCGATCGTTGCCGTCCGAAGTGACGCAGGTGGCCTCCGGGCAGTACCGCAATCCGGCCTCGATCCCTGATGGCGCCGTTCTCGTCGTTGGCAGCGCTCAGTCGGGCGCTCAGATCGCCGAGGAGCTGTATCTGAGCGGCAGGCAGGTCTACCTGTGCGTGGGGAGTGCCGGCAGAGTGCCTCGACGCTATCGCGGCAGGGACATCTTCGACTGGATGACTCGCGCCGGTCTTCTGGACCGGACAGTCGCCGATCTACCGTCCCCGAGCGCCAAGTTCGCCGCGAATCCGCACGTTTCCGGTCGTGATGGTGGAAGGACTCTCAACCTTCACAAGTTCGCTCTAGATGGGGTCGTGCTGCTGGGCCATCTCCGTGCCGCCCAGTCGGACACCATCTTGCTGGAGCCGGACGTAAGAGAAAGCTTGCTCGCGGCCGACTACGTCGAAGCGGATATGCTGCGGAGAATCGACGACTACATCGACCGGGAGGCTCTTGAGGCGCCAGACGAGACCCTTCCCGTCTTCGACGACCGTGACGCGGTCAAGGACATCAGCAGTCTCAGTCTCTCTGAGGCTGGCATAACCACGGTCATTTGGGCCACGGGCTACACATTCGACTTCAGTCTGGTGAGGCTACCCGTCGTCGACAGTGATGGGTATCCGATCCAAGAACGTGGCGTGACGTCATACCCCGGACTCTACTTCGTGGGTATGCCGTGGCTCGACGGATGGAAGTCGGGCTTGCTCATCGGCGTCGGTGATCACGCCGAGCACATCGCGACCGCTATCGAGACGCGTTCTCGATAGTGCCCGATCCGCCCGATCGGAAGGACATTTGAGGTGAGGAAGCTAATCGTGAGCACCTTCTTGACGCTCGATGGGGTGATGCAGGCCCCAGGCGGGCCGGGGGAAGACGACAGCGGCGACTTCGCCTTCGGCGGATGGTCGGTGAACTACTGGGACGAGCAGATGAACCGAGTGATGGGCGAGGCTATGAGCAGGCCTTTCGACCTCCTCCTCGGCCGGAAGACGTACGACATCTTTGCGGCTTACTGGCCGAACGCGCCCGAGGAAGCAGGCGGCAAACCGCTGAACGACGCCACGAAGTACGTCGCATCGCGCGGTCACCCGGTGCTGGAGTGGGAAGATTCGATCCTGCTCGAGGGAGACGCTGCGGAAGCCGTCGTCGAACTGAAGCGGGCTGATGGGCCGGAGCTGCAGGTTCATGGGAGCGGAGACCTCATCCAGACCCTGATGCGCCATAGCTTGGTCGACGAATACCGCCTCTGGGTCTTCCCCCTGGTCATCGGGTCGGGCAAGCGGTTGTTCTCGACGGGTGCGGTTCCCTCCGCGCTGAAGCTCGTCGACAGCACGGTCTCCTCGACCGGAGTCCTGATCTGCACATATGAGCCTGCGGGGGAGATCCCCACGGGATCGTTCGCGCTGGAATGATGAGGTCCGCCCTCGTTCCCGATCCCGACGCGTCGGTTCTCGAACTCGGCGTTGGCGAAGATATCCTGCTGCGTCAAGATGATTTCGCACGACTCTCGGGGCGCGTTCTCCGAGGAGATCCGGAAGAGGTACTCGCAGCCGTAAGCGGCCGACTGCCCGGGTAGCAAGGGGGTCGCGCGTGTCAGTGGGGGCCAACGCTCTGTTGATCGGTGCCCTCGCGGCGCTGCCGCTTCTGATCGGCGCCTGGATAGCGCTGTCGCGACACCCATCCGGGCGCGTGGTCGGCCTCATCGCCGCTTTCGGCGCGGGGGCACTCATCAGCGCAGTGTCGTTCGAACTCGTTCTGGATGCGGTGGACAACGGGGACCCGTTGACTCTGTCTATCGCGCTTGCTGCCGGAGCACTCACGTACTTCGCCGGCAGCGAGTATCTCGAACGTCGCAGCAAGTCGGCCACCGGCGGCTCCCGCGGGCTTGCGCTGTTGATGGGGGCGACGTTGGATGGGATTCCTGAGTCTTTCATCCTAGGCATCTCGGTCGCGGCAGGCGCGGGCGTGAGCGTGCCGTTCCTAGTAGCCGTCGCCGTGTCCAACCTGCCCGAGGGAATGGCGTCCGCCGCCGACTTGGGCGGTGAGAGCGGATTCAGCGAGCGACGCATACTGAGCATGTGGGCCGTCGTGGTGGCCGTGTCGGCGGTCGCGGCGTTCGTCGGCGCGAGAGTAGGAAGTATGGGCGCGCAGACCGGCGCGGCCGCGCAGGCGTTCGCCGCGGGGGCGCTGCTCACGATGCTCACGGATGACCTGATCCCGGAAGCGCGCGAGAGGGCTGGCCTCGGAGCGGGTCTTGCGGCTGTCTTGGGCTTTGCGCTTGCCTTCGCGCTGCATCGGCTCGGTGCGTGATCGCTTCAGGAGGGCGGCGGGAACACCCCGGGCCGCAAAGGTGTGAGAGGAGACGGGCGTGAAGTTCGCGGGATGGTCTTCTGTGATCGTCGGAGTGCTGATGCTTGGCCAGTGGATCTTCTTCATCTCAGCGGGTCAGGTGCCCGAACTCGAAACCGAGCCCATCCGCATCGGGTTCCACCTGGCGGCCGAAGGCGTCACGGCGATTGCGCTCATCGCGACAGGCGTGATGGCATTGCGCAAGCGGCCCGGAGCCGCGCGGCTCGGGTTGGTGGCGAACGGGATGCTCGCGTACACGGCGATCGTCAGTCCCGGCTACTTTGCGCAGAAAGGGGAGTGGCCGCTCGTGGGCATGTTCGCGGTGGTTCTTGGTCTGGCCATCATCAACATCCTCGCTTTCGCTCAGGCCGACATGAGAGAGGCTGCTACCCGTGAGTAGGGCGCCGCTCCCCGTGTCGTCAGACTGGCGCGACGAGCAGAGCGGTGTGGTTAGGAGGCTGAGCCGATGACCGAGAAGCACACGTTCTCGGCGGAGATCGAGCAGGCCGACAGCGGGGGCGCGTATGTGACGGTCCCCTTCGACGTTGAAAGCACCTTCGGTCAGAAGAGAGTCCCCGTGAACGCCACCATCGACGGCGTTCCGTATCGCGGATCGCTCGTGCGGATGGGCGGATCGTCCCACGTGCTCGGCGTGTTGAAGGACATTCGGGAACGTATCGGCAAGCAAGCGGGCGACGTCGTAGAAGTCGTCATCGAAGAGGACACGGAGCCTCGAGTCGTCGAGGTACCCGCAGACTTGGAGGCGGCGTTTCGCTCGGCACCGGAAGCGCGACGTGCGTTCGACTCGCTCTCATACAGCCACAAGCGCGAGTATGTGCGCTGGATCGAAAGCGCGAAACGAATCGAGACCCGGAGCGGCCGAATCGCACGGACCATCGAACAACTTGGCGGCGACGGTCGGTAGGCCAAGCGAACGCAGCCAGCTTCACGACACGGGAAGGCAGAGGACCCAGGTCCATGACGCCGAGCGGTCCGAATGAATGTGCGCTGTCCTGTCCGATCTGCGACCTGTCGCTCCTTCGATCGGGGTCTACGCTCGGGTGCGCTTCCGGACATTCGTTCGACGTTGCGCGCGAGGGCTATGTGAATCTCCTCGTGTCTCAACACAAACGTCGCGGGATCGAAGGCGATGCGACCGAGATGCTGCAAGCTCGGCGGCGGTTCCTCGATGCGGGGCACTACGAGCCGTTACTCGAAGAGATCGTCAGTCAGACCGAAGCCGTGCTCGTGGATCGCGCCGGCGGATCGCCCGCATGCGTCGTCGAGGTCGGATGCGGCGAAGGCTACTTCATCGGCGGCGTGAGCGAACGTATCGGCTCGCCGATGCGCACGAGCTTCTTCGGCATGGATCTCTCCAAGCGTGCGATCAAGCACGCAGCGCGCAGGTACGGGGATGTAGCGTTCTTCGTCGCCGACGTTCACCGCAAGATCTGCATGCCGACCGGATCGGTCGGCTGCCTTCTGGACGTGTTCGCGCCGCGCAATCCCTCGGAGTTCGCGCGCGTGCTGGCGCCCACGGGATCGGCAATCGTCGTCATCCCAGGGCCGACGCACCTGCAGAGCTTGCGCGCGCAGCTCGGTCTGATCGATATCGAGCCCGACAAGGAGCGTAGGCTGGTCGATCGGTTCGCCGAGCTGTTCTCCGTGCGAGAGCGCACGGAGATCCGCTACCAGCTGCGGCTCGGTCCTCAGGAAGTCGCCGACCTGGTCGAGATGGGCCCGAACTACTGGCACGAACATGCCGCTCACATCGATGAATCTGCTACGACCGAGGCCTCGTTCGTCGTGCTGCGATTCGTGCGGCTTGCCTCACTCGGCGCCGTGGATGGCGAGAGCTCAGAACGGTCGACAAGCTAGGTTTGTCACCCCTGGGAGGTGGCGGAGAGTCTGGGCCTTCGGCCGCTGGGACTCTCGTCAGCGTGGATGAGACGTGGGCGGCTCTCAGGCTGAGGCCAGGCAATGAGGCGCGCGCGCACAAGAATAGACCTCAAGTCAAGGTTGATGGAAAGAACGTCGCGCGACGGACACGAGATCGGACGATTCCGGGCCGGCGCTGGCGGCTGGTGCCTGACGTTGGGAAGACTCTACGGTGATACGCTAGTCAGGAGCAGCGGCGGGCGCCGTTGCGGGCAGGACGACGACGTCGTTCTGGAGAGGAGATCTCATGAAGTACGGTGCGCGCAACACGGTCGCCGGTGTCGTTAAGTCAGTCCAGAAGGGCGACGTTATGTCGCTCGTCAAGTTCGACGTGGCACCTTGTGAGATGGCCTCGGTGCTGACGACCGAGTCCCTCGAGGACATGGAACTGAACGTGGGCGACAAGGTAAGTCTGGTCGTCAAGGCCGTCAACGTGTTGCCGGTGAAGGAGTAGGGCAGTTTCGGCAGTACGTGCATCGGTTGTTCTGCGAAGCGATCGGTTCTGAGTGGACCGAGTTATCCGACATGCCGTGGTACCGGCTTTGGCCCCGGTCGCCATCGTGGCGCTCTACTTCACTCCGCTCACGGTCATCAGCTGCGTGAATCGGGGTCTGATCGCGATCGGATTCGTCTGCGTCGCTTGTCGTCAGCGTTGCTTGCGCGCTGCGCGGGCTGTCCCTGCGCACGGAGTCCCGTGAGCTGGCTTCGTGGTGGGCACTCTCGGAGGTCATTCTCGCGATCCCGACGGCCCTCGTGCTTGGCCCTCTCGGGTGATCCGTTGCTCGGACAATCTGGTGAAACGTCGCTGACGCGACAGCGTGTCGGGTCTTCGCGAGAAGGCGGGAGATGAAGAGTTGACTGATTCGGTGGAGAACCTTTGGGCGGACTTCCTCGCGTCGGGTTCTACGTATGCGTCGGATGCCGCGGCATCGTCCTACACGTCGTGGGCGTTCGGTCATGGCGCCGAGATGGCCGACGAACTCGTTGGGCTGGTCCTGGAAGGCGGCAAGCGCGCGACAGCCGGCGCTCTCTGGACCTACGAACACGAAGGCGAGGCCATCCCCCAGGTCGGCGATTTCAGTATCGTCACAGACGGGGCAGCCGTTGCCCGATGCGTGATACGCACTACGCGGGTCGACGTGGTGCCGTTTAACGAGGTCAGCGCGGAATTCGCTGCCACTGAAGGGGAGGGCGACCTCTCGCTCGAGTACTGGCGCGAGGGTCATTGGCGCTACTTCACGGCGGAATTGGCCGGATTCGGGCGGGCAGCCGAAGCCGACATGCCGGTAGTGTGCGAGCGCTTCGAGGTCGTGTATCCCGTCCCCCTCGGGAAGCCTCGCCCTTAGAAGTCCGCGGTCAGCTTCATCTGCTGCATGAACTGGGCAAGCACCGCGTCGGGCGTACCGTGCTGCCAGTGGCCGGTCGCCGCAGCGACCAACCAGAGCATCAGCCACAGAGTGACTACGAGCGCCGGCCAGAACTGCCACGGGACGGTCGCACCACCGAAGCGAGCCGAGAGAGCCCCGGGCTCGGGGCACGACCGCGTGCAGTCCTGGCACCCGTCGCATTCAGGCGAGCGGATCGCCTTCGTCGACGTAGACACATTCACGCGTGCCACGCACGCCCTGTCGCATGCTCCGCAGCCGACGCATGCGGCCTCATCACGCTTGACGACGCCGAGCGACAGCACGGAGAGTGCCCCGTAGAGCGCACCGAGTGGGCAGAGGTAGCGACACCATGTGTTCGACGCCAATGCGAGTGTGGTGGCGGCGGCGAATCCGAAGATCGCGAGGTACCACCACGCGGGATGCAACAGGCCGTAGAGGATCTTCAGGTCCGACGTCGCGTAGTAGGGAAGCTGCTGGAACTGGAGTCCCACCTGCGCGGGCAGCATCGCCATCTGGAACAGGATGAACCCCGCGATCAGGTATTTCGGCGTGCGCAGGACGTAGTCCACCGTTCTGTTCACGCGTCTTGGCCGACCTCCCGAGAAGAGCCGACCGACCCACGCGACGGCCGATGCGACCGTCCCGACCGGGCAGACCCAACCGCAGAAACCTCGCTTCAGCAGTAACGACATCGCCACTGCCGCAAGCACGATGACGACGGCTGCAGGCAACACCGGGTCGAAGACGCCTGACTTGACCCAGGTGCTGATGCTCATGATCGCCCCGAGTGGGACGAAGCCGGCTGTCGCCTCCGGGCGCCGGACGGGACCGGCACTGCCAAGCGCCCACTGGTAGTAGCGCCACAACTGCCAGCAGCTGTACACGAAGAACGCGAGGAAGGCCGAGCGCACCCACGCACGGGGGCCGATAGAGCGTGCGACCTCGCCGATGAGTGTTCCGCGAGTCTCTGAGACGGCGTGTTCGTTCGGCTGATCGGTCATAACGCGCGGGCGCCTTTCGCCGGATCGGTTTGTCTGCGGCGATGGGGTGCCGCGCAAGGAAACCTGAGTGCGGAGGGGATTCTAGCTAAAGCGTGGCCAGATTGTCCCGGGCAGCGCCGATTGGACGATGCCTTTCGGGAAGAGATGGGCCGCGCGACGGGCGCGAACCTCACTCCTCCATGAGTTTGAGCAGCTTCCTGGCCGTATTGCAGTTCCGCACGGTGACTTGTTTGTACAGCGGCGTCCCCACGATCCTCGGCAGCCTGCTCTTAGTCTGGTTCCTCCGATCGATGCGCCAGATCACCGCGCCGGGCGTGTACAGCACGTCTTCCATCTCCGGCCTGTAATCGAGCTCATCGAGGATGGAATCCTGGTCGACGTCGGGCCACAAGAACAGGACATCGCACTTCATCGACGTGTCGTTCACCCACCCGTAGGGGAGCGCTTGCACGAGCGACTTCATCTGGCCGACATCCCGGAGCAAGACTCTGACCTCGAATCCGAAGCGGTCTTCGATCGCCTTCTCCAAGACGTCCGCGAGGCGGTGTCGGTCCTTCATCGCGGACGAGAAGACGACATTACCGGAGTTGATGTAGGTCGCGACGGCCGTCATCCCGGCTTCTTCGAAGGCCGTCTTCAGCTCCTTCATCTCGACCTTGTTCGCTCCGCCGACATTGATGCCTCGGAGCAGTGCGAGGTATCTCATGACCGCAGGGTAGCCCAAGACGATCGAGAGAGCGCGCGCTGTTGCGGACGTGGATAGCTCGGTGGGAGGCATGTGACCACGTAGTAAGGTGCAACACGGAAGGCCGGGTGGTGCCATATGCTGGCGGGTTTCTTCTCAGAGACAGGCTCCGTGTGAGCAGCGCAGGGGGACCGATCGTCGAGTTGCGTCCCTACGGCGCCGCAGATGAGTGGCTGCTTCAGCGCTTGCTCGGCGATCCGAGCATGATGGTCCATCTCGGCGGTCCGCAGTCACCAGATGCAGTGCACGAACGGCACGAGCGATATGTGGCCTATGACGGCTCGTCGGAGGGCGTCTTCACGATCGTCGTGGGCGCGCAGCGGGCGCCGGCCGGGTGGATCGGATACTGGGAGACGCCATGGGAGGGCGAGCTCGCCTGGGAGTGCGGCTGGCACGTGCTGCCCGAATACCAACGCAGGGGTGTCGCGACTGCGGCCGTGAGGTTGATGCTCGAAGCCGTGCGGGCTCGCGGGTCCCATCGGTTCGTGCATGCGTTTCCGTCCGTGGGCAACACCGCGTCGAACGCGCTGTGCCGACGCCTGGGCTTCGAGCTGATCGGCGAGACGGATGTCGAGTTCCCGCCAGGCACCATGATGCGAGCGAACGACTGGCGGTTCGAGGTGGCGTCGGACGGGTTAAAGGAGTCGTTCGACGACAAGCTGCGCCGCGTTCTCGCCGAGCCGATCGGCATCGTCGACTACGATCCCGCGTGGCCGGACGTCTTCTGCGCTGAAGAGGCGCGGCTGCTGCGGTACTTCCCTGACGGCGTCATCGTTCGGGTCGAGCACATCGGAAGCACGGCAGTCCCTGGCCTCGCTGCGAAGCCGATCATCGATATCCTCGTTGGTGTCACTGACGTCACGGTCGTTCGCGACCTCGTTGCTCCCCGGATGGAGGCGGCCGGCTACGACTACTTCTGGCGCCCGACGAGCGGAAACGACGTCGGACCGTTCTACCCGTGGTTCATCGGCAGGGACGCCGAGGGTGCACGGATATCGCATGTCCATGTGGTCGAGATGAACAATATCGAGCAGTGGGACCGGGTGCTGTTTCGCGACTACCTGCGCGATCACCCAGAGGCGGCCGAGGAATACGCAGCTCTCAAGCGCACGCTGGCGGACCGCTTCGGCGACGATCGAGAAGCGTATACCGAAGAGAAGACCGCATTCATCAGCCGCATCACCCATTGCGCGAAGCGGGAATACATGGGCTGAGATGGGAGATTGCGGCAGCCGGTCGGAGACGCCCGACAGGCCGAGAGCGACGTGCGCGAGAAGGGGCGTGAGCTGGTGGAATCGAACAGGTCGCAGGCCACCTCGATCGACGAGTACATCCTGGAGTTCCCGCCTGAGACGCAAGAGGTGCTCAAGCAGCTGCGCGAGCTCATCCATGAGATCGCACCCGACGCGGTCGAGACCATCAGCTACGCGATTCCGACCTTCGACCTCAAGGGCAAGCATCTCGTGCACTTCGCGGGCTTCGCTCACCACGTGGGGCTGTATCCCACACCCAGCGGGCTCAACGCCTTCGAGGAGGAACTCAAACCCTACCGCAGCGGGAAGGGAACGGCTCAGTTTCCCTTGGGCGAACCGCTGCCGATGGACCTGATTCGCCGAATCGTCGAATTCCGCGTCGAGGAAGTCGAGCGCAAGGCCGCCAAGAAGTAGACCGCAGCTCGGCAGCCTCCTGCTGGCCCCTGGAGCGTGCCGAGCAGAAGCGTCGCATCGGGTACTCTGAACACGACAGCACCCGCTCGCACCGCAATACCCTGAGGGGGCTCGCATGTTCTATCGCAAGACCGTGCTCGATAGCGGTGTGACCGTGATGTCCGAGGAGATGGACGCGGTCCGCTCGGTCGCGCTCGGCATCTGGTTCGCCGTCGGCAGCCGAGACGAGAGCCCGGCCGAAGCAGGCATGTCCCACTTCATGGAGCACATGATGTTCAAAGGCACGCCCAGCAGGACGGCCGCCGAGATCTCGGAGGCGTTCGACCAGCTGGGCGGCGAGCTCAATGCGTTCACATCCAAGGAGTACACGTGCTACTACGCTCGCGTGCTCGACGAGCACGTGCCCACTGCGGTCGAGATCCTCTCGGACATGGTGGTCAGCTCGCTCCTCGAGGAAGAAGCGTGCAAGAACGAGCGCGAGGTGGTCATCGAGGAGATCTCTCGCATGGAGGACACTCCCGACGACCGTATCCACGAGTTGTTCGGCAACACACTGTGGCCCGACCATCCGATCGGTCTGCCGATCCTGGGCCGGCGCGAGACGGTTGGCAGCTTTGGCCACGATGCGTCCGTTGCGTTTCGACAGCGCCACTACCTCACGGGCAACACCGTCGTGGCTGCGGCGGGTCACGTCGATCACGATGCCCTGGTTGAGTTGGCCGAGCGGTGCCTGACCATCCCGCGCGGACCGCGTTCGGCGAGACCCGGCGCGCACGCGCCTTCGGCCTCCCGGCTCGCGGTGCTCGAGAAGGACACGGAACAGGCGCACATCTGCTGGGGCGTCAGCGCTCTCAACGCCCATCACGAGGACCGGTTCACGCTCGCGATCATCGACGCCATCCTCGGCGGCGGTATGGCCTCGCGGCTGTTCCAGGAGATTCGCGAGAAGAAGGGCCTCGCGTACGCCGTCTACAGCTTCCACGCGCTCTATCAGGACACCGGCCAATTCACGGTATACGCAGGGACGCGGCCCACGAACGCCGAGCAGGTGATCAGGCTCATCCAGGCGGAGGCGGAACGTGTCCGTACGCAGGGCGTGACTGGTGAGGAGCTGGACCGAGCGAAGCAGTCGATCAAGGGCCACCTCGTGCTGGGACTCGAGTCGACACGCAACCGTATGACCCGACTCGGCAAGAACGAGGTGACGGGTGGGGAGATACTCTCCGTCGACGAGGTCATCCGCAGAGTCGACTCGGTGACCGACGAGGAGATCAAACGGGTGGCCGACGAGGTCCTTTCGGCGGAGAAGGTGCTCGCTGTTATCGGCCCGTTCACCGCCGAAGACCTGCAGCACCTGGCGTAGGAGACAGAGATGATCCGAGTACTGGTTGCCGGCGCGGGCGGCCGGATGGGCAGCGAGGTCGTACGCGCGGTCGCGGCCGCGGAAGGCATGGAAGTCGTTGCGGCAGTGGATCCGGCGCACGAGGACAACGAGGTCCTCGACGAGATTGGCGGACACATCCTCATCAGCGACGACCTCGCAGAGGCGATAGCGGAAGTCTCGACCGGACGTCATGGTCGACTTCACCCACCCGAGCGTCGTCGCCGCCAACCTGCGCACGGCACTCGCCGCAGGTGTCGATTGTGTCGTTGGAACGACCGGGCTTCCTCAAGCGGCTGTGCAGGAACTCGCGGCGATCGCGCCCGAAGGCACGTGCCTGTTCGTCGCGCCGAACTTCGCCATAGGCGCAGTGCTGATGATGCGCTTCGCCGAGCAGGCCGCCCGGTTCATGCACTCGGTCGAGATCGTCGAGCTGCATCACGACCGAAAGGCCGACGCGCCCAGCGGGACCGCTGTCAGGACGGCCCAACTCATCGCGGCCGCGCGCGGGAAGGCCCCGGAGACTCCCGGCAGGGAAACCGAGCTGCCGGGCATGGAGGGCGCCCGGGGGGCGGTCGTCGACGGCGTGCACGTGCACTCGGTCCGCCTTCCCGGTCTCGTCGCGCATCAGGAGGTCGCGTTCGGGGGGCAGGGTCAGACGCTGACGATCCGGCACGATTCCATCGATCGCACGTCGTTCATGCCGGGTGTGGTGCTCGCCATCCGAGAGGTGGGCGGCCGCTCGGGTCTGGTCGTCGGCCTCGAGCAGCTGCTCGGTATCTGACGGAGCTGGATCGGCTGTGAAGGGTGAAGCAGACACGCGGGCTTCCGCGCCGGGCGACGGTTCTCCCAGCCGGGTCGGCGCGCCTGTCGTCGTGATGAAATTCGGCGGCACCTCGGTGGCCACAGCCGAGGGCCGCACGGCGCTCGCAGGTCGCGTGAGTGCCGCTGTCGAACTCGGCGTGGCTCCGGTCGTCGTCGTCTCCGCGATGGGTCGCGAGGGTGCGCCCTACGCGACCGATACGTTGCTCGGGCTCGTCGAGGGCCTGCCCGCCGACGACCGCGAGAGAGACCTGCTGGCCACGACGGGCGAGCTGATCGCCGCGGTCGTGGTCGCACACGAGCTTCGGGCGAGCGGCATCGATGCGATGGCTTTCAGCGGTGCCGAAGCCGGCATCCTCACCGACGGCGTCCAAGGAGAGGCGACGGTAGTCACGGTGTACGCAGGCCGGCTGATCGACGCCATCCGCTCGGGCCGGGTCCCGGTGGTCGCAGGCTTCCAAGGCGTCTCCGACGACGGAGTGCTGACCGCGCTCGGGCGCGGCGGAAGCGACACGACCGCGTGCGCCCTCGGCGTCGCGCTGGACGCGGAGGGCGTCGAGATCTACACGGACGTCGACGGCGTGATGAGCGCGGACCCGCGCGCTTGCGAGGGGACATCGGTCCTGGAGACCATCGGCGCCGAAGAGCTCTTCCATCTGGCGCGAGCCGGCTCGAAGGTGGTGCACACTCCCGCGGCCGAGCTTGCCCTGACCAGCGGTCTCCGCCTTTCGGTGAAGAACACCTTCAGCGACCATATCGGGACGAGAGTCGCCGATCTCAGCACCTACCACGCCGCCGCCGTCGCCACGGCAGTGAGCCGCATAGACGGCGTCGTGCGGGTCAAGCTCTATCTGCCCGCGAAAGAGGGCACCCCGGAGCACATGAGGGCGCAAAGTCGGGTGTACCGCGCGATGGCCGACGCCCAGATCTCGCTCGACATGTTCACGCCGGCAGGCGACGCGCTCTTGTTCACGGTCGCATGCTCGGCACTTCCAGACGCTTGTCAGGTCCTGGGCGCTCTCGAACTTCCGTATCAGACAAAGACGGGCCTCTCCAAGGTGACGCTCGTCGGCGCGGGAATGCATGGCGTCCCAGGCGTCATGGCGCGCGTGGCCGAGTACCTGGATGGTCGGGGAGTGCCCGTCTTGCAGACGGCCGACAGTCACACGACTATCTCGGTGCTCGTTTCGGAAGACGACGCCGCTGCGGCCGTGCAAGCGCTGCACGACGGCTTCGAGCTCGGCACCGCTGCGGACCCGGCAGTGGACAGCGAGCGCTAGACCTCTTCTGACGCCTCGGTGACGGCGGCGGCCTCGTGAACTGCCGCGTCAGACCCTGTGGCACAATGGATACCGCTCAGACGTCCGCACACACCCGCCGGGACTTATGGCCCGGCGTACGCCAGGAGGCAACGCTCATGACGACGCCTCGCTTCGGCCGCATGATCACGGCCATGGTGACGCCGTTCACCGCCGATCGCGATCTCGACCTGCCGCGCGCTCAGGAACTTGCCGCGAAGCTACTCGACGAGGGCAGCGACGCGCTGGTCGTGTGCGGCACGACCGGCGAGTCGCCGACCGTGTTCTATCCGCAGAAGATCGAACTGTTCAAGGCCGTTATCGAGGCTGTCGGCGACCGCGCTCCGGTCATCGCCAACGCGGGTGACAACTGCACCGCGGACTCGGTGGAGTTCGCCGAGCGGGTCGTCGCGCTCGGCGTGGACGCCATCATGGCTGTCGTGCCGTACTACAACAAGCCGCCGCAAGAGGGTATGTACCAGCACTTCAAGGCGATCGCATCGGCCGTTGACGTGCCGGTGATCCTCTACAACATCCCCGGGCGCTGCGTCGTGAACATGGAGGCGGCCACGACCCTTCGGCTCGCACGCGATTGCCCGAACATCGTCGCCGTCAAGGAGGCCAGTGGTAACCTCGCGCAGATCGCCGAGATCATCAAGGGCGCTCCGGAGGGTTTCGAGGTCCTTTCCGGCGACGACGAGATGACACTGCCGATGATGGGCCTGGGAGGCACGGGCGTGATCTCCGTCGTGTCGCACGTCGCAGGCCGCCGTTTCAAGGAGATGGTCGAAGCTCAGGCGAACGGCGACCACACACGTGCGCTTCGGATTCATCTGGAATTGCTCCCTCTGATGAAGGCGCTGTTCATGACAGCGAACCCCATCATGGTCAAAGAGGGTCTGCGTCTGCAGGGGTTCGACGTGGGTTCGGTCAGGCTTCCGCTTGTACCGCCCACCGAGCCCCAGACCGCCGAACTGGAGCGGATCATGCGTCACGTCGGGGTCCTCGGCTGATCGCAGGTTCTCTTCAGATCACGAGCGAATCGTCGCCTCCGGGCGGCGTTGAACGAGACATGGACAAGCGCGCGGGGCACGCCCGATGGCGATCGGTTCTAGACGGTCGCATCTGCGGACATCCGCGCGCACTGCGGGCTACCTCTCGCGAGTAGCCCCGAAAGGAGTGCACACCCGCCCTCATGACAAGCAAGAAGAAGACGCGGCTACGCGTCATACCGCTCGGTGGGTTGGACGAGATCGGCAAGAACATGACCGTATTCGAATACGGTCAGGACATGGTCGTCGTCGATGCTGGACTCATGTTCCCCGACGAGGATCATCCCGGAGTCGATCTCATCCTGCCCGACTACAGCTACATCGTGAAGCGCAAGGACAAGCTGCGCGGCATCGTCATCACGCACGGTCACGAGGACCACACTGGAGCGTTGCCATACCTGCTCAAAGATCTCGGGCACCCCGTGCCCATCCTGGGCACCAAGCTCACGCTCGGGCTCATCGCCGGCAAGCTCGAAGAGCACAAGATCAAGAAGCCAAAGCTACGCGAAGTGCGCGCGGGCGGGCATGTATCTCTCGGCGCGTTCGGGTTCGACTTCATGGCCGTGAACCACTCGATTCCCGACGGCATAGCCATCCTCATCCGCACGCCGGTCGGCAACGTCTTCCACACCGGCGACTTCAAGTTCGACCAAACGCCGGTCGACGGGCGTCTCACGGACTACGGAGCGATCTCAAAGGCCGGCAAGCAAGGCGTGCTGCTCCTCATGTCCGACTCCACGAGTGCCGAGCGTCGGGGAATCACTCGCTCCGAGATCGAGGTGGGGGAGTCGCTTCGACGGATCTTCGCCGACGCCGACCAACGCATCGTCGTCGCCTCTTTTGCGAGCCACATACACCGCATCCAGCAGGTGTGCGACGCCGCCGTCGGAGTGGGGCGCAAGGTCGTCGTGACTGGGCGTTCGATGGTGAACAACACCAAGATCGCGCGGCAACTCGGCTACCTCGAGATCAACGACGACGACATCCTCGACGCATACGAGATGGCGGGGCTACCGCCGGAGGACGTTGTCGTGCTCGCGACCGGGTCGCAAGGGGAGCCGCTCTCGGCACTTGCGCGTATAGCGAACGGCGATCACCGTACCGTGGACGTGGAATCCGGCGACACAGTCGTTATCTCGGCGTCGCCGGTGCCTGGAAACGAGCGCGCCGTAGGACGCGTCATCAATCGACTCGCGAAAGCCGGAGCCGAGGTGATGAGCCGCGAGAACGCGGACGTGCACGTCTCGGGACACGCGTCGGGCGAGGAACTCAAGCTAATGCTGAACCTCGTGAGGCCGCGGTACTTCATGCCCATTCACGGGGAGACCCGCCACCTGCAAGCGCACGCCCGTCTCGCGCGGGCGACCGGCATCGCTCCCGAGAATACGTTCGTGATGGAGAACGGCGACTGCCTCGAGATAGACGAAGAGCGGGCCCGCATCTCCGAACACGTCGAATCCGGCGTCGTGTACGTGGACGGGCTGTCGGTGGGAGAGATCGGCCAAGTCGTCCTTCGCGACCGCCAGCTGCTCGCGCGCGACGGCATAGCGACGGTCGTCATCGCGATAGACGGACAGACCGGCAAGCCCGCCGGCGAGCCCGAGCTTGCGATGCGGGGCATCGTCTTCGGACCGGAGGAGGACGCCATCATCGAGGAGGCGCGCACACGCCTCGCCAAGACGCTCGCCAAGACCGCCGGTGAAGGCGCGACCGACCACCAGGTGATCAAGAACGCCGTGCGCGAATCGCTCTCGCAGCTGTTGTGGGAACGCAGCCGCATGCGGCCGATGATCATCACGGTCGTCATGGAGGTCTAGCCGGTGGGACTCTTCGAGGCGATCGTCCTCGGCATTACGCAAGGCATCACCGAGTTCTTGCCTGTCTCCTCCGACGGCCACCTCATCATCGTGCCTTGGCTCGCCGGTTGGGAGCGATTCGGGCTGGGTTTCGACGTCATGCTGCACGCCGGGACCCTGCTCGCCACGGTGCTCTACTTCCGAAAGGAGCTCGCCAAGCTCGCGATGGCGCTCCTGCGTCCGCGGCCGTCAACGATGTCAGACAGAAGCCTCGCGCTGGTGCTTCTCGGCGCGACCGTGCCGAGCGTCGTCGTCGTCCTCGCGCTCGAGTCATTCGTGAGCGGCGTCGAAGGCCGTCCGTTGGAGCAGCAGGTGCTCATCGCCGGTCTCGGGCTCATCGCCACTACGGTTCTCCTCGGCGGTTCGGAGTTGATCGCGCGCCGCCGAGATCGCGTTGGCGGGAAACCGGGGGGCGAGGTAGCGCCCTCGGAGGAACTCGCACCGGTATCGTGGCCGGTCGCTCTCATCATCGGCTTCGCCCAGGGCTTCGCCGCGCTCCCGGGGCTGTCACGATCGGGTACGACGATCGCCACGGGTCACGCGCTCGGGATGCAGCGAGAGGACGCCGCGCGGTTCTCGTTCCTGCTTTCAGTGCCCATCATCGCCGCTGCGACCGCCAAGAAGCTGCTCGATGTCGCGAGTGGAGCGGGCGGGCTGCCACCTCTCGAAGTGACGCTCGTTGGAGTCGTCGTAACGACGGTGGTCGGCTATGGTGCGATCCACGTCCTGCTGCCGTTCGTCCGACGCCACTCGCTATGGTGGTTCGCTGCATACACCGGCTTCGTCGGTACGGCTATGCTTGTATGGATACTTCTGTGACAGCGGGGGTGAAGTTCTGAGCGCCGCGTCGAGGAAACCAAACGGCTCGGGCCGGACCAACGGCACCAGCCGCAATCGCAGCACAGGCGCAACCGGCCGACAGCCTTCGAATCGATCCGCCTCTCCAGGCGGCTTGGACGAACGTTCACGTCGCGACATCTACGGCGTCGTCTTGTGCGTGGTGGCGATCGCGCTCGCTCTTGCTGTGGCGCGCGGCAGCGAAGGCTTGATCTCGAACGCGGTGGCGTCGCTGTTCAGGCTTGGTTTCGGTATCGGTGCCTACATCATCCCCGTCGTGATCCTCTTGTGGGGCGTGTCGTTCTTCGTGCGAGTCGGCGACATCAGCGAGGGGCGGGTCGGCCTCGGTCTCGGACTGGTCGTCCTCGCGCTCATCTCAGTCGCGGCGCTGACTGTGCTCCCCCCGAAGGGCGACCCGCTCACCGAGTTCTGGAGCCACGAGATGCTCTCGGCGCACGGCGGGTATGTCGGCGCGATCATTGCCCGTACGCTCGGCTACCTGGTCGGGACGACCATCGGATACGTGCTTCTCGGCGGCCTGTTCGTGGTCGGCCTGGTGATCACCGGGCTCTCCATCTCAGGCGTTATCGAGTGGATCAGGGTGCGCCTGTCGAGCGAATCCGCCCAGCCGCGGTCTGCGACCTCCACGAAACGGCGGCCTCGCGGCGTGGCGCTCGACGCACCGGAGGAATTCGTCTCCGGGAGCAAGCCTTCTGTTGCTGGCCCGGAGGGCGGCGAGCGTGCAGCCGCCACGAGGCGCATGCGCGGCAACGGAGAACCTGCCGCCCCGACAACAGCGGACGGCGGGAGAACGGTTCCTATGCCGGCGGCAGCGAGCCCGCGTGCGCTTGAGGGTTTCGAGCTGCCGTCCTACGGCATCCTCAAGCGCACGAGCGAGTCGGCATCGAGCCACAAGGCGAGCGAGAAGGAGCTTCAGGCTATCGCGCGCGTGATCGAGGACACGCTTGCCACGTTCGACATCCCGTCGCGTGTCGTCGACTGGGTGCCGGGCCCGACCGTGACGCTGTTTGAGATCGACATAGCCAAGGGCGTGAAGGTCAACCGCATCACCGTTCTCGCCGATGACCTCGCGCTTGCGCTCGCGGCGAGCACGGTCCGCATACTCGCGCCGATCCCGGGCAAGTCGCTCGTCGGCGTCGAAGTGCCGAACGAGCGACGGGCCACCGTCACCCTGGGCGACGTCATCGCGGGGACGCCGCAAGGCGTCGGTAGCCCGCTCATGCTCGCCATCGGCAAGGACGTCGCGGGCGACTCGGTGGTGGCCGATCTTGCTACCATGCCTCACCTGCTCATCGCCGGCTCCACCGGCACGGGCAAGTCCGTCTGCATCAACGCGATCCTCACCTCGCTGATGATGCGCTCGACCCCCGCCGAGGTCCGCCTCATCCTCATCGATCCCAAGCGCATCGAGCTCTCGCTCTACAACGGCGTTCCGCATCTCTACGTGCCGGTCGTGACAGAGCCCAAAGAGGCCGCAAGCGCGCTGGCGTGGGCGGTCTCGGAGATGGATTCGCGCCTCAAGAAGATGCAGAAGGCGGGTGCGCGCAACATCGGCATGTTCAACGCGCTCGTGCAAGAGGGGAGAGCGCCCGAGGGTGCCGAGGAGATGCCGTACCTCGTCATCGTCATCGACGAGCTCGCCGACCTCATGATGGTGGCCGCGAAAGAGGTCGAGGACTCGATCTGCCGCCTCGCGCAGCTCGCGCGCGCGGCCGGCATCCACCTTGTCGTGGCCACGCAGCGGCCATCAACCGACATCATCACGGGGCTGATCAAGACCAACATCGTGAACCGCATCGCATTCGCGGTCGCAAGCTCGATCGATTCGCGCGTCATCCTCGACCAGCCCGGCGCGGAGAAGCTCGTCGGCAAGGGCGACATGCTCTACTCGACTCCCGAGTGGCCCAAGCCGAAGCGCATCCAAGGCGCCTTCGTCAGCGAGGACGAGATCGGCACCGTCGTCGATCACCTCAAGAAGCAGCAGGCCGAACCGGACTACCACGACGAGATCCTGCACCTGCGGGTCGCATCCGTCGGCGGCGGAATCGAGGGCGATGGGGACGACGACCCGCTACTGTGGGAAGCAGCCGATATCGTCGTGTCGAGCGGAATAGGTTCGACGTCGCTGCTTCAGAGGCGTCTCAAGGTCGGGTACGCGAGAGCCGGCCGCATAATGGACATGCTGGAGATGAAAGGCATCGTCGGGCCGCCCGACGGAAGCAAGCCCCGGGAAGTGCTGGTCGACATCGAGGACCTGGAGTCGGTCAAGGCATTCGAGCGGCATGATGCCCAGCAGGAGGAGAGCTGGTAGTGGGCGCCCTCGGCGACACGCTCCGCAAGCGGCGCATCGAGATGGGCAAGACGCTCACCGACGCCGAGGCGGCGACCCGGATCCGGGCGCAGTTGCTCGGCGCGCTGGAAGAAGGGGAGTACGAGAAGCTCCCGAATCCCGCGTACGTTCGCGGCTACATCTCCAGCTACGCTCGATGGCTCGAACTCGAAGTCACACCCTTATTGACGATGTATCGCGCCGAATCCGGCGCCGTCGGACCCACGGCGGCCGTGCCGAGGCGTGAGCAGGTCGTCGTCCCACGCGAGAAGGCTCACGCCGTGCCGTGGAAGCCGGCGGTGATCATCGCGAGCATCCTGCTGGCGATCGTCCTCGGCTTTTGGGGCGTGCGCAGCCTGAGAAGCGAACAGGGGGCGACGCCGCTGCCATCGGAACCCGAGACGACTCAGACAGCGACTTCGCCGGGCTCCACAACGACGTCCGCGCCCTCGGGGTCGTCGACGAGCACCGAGGCGACCGTTGTGACCGAGCCTCTCACGGCCGAACCGTTCACGCTGAGAGTCGTCGTGGGTGAGGACGCTTCGTGGCTGAGGATAACGGTCGACGGCGACAAGGCGTATGAGGGCACGCTCGTCAGCGGGGAGTCGAAGGAATACCTCGTCACAGACGAGGCCGAGGTGAGGATAGGCCGGCCGTCGGTTGTCACGGTGTACCGCGACGGCACGCAGGTCGAGGTACCGGAGTCGCAGAACACTCCGACCGTAACGCTCAAGGCCGAGAAGACACAGTAGCGGCGCCATCGGCGCGCTGGGCGGGCTGCCGCGAGGAGCACGAGCCGGTCCGACCGGGGAGCGAGGAGGAACACGTGGCAAAGGAACAGAGCTTCGACGTCGTGTCCCATGTGGACATGCAGGAGGTTGACAACGCGGTTCAGCAGGCGAGCAAGGAGCTGGTGCAGCGATACGACCTGAAAGACACGAAGTCGAGCATCGAGCTCGATAAGCACGCAGCCACGATCACGGTGCATGCACCCAGCGACTTCGTGCTCCGGCAGGTCGTCGACGTGCTCAACACGAAGCTCATCCGCCGGGACATCGATCTCAAGGCCGTCTCGTGGGGCAACGAGGAGTCGGCCTCGGGCGGAACGGTACGCATCCTCGGTAAGATCGTGAACGGCATCGACATGGAGATCGCGCGCAAGGTGAACAAGGACGTGCGAGACGAGAAATTCAAGGTCAAGGTGCAGATCGAGGGCGACAAGGTGCGCGTATTCTCGCAGTCACGCGACGAACTGCAGGGCGTGATCGCGTTTCTGAAGGAGCAGGACTACGGCATTCCGCTGCAGTTCGTGAACTACCGCTGACAGACGGCCCGTTAAGCGCATGCAGAGAGGCCGCGTCGGCTGGCAGCACGCTAGACTGTGGCCATGGACTCTTCTCCCATCACACCCGCCGCGCGCCCACCCGGCGTCTACTTCCTCACACTCGGCTGTCCCAAGAACGAGGTCGACACCGACCGCATGAGGGCAGCGATCGCCGCCTCGGCGTATCGGCTCGCAGACGAGCCGGACTCCGCCGACGCCATCGTCGTGAACACCTGTTCTTTCATCCAGGATGCGACCGAGGAGTCGATCCAGACCGTCCTCGATATCGCCCGCGGGTGGCTTCCAGCAGAAGCAGGGACGACGGCTCATCGTCGCGGGTTGCATGCCGTCGCGCTACGGCGCGGACTTGGCCGAGGCAATGCCGGAGGTGGACGCGTTCGTTCCCGTTGCCGAAGAAGGTGCCCTGCTCGACGTGCTCGAGCGGCTCACGGGGGCGCCCGCCCGAGTCACGACGCCCGCGCCAACCTCTGGCGCGCCCGCTGCGTGCCCGCCACGCACCGCCAGTGGCCCCTCTGCCTACCTGCAGGTGTCGGACGGATGCCATCGGCGCTGCTCGTATTGCACGATCCCGGCTATCCGCGGACCGTACCGTAGCCGCCCGCTCGATGAGATCGTCTCCGAGGCCGCTCTGCTCGTGAGCAATGGCGCGCGGGAGCTGGTGCTCATCGGTCAGGACATCTCCTCGTACGGACGCGACTTCTGGCCTCCGCACGCACCGGTATCGGTACGCTCGCTCGTACACGCTCGCGGACGTCGTGCGCGCGGTCGCACGCGTTCCCGGGCTCGCGTGGCTTCGCCTCATGTACGTGCAGCCGGACGGTATCACCCAGGAGCTGCTCGAGGTCATTGCCGAAGAGCCCACCGTCTGCCACTACCTCGACATGCCGCTCCAACATGCCTCGGCAAGCGTGCTCAAACGCATGCATCGACGCGGGTCGGCCTCCGAGTTCCTTAGACTCGTGAAGCACATCCGCGAGGTCGTGCCGGACGTCGTGTTGCGCACGAGCCTCATCGCAGGCTTTCCAGGCGAGACTCCAGACGACGTACGCAGGCTCGAGGACTTCCTCGAGGCGGCTCAGCTCGACTATGTGGGCGTGTTCTCATACTCTCCAGAGGACGGCACGCCGGCGGCGACGATGCCGGGTTTGCCGACCAAGCGGACCAGGATGAGACGCGCGCAGCGTCTGCGCGACCGGGCGGACCGGATCGGTTTCGAGCGTGCAGCGAGCCGCGTCGGCCAGACGTTGGACGTGCTCGTCGAAGGAACGGAAGAGGACGGCACGCCGTTCGGACGCTGGCGCGGACAGGCGCCTGAGGTAGACGGCCTCGTGCTCTTCGATCAGGCCGCGCCGGTCAAGGCCGGAGAGATCGTTCGGGCGCGCATCGTAGACTCTCTGGGGTACGACCTGGAAGCGGAGGTGGTGTAGTGCCCGACGAGCCGAGTTCCACTGAGGGCACGCGGATCACGACCGCGACCTGGGTCACCATCGCGAGAATGGTTCTCATACCCGTCTTCATGGTCGTCATGCTCGCCGACTGGCCTGCGTGGCTTGACGTCTCTCGGAGGGTGGCCGCTGTCCAACCCTGGATTGCGGCGCTGGTGTTCGGTGTGCTGGCGTTCACCGACGGGGTGGACGGCTACCTCGCGCGCTCGCGCAACGAGGTGACGACGTTCGGAAAGTTCCTCGATCCGCTCGCCGACAAGCTCCTCGTCACGGCGGCGCTACTCGCACTCGTGGATCTGGACGTGTTGCCCAGCTGGATAGCCCTCGTGATCATCTCACGCGAGTTCATCGTCTCCGGCCTTCGTATGGTCGCCTCCGCCGAAGGGCAGGTCATCGCCGCCTCGTGGTACGGCAAGGTGAAGACGTTCTTCCAGATCATCGCGATCATGCTGTTCATCGTGAAAGACACCTTCACGCTGGCGACATACGGCCGCGACGTGGTCGCCTTCGTGAACGCGGTGGCATGGGTGACCATGGGCATAGCCGTCGCGCTCACCGTGCTCTCGATGGTCGACTACTTCCGCAGTGCCGGTGACGTACTCGTCGGCCCGTGGACGAAACAACAGCAGCGCTGATGTCGACCGAACCAGTCCGTCAGGTCTCCGGTGCGAACGTACGACCAACGGCGTCGATCGTGACTGTCGGCTCGGAGCTGGTGGAAGGCTTGCGCGTAGACACGAATACGCGAGAAGTCGCCTTCGCGCTGGCGAGTGCCGGGTACCGGGTGGTCGAGACGGTGAGCGTCGGCGACGACGTCGATCGTGTCGCGGCGACCCTCGAGCGACTGTGCACGCGTGACGAGCTGGTCGTTGTCACGGGCGGACTCGGCCCGACGCACGACGACGTGACTCGGGAGGCCGCCGCTCGAGCGCTCTCGCTTCCCCTCGACCAGAATGCGGAACTTCTGGGAGTCCTTGCCGCTGCGGCGCGCCGACACACAGACCCCCGTGCCGCCGAACAGGTGTTGAAACAAGCCGACGTCTTGCGAGGAGCGCTCGTGATTCCGGCCGTGACGGGCACGGCTCCGGGTCAAGTGGCCTCCACATCCGCGGGCCGTGTGGCGCTGCTTCCGGGGCCTCCGGCCGAGATGCGGCCGATGCTCGAGCGTCTCGTCACCGAGATTGCGCCGGGGCCGGGACGCCCTCGCCATCGGGAGCTGGGGTGCGTTGGGATCAGCGAGTCGGATGCCCAGGTTCGGGCGTCCGAGGCCCTCGGCGATACGTCCGGCATCGACTTCACCGTGCTCGCACGCCCGGGCGACGTCCGAATCGTGCTCTTTGACGCCGGGGCAGGCGAGGACACCCTGGAGCGTGCCGTCCGGGAGGTGGCCGAGGCGCTCGAGGAGTACGTCTACGCCACCGACGAGTCGAGCCTTGCCGAATGCGTGCTGACCGCCGCCCGCGAGCGCGGCGTGAGCATCGCCGCAGCGGAATCCTGCACAGGCGGGATGGTTGCGGCGGCCCTGACCGACGTGCCTGGCTCGTCGGAGGTGTTTCTGGGCGCGGTGGTTGCGTATGCGAATTCCGCTAAGAGCGATCTGCTGGACGTGCCCGCGGGCACGCTCCAAGAGCACGGCGCAGTCAGCGCTCAGACCGCCGCCGAAATGGCGGCAGGTGCGCTGGAACGCTTCGGCGCGAATGTCGCCGTCTCTGTCACGGGCATTGCCGGGCCGGACGGAGGCACCTTGGAGAAGCCGGTCGGTCTCGTGTGGTTCGGCGTCTCCTCGGTCCGCGGAACTCGGCAGACGTCGCGCACCTTTCCGGGCGACAGGTCCGCGATCAGGATCCGGGCCACATCGGCGGCGCTCGACTTGCTCAGGCGAGAGATCTCGGCGTTGTGATCGGTGTGAGCGGCGTCCGGACATTCATCGGCATCCCGCTACCCGACGACGTCCTCGATGCGTTCGTGGATGCGTGCGACGCGGTGAAGGATGCCGATCACGCCTGGCGCGATCAGAAGTGGGTGCCCCGGCAGAACATGCACGTCACGCTGAAGTTCCTCGGAGACATCGCCGAGGAGTCTCTCGGCGAGCTAGGCGACGTGGTGGCCTCGACCGTCGCTCGCAGCCCCTCTTTCGAACTGGCCGATCCGGACTTTCGTGCGGTCCCGAACACCGAGACGCGCGCGCATGCTCTGGGGCACGTTCGCTGACCCGGAGGGGCGCTGCGCCGCTCTCGTTGCCGAGCTGGATCGCGCCTGTCTCGCATTCGGCGTCCCTGTGGACAACCGAACCTTCAAACCGCACGCGACGCTCGTTCGGGCCCGCAGAGAAAGGCACGTGAGCGAAGGGGCGATCGAGGCAGCACGAGACCGTCTCGGAGACCTGCCCGGTACCGTGTCAGTGCTATCGGTTAGGTTGTACGCGAGCCGGCTCACCGACCGGGAGCCCGTCTACACGGTCTTGCGCGAGTGTCGGCTTGGGGCGGCGTGATCGCCGCTTCGGACACGGGCTCCCCAGCGGTACGACTGGGTTGACATCGAACACACGTTCGTATAGCGTCGGACATGCCCCGAGGGGATCTCCCGCGCTGAGAAGTGAGGAGCTATGCAGACCATGGAGCGCGAGAAAGAAAAGATACTCGATGTCACGAAAGAGCAGATAGAGCGCAAGTTCGGCAAGGGTTCGCTGATGAAGCTGGGAGAGCACGCCGCGGTGACACAAGTCGCCGCGATCCCGACCGGCTCGCTGGCCCTCGACGCCGCTCTTGGCATCGGTGGCGTGCCGCGCGGCAGGATCGTCGAGATCTTCGGCCCGGAGTCTTCCGGAAAGACGACCCTCGCACTGCAGATCATCGCCGAAGCGCAGGCACAGGAAGGCATAGCAGCATTCATCGATGCCGAGCATGCGCTCGATCCCTCCTATGCTGCCCGCCTCGGCGTCGACATCAACGAGATACTCATTTCGCAGCCCGACACGGGCGAACAGGCACTGGAGATCGCAGACATGCTGGTGCGAAGCGGAGCGGTCGACGTCATCGTCATCGACTCCGTCGCCGCTCTGGTCCCGCGCGCCGAGATCGAAGGTGAGATGGGGGACGCGTCGGTGGGCTTGCAGGCGCGTCTGATGAGTCAGGCACTGCGGAAGCTCGCAGGATCGCTCTCGAAGTCCGATACCACGTGCATCTTCATCAACCAGTTGCGGGAGAAGATCGGCGTGATGTTCGGCAATCCGGAGACCACGTCGGGTGGCCGGGCGCTGAAGTTCTACTCGACGGTGCGGATCGACGTGCGCCGGATCGACTCCATCAAGCAAGGCACGGACATCATCGGCAATCGCGTCAGAGCCAAAGTGGTCAAGAACAAGGTCGCGCCCCCGTTCCGTCAGGCCGAGTTCGACCTCATGTTCGGGACCGGTATCAGCAAAGAAGGAAGCATCCTCGACCTTGCGGTCGAGGAAGGTATCGTCGCCAAGTCGGGCGCCTGGTACACGTATGGAGACGAGCGGCTCGGACAGGGACGCGAAGCGGCCAAGGATTTCCTGAGAGAGCACACCGAACTGCGCAACGCCATTGAGGTGAAGGTACGCGAAGGTCTCGGGCTCCCTGTGCCGGGCGCGACCGCCGTACCCACCGAGCAGGCGGAGACGGTGCCCGCCGGCGAGTAGTCGGACGCCGATGATCCTCTCATGACGGCCCGAATCGACGCGATCGACAGCGGGGGGCGCGGGGCCCGGGCCCGTGTTGTCCGCTTCGACGATGGCAGTGAGCGCCGGACGACCGGAGCAGCCGTGAAGGCGCTCAACCTCGAGTTGGGGTCGAGTGTTACTCCCGACGAGCTCGATCGGGCGCTCGCTGAGGTCGAGGCCCAAGTGGCGCGAGACCGAGCGCTGCGCCTGCTCGGCTATCGCGAGCGCTCGGTCCGGGAACTCACCGGACGGCTGGAAGATGAAGGTCTCCCGATCGAGGTAGTGGCTGAGGTCATCGAGTCGCTACAGGGCTCTGGCCTGCTGGACGACGCGCGTTTCGCGGAACACCTGGTGCACACTCGCGTGTCCGCAGGCTACGGAAGGGCTCGAATCCTGCGCGAACTGACGCAGCACGGTTTCGACCGCGAAGCGGCCTGCCGCGTCCTTGCACGCTCCGAGGAAGAACTCGGGCAGACGGACGTCGAACGCCTCGAGCTGTTGTTGAGGGAACGCCCGATTGCAGGCCGACGAGACCGCGAGCGTATCCTGCGCCGCTACGTGTCGAAGGGGTTCGAGCCGCAGACCGTGCTAGAGGCGTTGCGAACGGTAGGCGAGGGCTTCTGATGATTCGTCCGACCGCTAGTCATCGCGCGCGATGTGCGCGCCTGGTTTTCCTTGACGGTTTCCGCTGGCAGCCGCTACTATCGGGGCGGCACTCATGAGTATGCACGGCGCCGGCCAGTCACTGGCGGCGCCGGGGTCTTTCGGCAGATAACACGATGCACCGGATTGGCGGCCCGTGAGGGGTCCGCTGTCGTGCATCCGGTGAATCGAAGGCTAGAAGCCGATCATGGTGCCGGACGCTGATGCGTCCGGTTCGTGTTTGTGGGCGAGCGGGCCCATGGCGCACCGGCCGCTGGGAGCGAGCCGCGAAGCCGGCCTCCCTAAAGCGTCGTCTAATGGAGAAATGGACGCGCAGATGAAAGGAGGGGCGCCGTGGAAACCGCATCTGTGTTCATCGCAATCATCGCGGTCTTGATCGGTGTCGCCCTCGGCTTCGCGCTCAACCGCTTCCTCATCAAGGGCCGCGTTTCCCGCGCTGCAGAAGACGCCGAGCGGGTCGTGAAGGAAGCCGAGAAGCAAGCTGAGACGCTTAAGAAGGAGGCGCTGGTCGAAGCCAAAGACCAGATCTTCCAGATGAAGTCCGAGGCGGAGGCCGACGCCAAGGAGCGACGCAGGGAAGTCGCCGCGCTGGAGAACCGCCTGGCGCAGCGCGAGGAGTCGATCGACCGTCGCGCCGAATCGCTGGACAAGCGCGAGAATCAACTCTCGAGCCAGCAAGGCCAGATCGCCAAACGAGAGAAGGATCTCGAAGAGATCATCCAGCAGGAGCAACGCCGCCTCGAGTCGCTCGCGGGCATGACCGCCGATGAGGCCAAGGCCGAGCTCATGCATCGCATCGAGGATGACGTCAAGCAGGATGCGGCCGCCTTCATCCGCGAGACCGAGACGCGCGCTCGCGAAGAGGCGGACAAGAAGGCTCGGAACATCGTGGGCATCGCGATCCAGCGCGTGGCCGCCGATCACACCGCCGAGTCGACTGTCTCGGTGGTACACATCCCGAGCGACGACATGAAGGGCCGCATCATCGGCCGTGAGGGTCGCAACATCCGGGCATTCGAGCAGCTGACCGGCATCAACCTGATCATCGACGACACGCCTGAGGCGGTCATCCTCTCGAGCTTCGATCCTGTGCGGCGCGAGATCGGCCGCATCACGCTCGAGACGCTCATCCAGGACGGGCGCATCCACCCGGCTCGGATCGAAGAGACGTTCGAGAAGGCCACGACCCTGGTCAACCAACAGATCCACGACGCTGGCGAACAGGCCGCCTTCGACACGGCCATCCACGGCCTGCACCCCGAGACCATCCGGACGCTCGGGCGACTCAAGTTCCGTACGAGCTATGGCCAGAATGTCTTGAATCACTCGCTCGAAGTCGCGTATCTCGCGGGCGTCATGGCTGCCGAACTGGGCACCGACGTTCAGCTCGCGAAGCGTGCCGGTCTCTTGCACGACCTCGGCAAGGCGATCGACCACGAGGTCGAGGGACCGCATGCCGTGATAGGTGCGGACCTTGCACGACGCATGAACGAGCCGAAGCCGGTGGTTCACGCAATTGAGGCGCACCACGGCGATGTCGAACCCCAGACGATCGAGGCCGTCCTCGTCCAGGCCGCCGACGCTATCTCCGCCGGCCGCCCCGGCGCGCGACGCGAAACGCTCGAGAGTTACATCAAGCGGCTCGAGAAGCTCGAGGCCGTTGCGAATCAGCACAAGGGCGTTGAGAAGACATACGCCATGCAGGCCGGTCGCGAGATCCGTGTCATGGTGAAGCCCGATCAGATAAGCGACGCCGATTCTGTCGTGCTCGCACGCGACATAGCAAAGCAGATTGAAGAGGAGCTCGAGTACCCCGGCCAGATTAAGGTCATGGTCATCCGTGAGAGTCGGGCGGTGGACTACGCGAAATAGCGCCGAGCGCTGCGTTGAGGGCGCTATACTGGCAGATGGCTACCAGCCGTGCGAACGGGCCGCCTCGGGCGGCTCGTTTCCTTTTGCGAGGCGGCCCCGCATCCCGTTGTAGACTACTCGGCATGGCCGAACACTCCGATCCCCTCATCGATTTCGTCGCCACGGTGTCAGGCGAGTCCTATCTCAAGGTCGAAGAGGACCTCGGCGACGGGTTCGTCCGTCTGCGCATCTCCGAGGCGGAACGACGTCAGGCGAAGCACGATGTCCGAGGAGTCGAAGACGTCGTCGTCGAACTCCTCCGCAACGCCAGAGATGCTCACGCGCAGCGCATCTTCGTCGCGTCTCATCGGGAGGGTGACACCAGATCGCTGACGGTGATCGACGACGGGCTCGGAGTCCCCGAAGGACTTCGGGAACGCATCTTCGAGCCGCGGGTCACGAGCAAACTCGAGACGATGGTGATGGACCGATGGGGCGTGCATGGCCGAGGGATGGCGCTGTTCTCCGTGCGCAGCAACGTTACTTCGGCGCGGGTCGCTATCTCCGGCCCCCACAAGGGGACATCGGTCGAAGTCGTCATGGACACTTCGGAGCTGCCGGAACGCGCAGATCAGTCGACGTGGCCGGCGATCGAAGAGAATGAGGATGGCGTGCTCGTGGCGGCACGCGGCCCACACAACATCGCGCGACGCGTCGTCGAGTTTGCGCTCGAGCATCAGGGCGTCGACGTGTATCTGGGCACGCCTGCGGAACTGTGCGCGACGCTGCACGCGATCGCACGGCAGGAACTCGACACCGCGGACCTGCTCTTCCTCGATGACATCTCTCGACTGCCGGTGTGGCAGCGCCTCGCAGCGTCCACCGACGCCGCAGACCTCACGTCGATAACCGACCAACTCGCAATCAAGGTCTCCGAGCGAACGGCCCACCGGATCCTGGCCGGCGAGCTCAAGCCGCTTCAGCCCGTTCTCGCACAGCTTCTCTCGGCGAGGGAGCCGGAGACGGCCAATGGCGCCCCGGATATCTACCGCGACCGTCGAGGACTGCGGATCCATCAGGCGGATCTGACGTCGTTTCGCCGAGACCTTGTCGCCGCGTTCGACGGCCTCGCCGAGAAGTACTACATCCACCTGGCGGGCGAGCCCAGAATCACAGTCGGCAGGGACGACATCCGGATCAGATTCGACGTTGAGAAGGAAGACTGAACCTCCACTCAACCGTGCGGTATACTCATGTCTCGCCACTTGGTAGCACGAGATGACGCAGTTGATGCAGCTGGCCGCTAGCAGGCCCACACGACACCATTCCTAGCAGCGGGGGAGCCGGTGGAAGTCCTCAAGGTCTCGAGCAAGTCGAACCCGAACGCCGTCGCCGGGGCGCTCGCTGGCATCATCCGCGAGCAAGGTGCGGTTGAGGTGCAGACCGTTGGGGCGGGTGCGCTGAATCAGGCCGTCAAAGCCATCGCCATAGCCCGGGGCTTCCTCGCGCCTTCGGGTGTCGAGCTCACGTGTATCCCGGCATTCGCGGACATTGAGATCAACGGCGAGGAACGCACCGCGATACGTCTCCTGGTCGAGCCCAGGGACATGAATCGGTAGCGCTGTTCGGCGCCACACGCTCGGCGCCACGTGCGGACACGCCCATCACGGTGGGGAGGGAGCATGCGGGCCGACCTCCACTCGCACACCACCGCATCCGACGGCGCACTGAGCCCACGCGAGCTGGTTGCGCACGCCGCCGATCTGCGCCTCGACGTGCTGTCCGTGACCGACCACGACTCCGTGGGCGGCATCGACGAAGCGTTGGAGGCCGCGAGCGAAACGAGCTTGAGGCTCGTTCCCGGCGTGGAGCTGTCAGCAGTGTGGGAAGGTCACGACGTCCACATGCTCGGCTACTTCGTGGACCACACCGATCCTGTACTCCTCGTGCACTTAGAAGACCTGCGTGCCGCGCGGTTGCGCCGAGCCGAACGTATCGTCGCTTCACTTCAGGAGGCCGGCTACGACATCGACATCGACGACGTGCTGGCGCTCGCGGCCGGTGGCGCGGTCGGCCGCTCGCACGTCGCCAGGGTCTTAGTCGAGGGAGGTCACGCCGAGACCGTAGGCGAAGCGTTCAGGGAACTCCTTGGGCGCGGCTGTCCTTTCTACGTGTCCAAGGATGTGCGGTCACCGCTCGACGTCCTCGAGGTAGTGCGCTCGGCAGGTGGCGTGCCCGTGCTTGCGCACCCGGGCGTCACCAAGGTGGACCCACTGATCACCTCGCTCATCGGGTCAGGCCTCATGGGCATCGAGGCCTACCACGCCGAGCACACCGCGGAGCAACGTTCGCACTACGCCTGGCTCGCGAGGTCGCTCGGACTCATTGCGACCGGGGGCAGTGATTTCCACGGCCTGACGGTGGAAACGCAAGAACTCGGCAGCGTGGAGGTTCCGACAGCAGAGGTCGAGCGGCTCTTGGCGCTCGCGCCGTAGCTCGTCGGCGGGGACTTCCTCGGCAGGGTGCGTGCTACCCTGTATCGCCATGCGCACCTACCTCACACGCACGTTCGGGTGCCAGATGAACAAGCACGACTCCGAACGTGTGGCCGGCCTCCTGGAAGCCTCGGGCCTTGCTCCCGTCAAGACGGTGGACGAGGCGGACGTCATCGTGTTCATGACGTGCTGCGTTCGAGAGAGGGCCGACGAGCGCCTGTCCGGCCAGGTTGCCAGCCTCAAAGCAGTCAAGACGACACGGCCGCAGGCACTGATAGCCGTTGGCGGCTGCATCGGTCAGCGCGATGGCGAACGCCTTCTCCAGTCGTTGCCGCACGTGGATGTCGTCTTCGGCACGCACAACATCTCGCACCTCCCGAGCCTGCTGCGAGCCGCGGACAGCGAGCGTCGCGCGATCGTCGAGGTGCTCGAATCTTCGGATGACTTCGCATCAGATCTGCCGAGCCGGCGTGAGCACAACTGGCACGCGTGGGTACCGATCACCGTCGGATGCGACAACTTCTGCTCGTACTGCGTCGTTCCGTACGTGCGGGGCCGGGAGCGGTCTCGTCAGTTCGAAGACGTTGTGAGCGAGTGCGCGCGGCTTGCGGACGAGGGTGTTGTCGAGGTGACCCTGCTCGGTCAGAACGTGAACTCGTATGGGCGTGACCTGTACGGGGCGCCACGGTTCGCGGAAATGCTCGCGGCCGTGGCGCAGACGGGCGTGCGTCGCGTGCGCTTCGCGACGAGCCACCCGAAGGACCTCTCGGACGACATCATCGACGTCATGTCGACGACTCCCCAAGTCGCCAAGTCGTTGCACCTTCCGGTCCAGTCCGGCTCGAATCGCATCTTGGAGGCGATGAACCGCGTCTACACTCGTCAGGACTACCTCGGCCTCGTGAAGCGTCTGCGCGCGGCGATGCCGGACTTGGCTATCTCCACCGATGTGATAGTCGGATTCCCCGGCGAGGAAGCGTCCGACTTCGAGCAAACCCTCGAGTTGGTGCGCCAGGTCGGCTACGACCAGGCCTTCACCTTCATCTACTCGTCGCGGGCAGGAACCCCCGCTGCCGCGCTCGCGGCGGAGCAAGCCACGTCGGGCGTGGCCACGTCACCGGACGTCGTTCAGGAACGCTTCGACAGGCTGGTCGATGCGGTCCAGTCATCGGCGCTGCGGAGGAATACAGCCCTTGTCGGCACCCTGCAGAAGGTGCTCATCGAAGGTCCGAGCAAGCGTGACAGCCTGATGCTCGCCGGCCGCTCGGAAGGCAACAAGGTCGTCCACATCCCGGTACCGCCGGGACGTATCGCCGATGAGTTCGCGGGGACGTTCGTCGATGTCCGCATCACCGACGCGCAGACGTGGTTTCTCGGCGGCCGATTCGAGGGAACGAACGACCTGTAGCAGGATCGTCGACAGGGAGGAGATCGCGATGCCAGCCGGGACGTTGGGGATCATCGCACCTCATCCGCCCATCATGGTCGAAGCGGTCGGCGGTTCGCGGTCGAGCGTGACGAGCGCGTCGCTCGAAGCCCTGCGGACGGCCGAGCAGGTGCTGTCGGCCTTCGATCCCGACACGGTGGTCATCATGTCGCCGCACGCCCCGGCTTTCGCTGATGCGTTCGCTGTGGACACGGCGGCCGAGGCGAGCGGCTCCTTCGGCCAGTTCGGCGCGCCTGGCGCTCGCTTCACCTATCGGGGGGACCCGACGTTCGCGCGCGAGTTGCTTGCAAGACTGGCGAGCGCCGGAATACCGGCCGTGGACAGGGCGCTCGACTCGAATCTCGACTCCGGGCATCTCGACCATGGCGTTCTCGTCCCGATGAGCTTCCTCGATCCGCTGGGTCGGTGGCCGCTCGTCGTGCTTTCACTCTCGTACCTTCCGTATGAGACGCATCGCCGAGTAGGGGAGATCGTCGCCCAGACCGCTGATGCGCTCGCGAGGAGGGTGGCATTTGTCGCAAGTGGCGACTGCAGCCACCGGCTGACGCGTGACGCGCCTGCAGGGTATTCGCCTCGAGCGAAGGAACTCGACGAGGCCCTCGTCGAGCGCGTCGGTCGCGGCGACTTCGTCGGACTCATGCACCTCGATCCAGACGTCGTCGAAGCAGGTGGAGAATGCGGACTGCGTTCCTTCATCACCCTGGGAGGCTTCCTCGGGGCCGATCCGCCTGCGCGGGTGCTCGCCTACGAGGCACCGTGGGGGGTCGGCTATATGACGGCGGTCGCGGGAAGCGACGCGTTCGTTGTTGGCGGACACGAGCAGAACAGGTCGCCCATGATCTCCGAGACGCCCGACACGGGACGCAAGGGCGGCATGGCGGGTATGCCCGAAAGCGAGATCGTCGCCCTCGCACGCCGGACCATAGAAGGGTACGTCCGGGACCGGAGCGAGGTGGAACCCGGCCCACTCGGTGATCCGAGCCTGCCTGCGCGAGCGGGCGCGTTCGTGAGCCTGCATCGCGCAGGCGACTTGAGAGGCTGCATCGGCACGATCCTTCCCACTCAGGACACGCTCGCCGAAGAGGTCGCCCACAACGCGATCCAAGCGGCGACACAGGATCCTCGGTTCCCGCCGCTTACGCTCGCCGAGCTCGATGACTTGGACGTGAAGGTCGACGTCCTGCGTCAACCGGAGTCGTGCCTCATCGCCGACCTCGACCCGAAGCAGTACGGCGTCATCGTTTCCTCAGGCTGGCGTCGAGGGTTGCTGTTGCCCGATCTCGAGGGCGTCGACGACGTGAGGACGCAAGTCGAGATCGCCATGCGTAAGGCCGGTATCAGCCCCGGCGACCCCTGCAGTTTCGAGAGGTTCCGGGTTGACCGATACGAATAGCGACGCGGTTCTGAGCGAGCGCGCGCACGTCATCGCCGTAGTCGGACCCACCGGTGTGGGGAAGTCACGACTCGCCGAGGCATTGGCTCTCGCGCTGGGCGGCGAGGTGGTGTCCGCGGACTCGATGCAGATCTATCGCGGGATGGATATTGGCACTGCGAAACCCGAGATCGGCCCCGGCAGCCCGTCGTACCACCTGCTCGACGTAGCCGAGCCCGGATCCGCGTTCTCGGCAGCCCTGTACCAGCGCTTGGCCCGTGAAGCAATCGACGGCATCGCCGCGCGCCGTCGCACCCCGATCGTGTGCGGAGGCACGGGGCTCTATGTCCGCGCCGCGCTGGACGACATGCGTTTCCCGACGGGGGATCAGAGCTCCGCCGCGCGGGGAGACATCGAGGCGCTCGCGGCAGAGGTAGGACCCCAGGCGTCTGCACGATCGGTTGCGGGCAATCGATCCCGAGCAGCGCGGCGCTGATACATCCCAACAACGTGCGGCGCACCGTCCGAGCCTTGGAGATGGCCGCCGAGGGCGCGTCATATGCGGAGCAGGCGGCGGGTTTCGCAGCGCGCAAGCCTTGGTACCCGACCACGCATCTCGGCATCACCATGGATCGATCCGCCCTGTACGCGCGACTCGACGATCGCGTCGACGCCATGATCTCTGCAGGTCTGCTGCAGGAGGTCACCGGGCTCCTCGATCGCGGACTTCGTAGCGCACTCACGGCGCAACAGGCCATCGGCTACAAAGAACTCGTTCCCGTCGTCGATGGCAACGTGCCGCTCGAAGCTGCGATCGCTGACATCAAGCGCGCTACGCGCCGTTACGCGAAGCGGCAGCTCACCTGGTTTCGGGCCGACCCGCGCGTGCGGTGGGTGGACGTGACCGGGCTGTCGGACGCGCAGATCACGGAGGCGGCAATTCGGCTGTTAGAATCGGACGAACTCGCACCCCGCTGAGTGAGTTGTGCAAAGAGGCGGACGTGCCCTCGCCAATTCGCTTCGCTGGGCTCCTGGACGGAGGGCCATGGAACTCGCGTTTGCAAAGATGCACGGTCTGGGCAACGACTTCATCATGATCGAGGACCTCGAGTCATCCCTGGAGTTCAGCCCCGAGGCCGTGCAGTGGTTCTGCGACCGCCATTTCGGAATAGGCGCCGATGGCATCATCCAGATCCGGCCGGCGACGACGTCCGAAGCGGACTTCTATATGCACTACATCAACGCGGACGGCACGCTCGCCGAGATGTGCGGGAACGGTATCAGGTGTTTCGCGAAGTACGTGATCGATCGCGGTCTCGTTCCCAGCGAGCGCGACACATCTGGTAGTGGAGACCCTCGGCGGCCTGAGGCCCATCGCTGTGACTCGAGACGACTGCGGAGATCTCGCTCTGGCGACTGTGGACATGGGAGAACCCGCGCTTGCCGCCGAAGACATCCCGACGACCTTGCCCGGGAATCCGGTGCTTGAAGTACCTCTCGTGACCGATGCGGGCACCTTCGAGGTCTCCTGCGTCTCCATGGGCAACCCGCACTGCGTCATCTGGGTCGATGACGTGGACGAAGCTCCCGTGCGCTCCGTCGGCCCGCTGATCGAGCAGCGCGTCGAATTCCCAAAGCGCACGAACGTCGAGTTCGCCCAGATCGCTGCCGACGGCACGATCCGGCTGCGCGTATGGGAGCGCGGATGCGGCGAAACGCTCGCCTGCGGAACGGGGGCGTGCGCAACGCTCGTAGCGGGAGCGCTCTCGGGCAGGACCGGACGTCAGGCGACTGTCGAGCTGCCCGGTGGCGAGCTCGCCATCGCGTGGGACGAGGCGTCGAATGCCGTACTGATGACAGGTCCCGCCGTAGAGGTATATCGCGGGACGATCTCGCTCGGGGAGGACGCTGAAGACTAGCGTCGGCGCGCCCTCGAGCCGCCTGTACGTCTGCTACCATGTCCCGAAGCACTAGCCCATCCGGAAGGGGATGTCCGAATCGTGAGGACCGCTCAGCGCATGGCTAACCTGCCGCCGTACCTGTTCGCCGAGATCGACCGTAAGAAGGCGGCGAAAGAGGCTCAGGGCATCAACGTGATCTCGCTCGGCATCGGGGACCCCGACACGCCCACGCCCGAGCACATCGTAGACGCCATGGCGACGGCCATCCGCAACCCGGCCAATCATCGTTATCCGAGCTACGTCGGCGCGCCTCGCTACCGCGCCGCCTGCGCTCAGTGGATGCGTACGCGCTTCGGCGTCGAACTGGACTCCGATACCGAAGTCCTCGCGCTGATCGGTAGCAAGGAAGGCATCGCGCACCTCTTCACGGCGTTCGTCGATCCCGGCGACTACACGCTCGTGCCCGGCTGCGGATACCCGGTCTATCACACCGGCGGGATCATGGTCGGCGGGCTCACGCACTGGATGCCGATGACCGAGGAGAACGCCTTCCTGGCCGATTTCGACAACGTCCCCGCTGACGTGCTCGCCAAGGCCAAGATGATGTTCATCTCGTATCCCAACAACCCCACCTCGGCGATCGCGAACGAGGAGTACTTCGACAAGGCCATCGCGTTCGCGCGGGAACATGACATCCTGCTCATCCACGACAACGCGTACTCGGAGATCGGCTTCGACGGTTACGTGGCGCCATCGATCCTCCAGCGCCCCGGCGCGCGCGACGTCGCCATCGAGCTCTTCAGCTGCTCGAAGGCCTACAGCATGACCGGCTGGCGTGTCGCGTTCGCGTGCGGCAACTCGACAGCGATGAAGGCCCTCGGCACCGTGAAGAGCAACATCGACTCCGGCATCTTCACCGCGGTGCAAGACGCCGGTATCGAGGCCATGCTCGGCCCGCAAGATTCGATCCGCGACCTGTGCGACCTCTACCAGCGGCGCCGCGATCTGGTGATCGATGCGCTCGGCAAGATCGGCATGCACGCGGCGGTACCGAAGGCCACCATCTACGTCTGGGCCAAGGTGCCGGAAGGCTACACTTCGGCATCCTTCGCCGAGAAGATCCTCGAGGAGGCCAACGTCATCGTGGCGGCGGGCTCGGCCTACGGTCCAAGCGGTGAGGGCTTCATCCGCATCTCGCTCACCACCCCCGACGACCAGCTCGAAGAGGCGGTTCGGCGCATCGAAGCGACGCTCTGACGGCTTGAAGACTGCCATGAGTGGGAGATTCAAGCCGCAAGACGTCGCAGCGAAGGTGGTCGACAGAGCCGTGCTCGTTGGTGTCGATCGTGGACGTCGAGAATGGCCGATTGATGAATCTCTAGCCGAGCTCGAGCGTTTGGCGGACACCGCCGGGCTTGAGGCGTCGGGCGTCGTCACGCAGCGCCTCGACAAGCCCAATCCCCGCACATTCATAGGGACCGGGAAGGCCGAGGAGATCGCGGGTCTCGTGCGGGGAGGGAAGGCGAAGGTAGTTGTCTTCGACGACGATCTCACGCCCTCTCAACAGGCGAATCTTGAGAACCTCATCCCGAATACGAAGGTCCTGGATCGCACCGCTCTGATCCTCGACATCTTCGCGCAGCACGCTACGACCCGTGAAGGTAAACTTCAGGTTGAGCTCGCCCAGCTCGAATACGTGCTGCCGCGACTGAAGGGCATGTGGGGCCACCTTGAAGCGGAACGGCTTGGAGGCGGCAGGGGAGCGCGGTTCGGCGCTGGCGAGTCGCAGCTGGAGACAGACCGCCGTCTCACTCGGCGACGCATCGCTGAGGTTCGGCGCGAGCTCAAGGCGGTTTCCGCGGAGCGAGATCTTCAGCGCAAACGGAGGTCACGCAGCGGCGTGTATCGAGTCTCGCTCGTCGGCTATACGAACGCGGGGAAGTCCACGCTGCTCAACAGACTCACAGACGCCGGCGTACTGGTCGCCGACATGCTCTTTGCCACGCTGGACTCGACCACTCGCCGCATGGACCTGCCCGAAGGCCGGGAGATCACGCTGACCGACACGGTCGGTTTCATCAACAAACTCCCGCACGGGCTTGTCGAGGCATTCAAGTCGACGCTCGATGAGGTGCGCGAAGCCGACCTGCTCCTGCAGGTGACGGACGCATCTCACCCGCAGCTGGATGCCCAGATGCAGGCCGTGCGCGAAGTCCTGGCTGAGATCGGTGCCGCCGCCAAGCCCTACGTGATGGTGTTTAACAAGGCGGACCTCCTGGACGGGCCGACCCGGGCGACGCTGGAGTCGCGTCATCCGCGCGCGGTCTTCGTGTCGGCGGCCAGGGGTGAAGGGATCGAGTCGCTCGTCGCGCGTATCGCCGAGGAGGCCTCCCACGGCAGCACGACTCTCACGGTGCTCGTCCCCTACACGCGGGGCGACGTGGTGCAGATTGCCCACGAGAGGGGACAGATCCTGTCGGAGCGCCACACAGAGTCCGGCACGAGGCTTGTGGTGCGAATGCCGATCGGTAGCGCGCACGAGATGGCCGAGTTCGCCGTGACAAGCGAGTCGAAGGACGAGCCGGACGACGCGTCCTGAGCTTACTCTTGGGAGTCGGCCCGTCCCGGCAGTATGTCCAGGTCCGCTCTCGACATCTCGTGGAACGCGACCGCCACCTCGCTCGGCTCGATGCCCGGTGATCGCTCGAGCCGCTCTCTCAGGATGCGTACGAAGGATCTCTTCATGTCGTCCGAGCGACCCTCATAGAGCAGGATCTCGACGAGCGTGAAGCGGTCTGTTCGGCAGACCGGTGCATCAAAGCAGCCGGGGTCGCTCTCGGAGAGTCTGATGACGACGCGATCGTCGGTCGCCGAGAGACCCTCGACGATGGCTTCACGGGTGTTCATGATCAGCGCGCGCCGGTACTGCTCAGGCACGGCGCCCGCAACGATGATATTGACCAGTGGCATGGGACGGCCCGCCTAGAGCCGTCGGAAGAGGGCGATCACCCTGCCGAGCACGTTCACGTCGCGAGCGTAGATGGGCTCCATCATCGGGTTCTCGGGCTGGAGTCTTATGCGGTCGGTCTCGCGATAGAACGTCTTGACGGTCGCCTCATCATCGCCGACGAGCGCGACGACGATGTCCCCGTTCGTCGCTACATTCTGCTGCTTCACGACGACGAAATCGCCATCGAGGATGCCGGCACCGACCATACTGTCGCCCCGCACCCGCAAGATGAACGTTGACTCGTCAGCGACTTCGGCAGGAAGAGTCATCGTCGACTCAATGTTCTCCGCAGCGAGGATGGGCGCACCTGCAGCGACCTGTCCGACCACTGGGATTGCACGCACTTGGGCGTAGTCGATGCCGCGCTCGTTGTCGCGATAGTCGAGAACCTCGAGCGCCCTCGGCTTGCTCGGATCGCGTCGGATGAACCCCTTCTTCTCCAGTGCGGCCAAGTGCGAGTGCACGGTCGAGGAGCTGGAGAGTCCCACCCGCTCACCGATCTCGCGAACGGACGGAGGGAATCCTCGGCGATGTATCTCAGAGCGGATGTAGTCGAGGATCTCCTGCTGACGGCCGGTGAGCTCGCGCTTGTAGGCCATAACGACCCCCTGAATCGAACGTATGTACGCATACGAGTGTATTGCAGAGCCGGCAGGGACGCAAACAGATGTTCGGACTGTGAGGCGAGTGACCGCAGAACCCACCAGGAAGAGATGGTCGGTACCTCCCGGCGACGAGGGCGGAAAGTCGATGCGACTTGCAATCGAACATACGTTCGATATACTGCATACGAACACACGTTCGCATCCAATGAAGTCCAATGTCACACCAGGGTTCTACGCTTCGGGTCGTCAAGCAGGCGGTGGATCGCAGCAGAAGGAGTGCAATCACGATGGGAACACTCGCGGTGGAGCGGAGCAGAGACTTGAGGGGCGCGGGCACTACGTCAGCACGAGACGGGGGAAGCGTCCGAGTCATGCGTCGCTCGGGCTGCGACGGGCCGAGGCGCCTCACATCCGTCGAAATGCTCGTACTGATGGCGCTGGTGGTCGCGCTGATCGCAGCTGCGCTCGCATCGAGGGCGCCGGCGGCGGACGAAGTGTCGACGACAACGGTCCGCGTCGAGCATGGCGACACCTTGTGGGCACTGGCACGGGCCCATCCCGCGGCGGGCCTATCGACCGAGCAGACTGCGGAGCTCATTGGCCGCATGAACGGTGTGGACTCTGAGGGTCTCGTGGCCGGCTGCCAGGTCCTTGTGCCGTCGGCGCCGTCAGGGGCGGCGCTCGCCGCGAAATAGACGGCCAGCCAGTCTGACTACTCCTCGGCTCCGAAACACTCCTCGCGGCTGCTACACCCGGCACAGCTCGGGTTCAGTCAAGCGCTGAATCCGCTCCACCCGCACATGCGTCTGTAGAGGAACTTCTTCCAGCGCATGTCGCGATCGTTCTCGGCCTCGAGCTCGGGGAAGTACGCGCGCATGATACGGCGGACTTCGTCGCGGCTCTCGACGCCCATGGAGCGCCAGAGGTGCCCCGGCTCGAGGGCGGCTGAGGCGATCCATGCCGCCGTCTCGCGGGTCTCATCGTCGGCCGCCGCCGCATGCTGCATGAGCAACCCGACCAGGAGGTCGTACTCATCCCGGCGGGAGGCGGGGATGCTCGCACGGTCGGGCATAGTGAGCACGGTTTCCTCTCGATGACGGTGCAATGGCAAGTATATCGCTGGGTATAGAGGCTATACTGGGTTTATGGTCTGAGTTCCGAGACCGTGTTCGCGAGGAGGGTGTGAGGCGTTCCTCGCCACTGGGATCGACCAGTCGGTGCACGAGCGGCGTGGGAGGTCCAGCCAGTAGCGTGTCGCCGGGGCGCCGGCACTTGGGTGGGAGATGAGTGGAATGCTCGAAGGGAACTCGACTTCGATGAGGACTGTACTTCGCTTCGTCCTCGTGGCGGTGTTGCTGCCTGCGTTGATCGTCGTGGCGGGCTGCAAGTCGAAGGACACAGCGGGCAACGACCGCCGCGCTACCGTCGCGTCCACCGGCACGGTGCAGGCACCCTTGCCGTCAACCGCAGGTACTTCGTCAACGACCACGTCGACGGCAACATCCACCGGGACGGTGTCCCCGTCACCTACGAGCACGCCATCGGGATCTGCCGCTCCCGCCATCACAACCCAGCGAGTCCTCCCCGGCGATCTGGCCCGCGAAACTCGGCAAGTTCGCGCTCGCCGTGAGGAGCCCGGTCTGGTACCCGAAGTCGCTGCCCGCTGGGTGGAAGGTCGACTCGGTGGATGTCGTTGAACTCGATATCGGTACCGGACTCGTCTGCAACATCGTGTTCTTGAAGGGCGATACGGCGATCGTGTTCACGCAGGGAAGCCCGAAATCGCGCTCCTACGAAGTCGTCTCCGCCGGCAAGGTGCCCTGGGGGACAGAGACGGCCGACGTCGTGCACCAGGATCCGGCAGATCCGGCTACTCCGGTGATCATCGTCTACAACCGCGGCGGGAACTTCGCCGAGCTGCAAGGCGACGTCAGCGTCGCGCAGCTCAAGGAGATCGCGAAGGGCATGGTGCCCGTGAAATAGCCGCGAAGACACAGGGTCTGATCGCGACGCGCACGTCGCGATTCCGAACCCGGAAGACCGCATCGCGAGTGAGCTCGCGCGGGCGGCCCGGGTGGACAAGGTTGACGGGGAACCGTCCGGCCTCCGAGGAAGGGAGAGGTGGTATGCGCGAAGTGAAAGGCAGAGCGAGAGTGAGGAATGCGCTGCTCTTGCTCACGAGCATGATGCTTGTGGCATCAGCGGTGGTTCCGACGCTGGCGGCCGCAGCGGCCATTCCGAAGTCCACGCTGCTGATGAGCACGATCTACATGCCAACGGCCAAGTCGTTCACCATCAGCGGCAGGATCAGCAGCTCGCTGAAGGGCAAGCGGATGGTTGTGGAGATCCGGAAGCCGGGCCGAACCTTTTGGACGGCGGTCGGCAGCCCGCTGATCTCCAAGAGCGGCACCTGGTCTCTGAAGTACTCGCCGAAGCTCGGCGGGAAGTTCTTTGTTCGAGCGCGGTATTCGAAAGGCTACTCCCGCACGGGAACGCTTACGGTAAAGAAGGGTCCGCGTCCGACGACGCTGTTGCTCGCGTCGACGACGTCAACCCGCGACTCGGGACTGTGGGAAGCATTGAAGCCGCTCTTCCGCGCTCAGTGTCCTGAGTACTCGGTGAAGGCCACCTTCGTCGGAAGTGGCGCGGCGATGGCCCTCGGCGGGAGCGGTGACGCGGATGTCTTGCTCGTGCACAGCCCAGCTGCGGAGCTCGACTTCATGAAGGGGATCGTGGCAGGGGCAAAGACGCCGTACAAGGGCCTGACTCGCTACAAGGTCATGTACAACGACTTCATTCTCGTGGGCCCGAAGAGCGATCCAGCGAACATCAGCATCTCAGAGAGCGCCAAGACGGCATTCGGCAAGATCAATTCGAGCAATTCGCCGTTCTGGTCACGGAATGACGCCTCTGGTACCAACGCCAAGGAACTGTCGATCTGGAAGTCTCTCGGCGACCCGCAGAAGGGGCAGTCCTGGTACAAGGCCTCTGGGACGATGGGCATGGCTCAGGCACTGGCAGCATGCGATGAGAACAGTGCGTACACGCTGGCCGATCGCGGCACGTGGCTCAACTGGCTCAATCTCCAGCCGTTCGTCAAGGACGCCAACGGCAAGGACACAAAGGTCAAGGACGTCAAGATCGAGATCGTGAACCAAGGCGATCCGACCTACTTCAACCAGTACAGCGTGATCGAGGTAGCCAAGGCGAAGAACTGGGAAGGTGCCCAGGATTTCCGGCGCTGGATCATGTCGCCTGCTGCCCAGTCGATCATTCGGGAGTACGGCATCGACACGTTCGACCAGGCGTTGTTCAAACCGAACGCCGGAACCTACTAGGTCGTCGAGCCTATACGCATCCCGGTCGGCCACCGCGGCCGACCGGGATGCGTCTCTATGTGGCATCCTCTTGAGGGTGCCACACGCCCGCGCCGCGAGTGAAGGCGCGCCAACTCATCCAGGTGGAGACGCGTGGAGATCTACGTCAACGCCATAGGAAATGCCTTCCGACTGCTCACGAGCGGCGACACAGGCGTCTATCCCGTCGTTCTGCTCTCGCTCAAGGTCTCTGGGTCAGCCGTGCTCTTCGCGAGCGTGGTCGGCATACCTATCGGCTACATGCTCGGCATGACACGGTTTGCCGGTCGAGCCGCGATCATTCTGCTCATCAACACCGCGATGGGTTTCCCGCCGGTCGTCATCGGCCTCTTCGTGTACATGGCCCTGTCCCGATCCGGCCCCCTGGGACAGCTGGGCTGGCTGTTCACCCCGCAGGGTATGGTGATCGCCCAGGTGATCCTGGCCCTACCGCTCGTGGTGGGGGTCACGACAGCCGCTGTCTCGGCCGTCGCGCGTGACCTGCGCCTGCAGCTTCAGGCCCTCGGCGCATCGCGGCTTCAGCTCGGTTATGCGGTCTTGAAGGAGGCGCGAGGCGGGGTGATCGTATCGGTCATCGCAGGATTTGGGGCGATCATCTCCGAGGTCGGCGCCGTATCTATCGTCGGTGGCGGCATCGAGGGATACACCGACGTCATGACCACGGCGATCATGGCGAACGTAAGCCGAGGAGACATTTCGACCGCGATGGCCTGGGCGATGGTGCTGATAGGGATTGCGTTCACCGTGAACATCGCGCTCACGACCCTCCAGAACACTTCGACGGCGTATGAGCGCTGAGACCAACGCGGAACGCGAGGCTGGAGTCTCACGCGCACCTGCGGTGCGCGGGAAAGGGCTACGCGTCGTATACCGACAGCGTGCCGTGGTCGACATCGACGAGATCGTGCTCCCCGCGGGCAAGACCTACTGTCTGCTGGGCGCCTCGGGAGCCGGTAAGTCAACGCTCCTGCGCGTCCTCGGCATGCTCGAGCGTCCGAGTGCGGGCACGGTCTATTTTGACGGGGTGGAGATCCAGAGGCGCAATCTGACGCAGCGACGTCGGATCGCGGCGGTGTTTCAGAAGCCGTACCTGCTGCGAGGCGACGTCGAGTCGAATGTGGCGTACGGTCTGAGACTGCGTGGCGTTCCTTCGGCAGAACGCACGAAGCGCGTCGCAAGGGTGTTGGACCGCGTCGGTCTCGGTGGATGGGAGAAGCGCAGCGCGCTCACCTTGTCCGGTGGCGAGGCACAGCGGATCGCCCTCGCGCGCGCTCTGGTGCTAGAGCCCCAGCTCCTGCTGCTCGACGAACCGCTGTCCTACATGGATCCGCTCCTGAAACGCAAGCTGACGATCGAATTCGCGGAGATCCTCCAGAGCGAACACGTTACGACGCTTTACGTGACCCATGATCAGGAGGAGGCGTCCGTCGTCGCGGACCGTATCGGCATCATGCGCGCGGGTCAGATTCTTTCCGAAGGCGAGCCGGACGTCGTCCTGACGCTCCCGCGCGACGAATGGGTCGCGGCGTTCGTCGGCACCGAGGCACCGTTCGAAGGCGTCGTCGCCGACAGCCAGGATGGCCTCGTGCGAATCGATTGCGACGGGCAGTCCGTGTTCGCCATAGGCGAATACGATCCAGGGGCACGCGTCATCGCCGGCGTGCGACCTGAAGACGTCGTGCTGTTCGAGCCGGATGTTGAGCTGCCCACGACGTCCGCGCGCAATCAGCTGGAGGGCGAGGTCGTCGAACTGACCCAGGACGGTTCGATGGTCCAGGTAGTCATCAGCGCAGGTGGCGTACGCGTGGCCTCGCGCATCTCGCGTCTCTCGGCGGCAGCTCTCGACCTTGGTAAGGGCAGCCGCGTCAAGACGGTCTTCAAGGCGACCGCCGTCAGATCGCGTCTCGTCGGGACTGACGAGAGCGAGTCCGCTGAGCTGGAGGCGTCTTCGAGAGCCGGCGCGGCGTCCTAGGCCCGACCGTACGGCCGGGTCTCGCCCGAACTTGGGGAGCGGCGACTGGAACATCCCGTTGTGCCCCAATATATTGTGTGCTAGTCTGCTTTGCGGGCTAGATATAGGGGTGGTAGATGCGCTGTCCGTTCTGCGGTCACGACGAGACGAAGGTTGTGGATTCGCGCGTTTCGGAGTCCCAGGACGCGATTCGCCGTCGACGCGAATGCCTGTCGTGCCAGCAGCGCTTCACGACGTACGAGCGTCGGGAAGAGATGCCTCTCATGGTCGTCAAGCGTGACGGTACCGCCGAGCCATTCGACAGGGCGAAGCTCCTTCGAGGTCTGATCGTCGCAACGGCCAAACGGAACGTGGCCATCGAGCAACTCGAGGCACTCATCGACGACATCGAGAGCGAGCTCCACAACGCGTTCCGCTACGAAGTGCCCTCCAAGCAGCTTGGCGACATGGTGCTTTCCCGTCTGAAGGATGTGGACAAGGTCGCGTACGTGCGATTCGCATCCGTCTACAAGTCGTTTCAGGACCTGGACGAATTCACCTCGGAACTGAAGGGCCTCAGCAAGCGGTGACTGCAGCCGAGCGAATCCAAGTCACACTCGCCGTCCAGAGGGTCGACCCTCAGCTTCCGCTTCCAACGTACGCCCACGAGGGCGATGCCGGCCTCGACCTGCGGTCCGCCGAAGACGTCACGATCCCACCTCATGGAAGAGCGCTGGTAGGGACCGGTTTCGCCTATGCGATCCCTCGTGGTTACGCGGGCTTCGTGCAGCCCCGCAGCGGGCTTGCGCTGAAGCACGGCTTGAGCCTCCCCAACACTCCCGGCCTCATCGACAGTCATTATCGAGGCGAGGTTAAGGTCATCCTCGTCAACCTTGACCCTCACTCAGCGATCGAGGTCCGCCGAGGCGACAAGATCGCCCAGCTCGTCGTCCAGCCCGTCGCCGAGTGCACACTCGTCGAGACGGCGTCACTCGACGCCACCGGGCGAGGGGAGGGGGGCTTTGGGAGCACCGGCATCTGAGATGCCGAGGGTGCGAGTCGCCGCCCTCATGCGCCTCGAAGGCCGCATCGTGTGCGTTCGTCACCGGGCCGGTTCGGCGGTCTACCACCTCCTTCCCGGGGGCGGCGTTCAGTACCGAGAGACGATAGGGGATGCGCTCAAGCGTGAGGTGCGCGAGGAGACAGGCCTGGAGATCGAGGTAGGCGCCCCTCTATTCATCAACGACACGATCGACCCTGCCGGCAGAAGGCATGTTGTGAATCTGACCTTCGCGGCTGAGGTGATCGGGGGAAACATCACGTCTCATCCTGCCGACAAGCGAGTCGAGTGCGTCGACCTCATCGAGCCTGATGCGCTCCTGGGGCTCGATCTGAGACCACCTCTGGGTGAGTACATCCTGCGAGCGCTTGGCGGCGATGCGGTACCGGCGGCCGAGTACCTCGGGCCGCTGTTCTCGATGGGCTAAGCGCCCGTCGATCCGAACACACGCAGCACCATCAGACCAGAGAAGGGTGATGCGTGGACAGCGAAACTGAGGGTCTCGCCGTGGAATCACCGGCGTTTACCGCCGGATTCCAGGCCGAGGCCGCAAAGGAGGCGACTGCCGAGGCTTAGCCACCAGACGTCGCAGTCACTGACAGCATACGTCGCAGTCGCCTGTCAGCTGACATCGTACGTGCCTCGGTCGCATAGACGGCCCCGGGCTGCGCCGAGCGCGGTCCGGGGCTGCTTCTCACTTGGGCCAGACGAGCCCTCTCGGTGCCGCGCATCCACCTGAACGCGAATGTCCGATAATGTATCTTATGTAAAGTAGAGGAAATTGAGCGTAATCCCCCGGCGGGGACCTATCCAGATGGTGCCGGCACAGCGCTGCCCGACTCAGTGACTCGGCGGGTAGTGGACGCGCAAAGCCGTATCAGCGCATCAGTCGAGATCTTCGTCGTCGGGTACGAGCGGTGCGACGTACTCGGACTCGAATTGGGCCTTGGTCATCTCGGCGAGATCGTCGTTGGCCTCGCCTAGCGCCGCCTCAGCCTCGTCGCGCGAGGCGTAACGAGCGAGTGGCGTGACCGACTCTCGCTCGTCAAGCGTCACGGCCTGCAGGACCCAGATTGACGAATCCTGAGACTCATCGGCCGGGGCGCCGGCCCACAGGACGTCGTCTCGCCAGTCGAAGTCGACGTCGTCGCCTACGTCGAGCCGGGTCAGCCGAAGCCGGTAGAAGTCCGAGGCGGGTCCGATCGTGTTGCGCACCCGAGGCCTACTTGGCGGAGTCTGTGTACGCGGGATCGGAGGTGATGTAGCCGATGACCTTCTTGGCATCGCGGATCTTGTACCAGTTACCCTGCGTAGCGAGCAACGTGACCTTCTCGCCCTTCTTAAGTCCGCGAATGGCCTTTGCCTGGCCGCTCGGCTCCGTTCTGAAGTTCAGGCCGTCTACAGACACGACCAGGATCTTCGCCGAAGACGTGGATTTCTGTGTCGACTCTTGGTCTGATGCCGGCGTCTCAGCCTCCGTGCCGTTCTGCCCGTCTGCAGCAGGCGTGGTTGTAGCCTCGGCGTTGGCCCCTGAGTCCTTCTTGGTTGCGTCGCGGTAGTCCCCCACCCAGTTCATGACGAGGCCGGCCAAGAGCAGAAGCACCACGATGCCGACGGCGGCTTTGAGCAGCTTCATCGCGTTCATCAGATATAGAGTCCCTTGCCATACACGTCTTCGTCGGCGATCCCGTACTGCTCGGCAAGCGCCTTCACCTTCGCATCGGCATAGGCGAATGCCTGCGACACCCGGTTCAGATCCGTCATGCGCAGGGATTCAAGGCTTTCGTCTCCGATAGTACCCTCCCCTGCCCTCTCGGCTTCCTCGGCCAAGATGTCCGATGCGTCGGCGAAAGCCTCCGCAACAGGTATGAACTTCGTGGGCAGCGGCATGGTGTTCAGTTCCTCGGCAATTCGGCGGGCCCTCTCGTGAAGGTCGGCCAGTGACTGGCGCTCCACTGCCTCCGGGTCGTCCGCGAACTTCGCACGCTGCTCCTCCGAACCTCTCTGCAGGCCGCCTACCAAATCATCGAATGCGCGACGTACCGCGTTCGCCTCTTCGGACGTGCCGATAAGATCGCGCAGGTAGCGCGTGGAGATCCTGCGCCAGATGAGCGAGCCGACGACTGCCGCGATCGCGATTGCGGCGACAACCGCGATGGCTATGACGATCCATGCCCAAACTGGCATATAGTTCCAGCGCCCTTCGGCTATCGGCGGGCGCCTGGAGAGCGCCTACGCGTCAGTACGCAGATCCAATACGCGCTTCGCCTTGCCCGCCGTGCGCTCGATGGTTCCTGGCTCGACGAGCGTGATCTTGGCACGAAGCCCGAGGACGGACTGCAGCCTGTCGGCGACGTTCTTCTGAAACGCCACCATATCGGCCATGATATCGGAAAAGACCGCGTCTTCGACCTCCAGCCGAACCTCGAGGTCGTCGAGGCCCTTCTTCCGATCCACGACGATCAGGTAGTGCGGTCGCACGCCCTCGATCTTGAAGAGGACGTCTTCCACCTGGCTGGGGAAGACATTGACGCCCCGGATGATGAGCATGTCGTCGGTACGCTGACGCACCGTTGACATGCGCGCCATGGTGCGACCGCACTCGCAGCGCTCGGTCACGACGCGGGTCAGGTCGTGGGTCCGGAACCTGAGCACCGGGAAGGCTTCCTTCGTGAGCGTCGTCACGACCAGCTCCCCCTCCTCACCGGGGTCCACCGGCTCGTTCGTGGCAGGATCGAGCACCTCCCACAGCAGGTGGTCCTCGTTGAGGTGGAGGCCGCACGCGCACTCGCACTCGCCGGAGACTCCCGGACCCATCAGTTCCGAGAGGCCGTAGTTGTCGGTTGCGCGTATGCCGAGGCGCTCCTCGATCTCGCGCTTCGCAGCTACAGACGTCGGTTCCCCGCCGAAGAGGCCGAGTCTGAGCGGCAACGAGCGGACGTCGACGCCCATCGATTCGGCGACCTCGGCAAGATAGAGCGCGTAGGACGGAGTTGAAACGAAGACCGTCGTGCCGAAGTCCTGCATCATCATGATGTGGCGCTCGGTGTTGCCGCTGCCTGCGGGTATGACTGTCGCACCGATGCGCTCGATGCCGTAGTGCATGCCCCAGCCGCCGGTGAACATCCCGTACAGGAACGCCATCTGAGCGAGATCCCCAGAGTGAACCCCCGCCGCGGACGAAACGCGGGCCGTGCACTCGCTCCACGTGTTGATGTCCCCGCGCGTGTAGCCTACGACGATCGGTTTGCCGGTCGTGCCCGATGAGGAGTGCAACCGGACAACCTCGTCGAGCGGAACCGCGAACAATCCGAACGGGTAGGTGTCCCGGAGTGCGGTCTTGTCGGTGAACGGCAGCTTGCGGACGTCGTCAAGCGACTTGAAGTCACGGGGCCGCAGCCCGCGCTCCTCGAGCTGCGTTCGGTAGAACGGAACGCGTTCCCAGATCCACGAGACTGTCATCTGCAGTCGACGGAGCTGGAGCTCGTGAAGCGCACCGCGATCCATGCACTCGTACTCCGGGTTCCAGATCGGGCTCATGCTGTGTCCTCTCCATGCCATGCGCCGAGGTAGATCATCCGAACGTCGTCGTTCGCCAGGAGCTCGGCCGCGCTTCCCTCGGTGGCGATGCGACCGGTCCGCATCACGTAGCCGCGGTCCGCGTGCTTCAGTGCCAGCCGCGCGTCCTGCTCGACGAGCAAGATCGTCACACCCTGTGCGCGAAGCGCGTCGAGCACTCCGAATATCTCGCCAATGACTTTGGGGGCCAAACCGAGAGAGGGCTCGTCGAGCAAGAGAAGCCGCGGTCGGGACATCAGCGCTCGACCGACCGCAAGCATCTGCTGCTCGCCGCCCGAAAGGGTCTCGGCGGCCTGGTTCGCGCGTTCGCCGAGCACTGGAAAGAGCGTTGTTACGCGGTCGATGCCTTCGGCAATAGCGGATCTGCGCTCGCGAGCAGGTACCGCGTACGCGCCCAGCTCCAAGTTCTCCCTCACGCTCATCGGGCCGAAGAGGAGCCTGCCCTCGGGGACGAGCGCGACTTGCCGTCGTACGAGCCGTTCGGGCCGCATGGCGTTGATCTTGGTCCCGTCGTAGGAGACCCGTCCGCGAGTGGGGTGCACCAGGCCGACCACCGTCTTCAGCAGCGTCGATTTGCCCGCTCCGTTGGCTCCGATCACACAGACGAGTTCGCCGGCGTTGACCGTGAGATCCACGTCGCGCAGCACGTTCACTCGGCCGTAGCCGGCGTGCACGCCTTCCAGGTGAAGAAGCGGCCCGTCAGACATCGTCGGCCTCTTCTCCCAGGTAGGCGCTTATGACCGCGGGGTCCTTCTGAATCAGCCGAGGCGGACCCTCGGCGATCTTGCGGCCCCGGTCCAAGACGACGATCTCGTCGGAGACCTCCATGACGAGGCCCATGTCGTGTTCGACGACGATGACGGTGATGCCCAGTCCGCGGATCCGGTACAAGACCTCTGCGAGTTCGGCGGTCTCGGTCGCGTTAAGCCCGGCGGCCGGCTCGTCCAGCAGGAGCAAACGTGGCTTTGCGCCGAGCGCCCGCGCGATCTCGAGTAGCCTTCGCGTGCCCGCCGGCAGGTCGCCGGCTCGCGCAGTTGCCCACTCATCGATCGCGAGCAGCCGCAGGAGTCGGGAGGCCTCGGCCGATGCCTCTCTGTCTCGACGGATCTCTCTGGGGGATCGGAGCGCCGCCGAGATGAACCCGATGCGGTGAGCTCCCTGAACGCCGACCATGACGTTCTCGTTGGCGGTCATCTCGTCGAATAGTTGCGTGTTCTGGAACGTGCGGGACAAACCGGCCCGGACGATGTCTCGGGGCCTTCGGCCGATAAGTTCGGACCCGTCGAACCTGACCGAACCCTCGTCGGGGCGATCGAATCCGGTGAGGACGTTGAACAGCGTGGACTTCCCTGCCCCATTCGGTCCGATGAGCGCCTTGATCGCGCCTTCGTACACGTCGAAGGTCACTTCGTCGACGGCCGTGAGCCCGCCGAAGCGCTTCGTCACGTCTTTGACCGAGAGAAGCGTCATGCCGCATCGCCTCTCTTCGGGCGTTCCTTGAACAACGCCCCCACCCCACCGGGCGCGAAGAGGACCACGAGGATGATCGCGAGTCCGTAGATGTCGGCCTGATAGGACTGCACGAACTGAGCCGTCTCCTGCGGCACGCCGGGAAGGAGCGCGCCGAGATACTGAAGCAGCGTCAGGAGCGCCGCCGCCACGATCGGCCCCGCGAGCGAGGTCGATCCGCCGATGACAGCCATCGCAACGAAAGCTACCGAGGCGCTCAAGGTGAAGACGGAGGGCGAGATGAAGCCGACGATCGACGCGTAGAGAGCTCCCGCGAGTCCAGCGAATAGCGCGGAGATCACGAATGCGCCGATCTTGATGCCGACGACATCGACGCCGCTGGCCTGAGCACCGGGCAGGCTACCGTGCAGCGCGCGCATGAGTCGGCCGGGGCGCATCGAGACGACATTCGCCGAGACCAGGATCGCGATTCCGGCGACGCCCCATGCGAGCCAGTAGAGCGCGGATGGTTCTCGCATCGGGAAGGACCCGATAGTCGGGTACGGGATCCCGGTGAAGCCGTTTACGCCGCCGGTGACCACCTGCGCTTCCACGAACACGAGGAAGGCCAGCTCGCCGAAGCCGAGTGTAGCCATGGCGAGGTAGTGGCCCTTGAGCCTCAGGCTCGGCAGTGCGAGGAGCAGCCCTCCCAGGGCCGACAGCGCGCCGGCCGCCGCGAATCCGACGAGCCACGGGAGTTCGACTTTGGCCGTGAGGAACGCACACGTATACGCACCGATGCCCATGAATGCGGCATTGCCCAACGAGATCTGGCCCGCGTAGCCGAGGAGAACCGCGAGACCCACCACGACGAGGACGTTCAGCGCGACAAAGGTGAACACCCTGAGCAGGAAGCGGTCCGTGACCGCCAGCGGCAGCAGCGCGACCACGAGCGCGGCGCAGAAGGCGGACAGGCGTCTCCAACCGAAGCCGCCCATCAGTTCTTCCCCCTACGCGACGCCCCGAAGAGCCCTTCCGGACGAACGAAGAGGACGAGCAGCAACACGATCAGCGCGACGGCGTCCTTGTACGTCGGGTTGATGTAGCCGGCCGTCAGCGACTCCAGCACACCGAGGAGGAGTCCGCCGCCGACCGCCGCGACGGGGTTCCCAAGCCCCCCGAGGATCGCGGCCGCGAACCCCTTCACCCCTATGCTCGGGCCGACGCTGAAGGCCGTCTGTGTCAGAGGGGCCACCGCGAGTCCGGCGAGCGCGCCGAGAGCGCCTGCGAGCGCGAACGAGGCCGTCACCATGAGTCGGACATCGATGCCGGCCAGTCGTGCAGCGTCACGCTGCAGGGACGTAGCACGCATCGCCCGGCCGAAAACGGTTCGGCGGTACAGGTAGGCCAGAGCGATGACCGAGGCCGCGGTGAGCGCCCATATCCATACCGTCTGGCGCTCGACCGCCGCGCCGAGGATCCGAAGCGACGCCCCCTTCGTGAAGGGTGCCAACGGACGTTCGTCGGGGCCGAAGAGATGCAAAGTCACTTGGCTGAGCAGGAGCGACGCGCCGATGGTGATGATGATGATCCGTAAAGGATTCGCATCGCCTAGCGGTCGTATCGCCAGGATATCGAGCAAGGCGCCGACGAGGGCCGTTGCGGCTATGGCCAGCAGGGCCGCAACGGGCAGAGGGAGCCCAAGAGTCGTGAACCACACGCCCAGCATGCCTCCGAGCATGTAGAACTCGCCTTGCGCGAAGTTGATCGCACCAGTCGACGCGAACACTATCGTGAAACCGAGAGCCAGCAGCGCGTATATGGCGCCGTTCTTGAGACCGGCGACGATGAACTGCGCAAACGCCTGCTCCATGCGTCAGCCCGTCGAGGTCATGTCGTCTGGAGCCCGTGTTACTGGAGCGGAACCCATGTCCCGCCTTCGACTTTGTACAGGGCCAGGTCCGCCGCACTGAGTCCGTTATGGTCGCTTGAGCTGAACGTGTAGTTGCCACCGAAGCCGATGAGATCCTTCGTGCCCTCGATTGCCGTGTTGAGGGCAGCAGCGTCCGCGTCGGTCCCGGCTCGCTTGAGCGCGTCCTGCAGGATATTCATTGCGTCAAAGGCATGACCGGCGAAGATGTCCGGATCGTCGCCGTACGCAGCCTTGTAGCGGGTTGCGAAGTCGCTGACGACCTTGAACTCCTCTGTCGATTCGCCCCACGTCGAGGGAACGAGGCTCTTGCCGGTGCCGAAGACGAAACCTTCCACCGCCGTGCCGCCGCCGCTCGGAAACTCCTTGCGCGCCTGTCCCGAGCCGCCGTACCACGGCAGCTTGATGCCGAGCTGTTCCTTGTTCTGCGCGATCGTGACGGCCTCCTTGCCGGCGGTCCACATGAGGATGGCCTGTGCGCCCGACTTGCTTATGTTTGTGAGTTGCGCGGACATGTCCGTATCGCCGGCGTTGAAGGTCTGGTCCGAGACGATCTCGATGCCCATGGTCGGGGCAGCCTTCAGAATGACGTCTCGCCCATCCTTGCCGTACCCGCCGCTATCGGTGATGAGCCCGACCTTCACGTAGCCGTCCGCCTTGACCTTGTCGAGCACGAAGGGGACGACGATCGTGTTCGACCACGGCGTCTGGTATACGAGGGGATCGAAGTTCGCGGTGACTGCAGTGCCTCCGGCCATCGATATCTGGGGGATGCCGGCGCGATCGATGTCGCCACGGATCGCCATGGACTGGCCGGTCCCAGTGGCGCCGAGGATCGCGATGACCCCGTCCTGGTCGATCAGCTTCGCAGCGGCGGCGACGGCCTTAGCCTCGTCGGTCGCGTCGTCCTCGATGATGATCTCGATATCGCGGCCGTTGATACCTCCAGCGTCGTTGATCCGCTTGGCCTCCATCTCGAGGGTGTTCTTCTCGGGAGCGCCCAGTCCGGCGTACGTACCGGTCAGAGAGAGGATTGCCCCCACCTTGTACGGCTCGGCGTTTGTAGTCTGGCCGCTGTCAGTACCCGAGCCACCTCCGCACGCCGTAAGGGATAGCACGAGCGCAGCAGCACACACGACGGCGATTCCGTGCCGAAACGTGCCTCTCATCAGAGATCCTCTCTCTTCTTCGTGGCCGGGACGACATGCGCCCCGGCCACGACAACCTAACGGTGCGTTGCGGGCCTACGGCGCGAGGGTCCAGGTGTCACCCTTGACCTCGTACATGACGATGTCGGTCGCTGTCAGTCCGTTGTGATCAGTCGACGAGAACGTGAACGTGCCGCCGATGCCGACGAACGTGTTCGTGTTCTCGATCTCGTCGCGAAGCGCGCCGGTCGTGATCTCACCGGAGATCCTCTTCGCTGCCTCGACGATGATATGCAGCGCGTCGTAGGCGTGGCCCGCAAACGTGCTGGGCGGTGCACCGTAGGCTGCTTGGTAGCGGCTGACGAAATCGGTCGCGACCTTGAACGCCTCCGTGTCCTTCCCGTACGTCTCGGGGATCAGGATCCTGCCTGCGGCGAACCGAACTCCCTCGGCGGCACCTGCGGCGCCGTCGATGAACTCCTGACGAGCGTTGCCGTGCGTGCCGTAAAGCGGCATCTCGATACCCAGGTCCTTACGGTTCTTCGCGACGATGGACGCTTCCTTGCCCGCGGAGACCATGAGGATGGCATCGGCTCCCGAACCCTTGATCCTCGTCAGCTGGGCCGACATGTCTGTGTCACCAGGGTTGAAGGTCTGCTCGGACACGATCTCGATACCTGCCCCCGGTGCCTCGGCCTTGATGACGGAAGCGCCGTCCTTGCCGAACCCGCCGGTGTCGCTGATGAGACCGATCTTGGTGATCCCCTGCTTCTTCATGTAGGTCAGCGTGAACGGGATGACGATGTTGTTCGACCAAGGTGTCTGGAACACGAGAGGATCGAACTGGCTCGTGATGACGGTGGCGCCCGCCATGGAGACCTGCGGGACCGAGGCCCGGTCGATCTCACCGCGCATGGCCATCGTCTGACCGGAGCCCGTCGCTCCCATGACCGCAACGACGCCGTCCTGGTCGATGAGCTTCGTGGTAGCCGAGACGGCCTTGGCCTCGTCGGTTCCGTCGTCCTCAACGATGACCTCGACCTGCCGGCCGTTGATGCCGCCCGCATCGTTGATCTTCTTGACTTCCATCTCGATCGTGTTCTTCTCAGGCTCGCCCAGGCCCGCGTAGGTCCCGGTGAGCGAGACGACTGCGCCGATCTTGAGCGGTTCCTGCGTCCCGGTCGATCCGTTGCCGTTGTCAGTCGTCGTGTCCGAACCGCATCCCGCCACAAGCGTCAACGCCAGTGCCGCGATGAGGACGAGCGCGAGCAGCCAATGTCTGCGTGATGCGCCCATCTGCCGACCTCCTTACCCTATGTCCCTTGCCCCTTTTACGATCGCGCGATCTCCTCTTGAGATACAAGCCGCACGGGTTGGTCCCGAAGCAGCTGTAGCGCCCTTTCGACATCGGCGACGTTGATGACCACGTACGTCGCGATGAGCGAATACACGTACTCGATGTTCACGCCGGCGTCCGAGACGACCTTCAAGACACCGGCCAGTCCACCAGGTTTGTCCGGAAGATTGATGCAGATGACGTCGCTTTCCTTCACGGTGAAGCCGGCGTCGTGAAGCGCGTCCTTGCCCTTTTCGGGATCGTCAACGACAAGACGCACGATCCCGTAGTCGATCGTATCCGAGACCGAGAAGCCCCGGATGTTCACGCCCGCCTGGCCGAGGACCTCCGAGACCTCGCTCACTCGACCCGCTTTGTTCTCGATGAAGACGGACAGCTGCTTGACGTTCACAGATCGCACACCCCCCGTTCGCAGGCCTCGCGTCCAAGTTCAAACGCGCGCATGTTGGCTTCCAGGGTCTTCGGCGGAACCCTTGCGGCGATGACATCTCGCCAAACCTCGACAGGAAAGCCGAGCCCCGTCGAAAGCGCTCCCATCAGCACGATGTTCGCCGATTTTGGGCTTCCGGCCTCGCACGCCAGGGCTTCCGCATCGAGAAAGATCGCTCCCTCCGGGGCCAGGACGGCCTCCAGATCCACCGTCGTCTCGACTGCCCCGATCAGTACGGGAAGGGGTTCGATGACGCGACTGTTCACGAGCAGACGGCCCTCCGGCTTGAGGTAGTGCAGCCGGCGAGCCGCTTCGGTCATCTCGAACGCGACGAGGTGGTCGGCCCCGCCGGGATCGGTTATGGGCGCGAAGACCGCGTCCCCGAACCGCACGACGGTGTCGACCGATCCGCCGCGCTGCGCCATCCCGTGTACCTCGGACAGCTTGACCTGGAGCCCGGCCGCCGCCGCCGTCTTGGCGAGAACGTCCGCGGCAAGGATCGTCCCCTGCCCGCCCACTCCGCACAGCATGACCGTCGTCGTGGTCACGAGACGCCGCCCAGGTCGCAGGATGGGCCCGTGTGCACGATCGCCGCGGACTTGCACACCTGCGGACACTGCCCACATCCCACGCAGACGGTGATATCGATGCTCGCCACGCCGCCAGGGCCCTTGGCGATCGCGGGACAACCGAGCTTGATGCACGCGCCACACGCGTTGCAGAGCTCCTCGTCGACAGTGAACGGAGCATCGTAGTCGCGGACGAGCAGTGCGCACGGCGCCTTCGCGACGATCACCGAGAGATCGTCGACGCCGACCTCTTCACGGATGGCCGTCTCGGTGGCGGCAAGGTCCTGTGGGTCGACCGTGCGGACCCGCTGCACGCCGAGTGCGCGCGCGAGAGCCTCGATGTCCATGGCCGCGCCGGTCTTGCCCGACAGTGTGAGGCCGTTCACTGGATTGCCCTGATGGCCAGTCATGGCGGTAATGCGGTTGTCGAGGACGATGATCGTCCCGCCGCCCCCGTTGTAGGCCGTGCCGGCGAGTCCGGTGATGCCCGAGTGAGCGAAGGTCGAGTCGCCGATGACGGCGACCACGGGACGCGAGCCTGTGCCGCCCGCCAGGTCGATGCCGTGCGCCATGCTCACGCTGGCACCCATGCAGACGCAGGTGTCCATGGCCGATAGAGGCGGGAGTGCGCCCAACGTGTAGCAGCCGATGTCGCCCGACACCATCGCGCGGACGCGCCGAAGGGCCCGGAAGACAGATCGGTGCGGGCATCCCGGACACATCAGCGGCGGGCGCGGCGGCAGGCCTTCGATCGCTCGACGAGCTTCCGTGGGCGTTCCGCCAAAGGAACTGCGAATGATTCCCGGCGAGAGCTCCCCCGCGATCGGAAGCGGTGTCGTCGGCTCGTCCAGGTCCACTCCCAAGGAACGCACGACCCGGGCGATGTATGCATCTGCCTCTTCCACCACGTACAGACGATCGACCTGCGACGCGAACTGGCGGAGCTTCTCGGCGGGAAACGGGAAGCTCATGCCGACCTTGAGTACGGATGCGTCGGGAAGGGCCTCGCGAACGTACTGGTACACGACTCCGGAGGCGATCACGCCAATACTCGAATCGCGCATCTCGACGCGGTTGAGTTCGGATGCGTCGGAGTACGATGCCAGCTTGTCGAGGCGCCGGTCGAGCTCCGTGCGACGACTGCGCGCGTTCGCCGGGAGCATGACCCACTTGCCGAACTGCGATTCGTAAGGCGCAGTTGCCGCCATGTCCGTGCGCTCACCAGTTTCGACGAGACCCTTTGAATGAGAGAGCCTGGTCGTGGAACGGACCAGGACCGGCGTGTCGAACTGCTCGGAGATCTCGAAGGCCCTGCGGGTGAAATCCAGCGCCTCGCTGCTGTCGGACGGTTCGAGCATGGGAACGCGGGCAAAGGCCGCGTAGTTCCGGGAGTCCTGCTCGTTCTGAGACGAGTGCATCCCCGGATCGTCGGCGACCAGGATGACAAGCCCCGCGCCGACTCCTGTGTAGGCCAGCGTGAACAGCGGGTCGGCAGCCACGTTGAGACCGACGTGTTTCATCGTGACGATGGCTCGGGCTCCGGCGAGACTGGCACCCGCTCCTACCTCGAGTGCGACCTTCTCGTTCGGCGCCCATTCCGCATACACGTCGGGCATCTTGACGAAGGTTTCGAGCGTCTCGGTGGAAGGGGTCCCCGGATAGCCGGCGCCGACGCGCGCGCCTGCCTCCCACGCTCCTCGGGCGATAGCCTCGTTGCCTGAAAGAAGGACGTGCGTCACAGATTCCCTTTCGACTGCGGCAGCATTCAGCAATCCGCATAAAGGTGGACGCATGATACCACAGCGTCGCAGGTCAGAAGCCAAACCGACGCGCTGTTGGCGGGCGAGCGGCACCTAGACAGCGGCGGACGGTCTGACTAGAAGCGACACCCGCCAACATAGTCGCCGCGACTGGCGATGCGGGCGGTCAGCGAGGATACCTGTACGTTCTGCCCGGTCTGCGGTGCGTGGAGGTAGTTGCCGGAGCCTACGTAGATGCCGACGTGATGTATCCGGCCGACGTCCCGGTCGACGCCGAAGAACACGAGGTCGCCGGTCTGCAACAGGTCAAGCCGGCTGGCCGAGATGAAACGTCCGGCGGCGAACTGAGACCGGCTCGTACGGGGAATCGTCAGACCTGCTTTGGCGTACACGTACTGAGTGAGCCCCGAGCAGTCAAAACCCCTTTCCGGGGATGAACCGCCCCAGACATAGGGTACGCCGACGTACTTCAGCGCGATGGCTACGATCTCGGGATGGCCTGAACCGAGCGTGCCCGGATCGAAGCGATATTCCGCCGAAGATGACGATCCCTTGGAATCCCGGGCCGCTGCGGCCGCTGCGGCCTGCGCCGCCGCTGCGCGCGCCGCAGCCTCGGCGGCCCGTCTGGCTCGTTCCGCGGCGAGGCGCGCCTGGCGGGCCTGTTCTTCTCGTACGAGGGTGGCGATGTCGGACGTGAGGTTCTTAACGTACGCGCGTTGTTCCGAGACGGCCTTCGTGACCTCGTCACGCTTGGCCCGAGCTTTGGCTCGCAGAGCGGTCTGCTCGGCCTCGCGCGTCTCTAGCTCGCGCTCGATGCTCTCGACGCGCGCCAGGCCCTCTTGCACCGATGCGACTGTCATAGCGTCCGAACGCGCGAGATGCCGCATGAAATCGAACCACGAGAGCAAGTCGCCGAAGTCTCGCACGCCGAACAGCACGTCCACGAACACGACGTCGCTTGTCCGGTAGATGCGGGCAGCGCGATCCGACAACGCCGACTGCGCCGCGTCGAGGCTGCGCTGCGCGGCCTCCAGCTCGTCACGCGTCTCAGCCACCTTCACGCGCGTGCGTGCCAGTTCCTCGACGATCTGGGCGTACTCTTCGCTGCGCAACTCGAGCTGCGTAGCCAAGTCGTCCAGGCGTTCTTGCGCTTGGGCGGCCTCGCGGCGCTTTTGTTCGATCTGCGGGGTAGTGACGCCCGTCGCGGTTGCCGGCACAAGCGCGCAGACCAGAGCCATGAGCGCGCAGGCAGTAACGCCGAGCCGGAGAGTTGATATGCCGACGGAGCGTCTCACGCGATCTCCTGCTGCATTGTCTACTGCGTGTGCGATACGTTCACAGTGAGTATCGACGGCCTCCCTATGCTACCATAGACCGCACTCTACCTGCGGCGACGAGGGGCTTCAGCCGCGCGTCCATGTAGATGGAAGGGCCCGTGAGAGCCACCCGCCGCATAACCCTCGCCGTGGCGCTCCTTGTCGCCCTCGGCACTCCCCCACTCGGCCAGACGACCTCTTGCTGCCAGGCTGTCGCGCTACCCCGCAACGGCTCGACCGCTGGGGATCTGCCCGTGGCGGCTCTCGCAACGGCCTCGGCGGCGGCGACTTCCTCGGTGCCCACCACCTCGACCAAGAGCGACGACGCAACGGTGGTCCCACCCGCTACGATCGGGAGCCCGACATCGAAAGCGCGGCCGCTGCCGAGGTACGGCTCGCCACTCCCTGCCGTCCCGTCCACGCTTCCTGCGGGCATCGACGAGGCTACCAAGCGCACGCTTCAGTTGCAGGAGCAGATAGAGCTCGCACAGCAGGACGCCGTGGCGCTCGAGCAGCGTATCGCCGTGGTCAATGTACGAATCCTCACTCAGCAGAACGCTCTGGACGAAGCGCAGGCTACGTACGATCAGAGCCAGGGCCGCTTCGAGGCGCGCCTTGTCGAGATGTACAAGTCGGGACTCTCCAGCCCGTTCGCGCTGTTGCTGTCGTCGCGCTCCCTGGCCGACTTCTACACCCGTGCTCTGATGCTGTCGCGGATCATCTCCGAGGACATGGCCGCGTACAGGGAGGCTCAGGTCGCGTCGCAGGAAGCCGCGTACGAGGCCAGCATCCTCGACGATATGAAGGCCCAGCTCGTACTGCTGCGCGCTACCTACGACAGTCGAGTCGCCGAGAGCAAACAGGCCTTGGCAGAGGAGCAGGCGCTGCTGGCGACGCTCTCCGCGCAGAGCCAGGCGCTCGTCGCGGCGAGGCAGGCGGCATCCGCTCTCACTCGCCAGGAGTGGCGCGACAGCTCGATCGCCGTTGGCACCACGATCCCGTTCAGCACAGCGCTTCTCGAGCCGACCGGTGTGGCGTATACCGTCGCTGCGTATCAGCCACTCCGCTACGTGCCGCTCGGCGACCCGTTCTCTGCGGTGTGCTCGTGGTACGGCAACGAGTTCAACGGCAGGCCGACGGCATCGGGCCAGATCTTCAACCAAGACGACCTCACGTGCGCCTCCCGCACGCTGCCGTTCGGCACGCGGATCGCGCTCGAACGCGCCGGTCGGCGGGTGATCGTCGTGGTGAACGACCGGGGGCCGTTCATCTCCGGCCGTGACCTCGATCTCTCGCGTGCGGCGGCAAGAGCGCTTGGGTTCTCGGGCGTCGAGCCCGTAACCGCCCGATACGTGCAGCCGGCGAACTGACAGCTGTGCCGTAGACCGTCAGCGCGTCGTCTGCTCGCTATATGAAGTGGATCAGCGAGACGACCTTCGCGCCCTCGGGCAGCTTTGCTCGGCCGGAGAGGAAGTCGAGCTCGATCAGAAAGGCGAAGCCCGCCACGCTCGCGCCGGTCTTGACGATCAACTCGTGCTTTGCGGCCGCGGTTCCTCCGGTGGCGAGCACATCGTCGACGATCAGGACCACGTCATCCGGTCCGAGGGCATCGGCGTGCACCTCGAGGACGTTCGTGCCGTATTCCAGCGCATACTCGGCTCGCGTTGTGTTCCACGGGAGCTTGCCGGGCTTGCGCGCAGGAACGAAGCCGGCTCCGAGAAGATAGGCAAGCGCTCCGCCGAAGATGAAGCCTCTCGCCTCAGCGCCGACCACCTTTGTGACGCCGACATCGGCGAACGCAGCTGCGATCGTGTCCACGGCGTTCTTGAACGCTTCGGCATGGCCGAGGAGCGGCGTGATGTCTTTGAAGACGACGCCTTCTTCGGGGAAGTCAGGTATGTCACGGATGTAGGAAGCGAGGTCCACGCGTGTTCCTCTCTGTCGTCGGTCGTGCCGTGCAAGCGTAGCCGTTTTGCATTCGGCGCTCCATACGTCGGGCGCAGCGAGTCCCCGAGGTACCGTCGAAGCGTTGCTCCCCGCGCACGGCCCGAGTGGGCACCACGCGAGACAGCCGTCCTATCTGCGGCTGAGCGCCTCTTCTTTGAGCGTCGCGATGTAGGGCAGGTTGCGGAAGCGGCCCCTGAGATCCAGCCCGTAGCCGACGACGAAGTGATCGGGGATCTTGAAACCCGTGTAGGCGATGGGCACGTCGGCGATACGGCGAACGTCCTTGTCGAGAAGCGCACATACCTCGAGGCTTGCCGGGCTGTGGCCTCTCAGCAATCTCAGCACGTAGTTGACGGTCAAGCCGGTGTCCACGACGTCTTCGACGAGTACGACGGCCTTTCCCGAGATGTCCTCATCGAGGTCCTTCGTCACCCGAACGACACCGCCGCGGCCGGGTGCGTAGGGGGTCACGGCCATGAAGTCGAGGTGAAGCGGAAGGTCGATCGACCTGACGAGATCGGCCAGGAAGACGATGCCGCCCCTCAGTACGGTCACCAGTCGCAGGTCGCGTCCCTCGTAGTCTCGCGTGAGCGCGGCCCCGAGCTCGCGTACGCGCTCGGCGATCCGTTCCTCGGTGATGAGGATCGACTCGCATTGCTCCGGAAGTGGGGGCGCCGCCACTACTCCTCCGCGTCCGGGTCCTTCATGACAACCCCACCGCCCACCTTCTGGGGTTGCTCGTGCGGCGCCAAGCCGAAGCGATGGAGCAGCTGACGGAAGTCCTTCTGGTAGAAGATCTTGATGTTGATGTCGGGATAGAGCTCTTTAAGGCGGCGGACCTTGCGGTTCTTCTTCGTGACGAGCTTCTGGCTCATGGTCGTGAGCTCGATGTAGAGATCAAAGTCGGGCAGATAGAAGTCCGGGCTGAATGAAGCGATCACGTTGCCCGAGGAGTCCCATTCGATGGGGAACGTCGTCGGCTCGTACTGCCAACGTACCTGGTAGAAATCGAGGATCTCCGCCGCGACTCGCTCGCTCGGATGCGCGAAGTCGATATCGGCGACCGAAGGCGTCTGCTCGTCACTCATGGTTTGTCGTCCTGGTCGTGCGCGCCATCACCTAGCCGAGGTCCTCGAAGACGCGGCCGAGTGCTCGTCTGAGAAGGCGGCCCTTGAGTTCGTCGGTGAGCGACGTGAGCTCGGTAAGCGTCTCGACCAGCTTCTGCCGGGTCTCGGGGGTGCGATGCATGAACGTCGGCATGAGGATCTGAGAGAAGAAAGCGGCCTCGCGGTCGGCGAAAGTCTCGTACATCCGCAGATGCCGAGGCTCGACGCCGAAACGGCGGAGGTCCCACGTGGCGTGCAAGATCGTGGTATCGCCACGCGCTATCTCGTCCCCGTGCTCCCCCTTCGAGATCTCGATAAGGCCGAAGTCCGCCAGTTCGCGGACGAAGGACACCGGGACGCCAAGCGATGTCGGGATGTCCTCTACAAGCACGGTCTCCGCTTCGTCCAACGGCAGGGCAACGGGCTCTGCGATCGCCGCGCTGCCCTGGCGCAGCTCGGGTGGGATGCGTCCACGGTCGTAGTCGGCCAGCTTGTCCCGGATGATGGCCAGGGGCAGGAAGTGGTCTCGTTGGAGTCGGAGCACCAGCTCGACCCGCTGCACGTCCCCCGAGGTGAACTTGCGGTACCCCCCGGGAGTGCGCTCCGGGTTGATCAGGCCCTCGTCTTCAAGGAAACGGATCTTGGAAATGCTCAGGTCGGGGTAGGCGCCGATCAGCCGATCCACGACCTCGCCTATCGTCATGTAGTCACGGGCACTCACAGGGGCTCGCCTCCGGAGACGAAGACCATCTGGAATCGGCCGATCTGTACGACGTCGCCCGAAGTCAGGCGGCAGGTCTCGACGCAGACGCCGTTCACGTACGTTCCGTTCAGCGAGCCGGCGTCGGCCACGGCGATCTCTCCCCCGCCGCTCGTCACGACCGCGTGCTCGCGCGAAACGGTCACGTCGTTCAGGAAGATGTCGCTCCCTGGATCTCGGCCGATGGTCAGACGCGGGCGGTCAATGTAGAAGCGCTCGCCAAGCTCGGGTCCCTTGCGGACGATGAGAAGCGGTCCCTCGGCGGCCTCGAGGCCCTCGCCCGCCTCCTCGAGATTGCTCTCGATCGGCGGAAATGATTCGGTGATGCCTGCCACGCGTGCCCCGCAACCGGGACAGAGCGCCTCACCCGCCGCAACCTCACGTCCGCATGCCGGGCACTCGCTCATGGCACCTTCTCGCTTCGAGTCTTCGTCAGTCGCCGAAGCCGAAGTCGCGCTTCTCGAACGATTCGGTGATCTGCCGTTCAAGCGCGTCCAGGACCTCAGGACTCTCCAACACGTTGTGTACTCGCTCGTCGCTCAGGCGGTTCCGAACGAACGGGTCCTTCAGAACCTCTGTCAGGCGACGCCCGTTCTTGACTTCACGGATCACGTATTCGACGACGCGCTGTTCCGCCTCGTCGGTCGCGAGCTCGTCGAGCAGCGCTTTCACGCGTTCGGCGATCGTCGGCACTTAGCCCTCCCTGATCCTTGCGGTCTGTCCATGTGCTTTGGAGCCGAGCAGCCAGCCGCCTTAGCGTGCTCCCGGCCGGGTCGGAACCTCAGGTCACTCCTCAGAGCCGAGGTCGAGCTCTTCGTCCGCCAGTGGGGCAGTGACGTCGAACCTGGACACTCCCCTGAGGTCGCTCGCCAAGATGGTGATGAGGCGGTCGACATCTCTGCCGGTGATGACATCCCCGCCGGACTCGCGCTCGCTCTTCATTCGGTTCACGAGCTCCGCTCGGAGGATGTCGATCTTGCCGTGAAGCACCCGGCGCCTGTAGGAGATCTTCTGCTCCTCTTCGTACAACTCGTCGAGCAGCGTACGGAGTTCCTCGTTGCTCTTGCTCTCGAGATCGAGCAGGGCGTCTTCGCCCGGGTCAGAGTGTGCAGACATGCATCTCCTCCACTCGTCGGCGACGCTGATTGCGCGTCGCGTCGCACCGATTGTAGCGCATCGCTGGCGCGCGTGCCCCTGCCGGCCCCACTCGTTCGCGACGCCCTCGACGTCTACTCTAGGGTGATACTGTGGTGCGCAGCGACGCCGAGCCGCTGGCTATTCAACATCGCACTGGTCGTCGTCCCCGTGGGGATCGAAATGCGGGTCGCTCGTGAGTATCGGGCCGGCGATCGGCGCCCTGTCGTGTTTCACGAGATAGTCGTCCACCGCCGCCTTCAAACCGTCCGTCGCGAGCACGGAGCAATGCATCTTCGCAGGCGGCAGACCTCCGAGTTCGTCGGCGACCTGCTTCTTGGTGATGTGAACGGCTTCCTCCAGAGTCATGCCGCGCGCCATCTCCGTCACGATCGAGGACGTGGCGATCGCGGCGCCGCATCCGAGCGTCTGGAACTTGATGTCGTCGATCCTGTCGTCATCAACCCTGATCGTGATCTTCATGACGTCGCCGCAGACCGGGTTGCCGACCTCCCCCACCCCGTCCGCATCTTCGATGAAGCCGACGTTGCGCGGGTTGTTGAAGTGGTCCATGACCTTCTCGGTGTACAGCACGTCTCTCTCCTGGATGAGTGGTTGGCGGACGTTAGATAGCGGACAGGCAGTACCGGCCGGGCGCAAGCGGCCCGGATTGCTCTAGCTCACACTGGTTCCGAACATCTTCTGGTAGACGGGCGACATCGCGCGCAGACGCTCCACTATCGGCGGGAAGACGTCGAGGAAGTAGTCGACGTCCTCGGCGGTCGTGAATCGGCCGACCGAAGCACGCAGTGAACCGTGCGCGAGTTCGGCCGGACAGCCTATCGAGAGCAACACGTGACTCGGCTCCAGCGAGCCGGAAGAGCACGCCGAGCCGGTGGACACCGCGATCCCCTTGGCGTCGAGCTGCAGGAGCATCGCCTCGCCTTCCACGCCATTGATGAGCAGGTGCGCGATATTCGGCAGGCGGTGTTCGGTGGTGATCGTTGGCTCCGTGTTCTCCAGGGCCGAGGTCACGCCGGCCACGAGGTTGTCTCTCAGCGAGACAAGTCGAGGCGCTTCGGCCGGGTACTCGTCGAGCATGAGCTTCAGCGCCGAAGCAAAGCCGACCGCGCCGGGCACATTCTGGGTGCCGCTGCGCTTCTTGAACTCCTGCCCCCCACCGCGAAGATACGGCGCGAACGGCGTGCGGCGCCTGAGGTACATGACGCCGATGCCCTTGGGGCCGTAGATCTTGTGTCCGGAGAAGGAAGCCGCGTCGACGCCGAGGTCCTCGACGTCGAACGGTTCTTTGCCAAGCGTCTGAGCCGCGTCGGTGTGCATGTAGGCCCCGGCGTCGTGTGTCACTTGGGCGAGCGCCCTTATCGGTTGGATGGAGCCGATCTCGTTGTTGCCGTGCATGACCGAGACCAGCACCGTATCCGGCCGCAAGGCTGCCATCAGGTCCTCTGTGTGGACGAGGCCGTCCTCTTGAGGCTTCAGGTACGTGACCGAGTAGCCGTGCTTCTCCAGGTAGTGCGCGGGTTCCAGAACGGCGTGGTGTTCGAAGGCGGACACAACGACGTGACCGCCATCGGGAGCCGCCTTCGTCGCGATTCCGATCAGGGCGGCGTTGTCCGATTCGGTGCCGCCGCCGGTGAAGATCACCTCGTTTGGATGCTGAGCCCCGATGCCCGCCGCGACGTCTTCCCGCGCCTGCTCGAGTGCCCGGTAGGCGTCACGGCCCAGCGAGTAGAGGCTGTTCGGATTGCCGAAGTGCTCGGAGAAGTACGGGAGCATCGCTTCGGTCACCCTCGGATCGACCGGCGTGGTCGCCGCGTAGTCGAGGTAGATCGCGCGTTCCATCACGTTCCTTCTTCCCTCAGGCCCGACATTGTTCAGCGTCGTCGAGCTGTCGTTGCATAGTCGCGAGGTCGGCGATCGTCGTCGTACTCAGCACTCCTCGCAATGCATAGGTTGCCCGCCACCAAACGGAGCTCGCCGCGCAACTGTTCCCGCGCCCACAGCCGCCACCGGCTTCAGCGTCGCAGACCGGCGAGTCGAGCGGCCCGTCGAGCGCCTCGACGACGTCGAGGACCGTGAGCGTTGCCGGGTCGCGTGCCAGTACGAAACCGCCGCGCGCGCCGCGGACCGCGCTCACGAGCCCTGCCCTGCGCAACGAGACGAAGAGCTGCTCGAGGAACTTACCCGGAATGTTGCGTCTCTCGGCGATCTCGCGAGCGCTCACCGGGCGTTCGGCCGATGCACAGGCAAGGTCGATCACGGCCAAGAGGCCGTACTCGCTCTTCGCAGTCAGGCGCATCGGCGATGCCTTTCGAAGAAAGTAAATCCTACTAAACTAGTAAGGTATCTGCGGAGCCTACGATAGCATCGTTGCGGCGGGTGTCAAGCCGACTCGGATACGTCCGCACTGTGCGCCGATGGGCAGCCTCGGGAGACCTTCGGACGGGTCCCGGATGCCGCCAAGAACCCGGATGGCGCCGTTCATCAAATCGAACAGATTGTCGCTTGTTGGGCTGCTTCGAGGTCTGCTATGTTGGGCATCCGCTTCTCGCCGAAGCGGACAATCGGAGACGGTCCATGGCTGACAGCCACAGGGTGGTGAGAGCCCGCTGGATTCGCAAGGAAGCCCCGGCATTCGGCAAGGATACCGGGGCTTTCCTCCATTCTTCTTGCTGCTCTGAGCAGGGCGAATGGGCTCGCGCATCTCCGCCGGCATCTCCGGCGGTGAGATGCGAACGGCGCTACGCCGACAGCGTTCTGACGAGGTTCGCCATCTCGATCGCAGACTCGGCTGCGGCCCATCCCTTGTTGCCGGACTTGGTGCCGGCGCGCTCTACCGCCTGCTCGATGGTGTCTGCCGTGATGACGCCGAAGACGACCGGCACGCCGGTGTCGAGTGATGCCTTGGCGACGCCCTTCGAGACCTCCGCGGCCACGTATTCGAAGTGCGGCGTGCCGCCTCGGATGACGACGCCGAGCGCGAGCACGGAGTCGTAGCGTCCCGACTCGGCCATTCGCTTTGCGACGAACGGGATCTCGAACGCACCGGGTACCCAGGCGACGTCGACGTCTGCCTCGGCGACATCGTGACGTGTGAGCCCGTCCATCGCGCCCGAGAGCAGCCTGGAAGACAAGAGCTCGTTGAAACGGCTCACGACGATGCCGACCTTCAGACCGGTTCCGATCAGGTTGCCTTCGTACACGCTCATGACGCTTCTCCTTCACTGTGGGGGCCTTCGGACTCCGCAAGGCGGAGCGTGTGGAAGAGCTTCTCGCGCTTGGTGCGCAAGTACTCGATGTTGTCGGGGCGCGCCGGCACTTCCAGCGGCACCTGCTGGGTGACGCTGAGCCCGTATCCTTCGAGACCGACGACCTTGGTCGGGTTGTTCGTCATCAACCGCATCGATGAGAGTCCGAGGTCAACGAGGATCTGCGCGCCGATCCCGTAGTCGCGCAAGTCGGCAGGAAAGCCCAGCGCCTCGTTCGCCTCCACGGTATCGTGACCGCTCTCCTGGAGTTCGTAGGCCCTGAGTTTGTTCGCAAGACCGATGCCGCGGCCCTCGTGGCCGACAATGTAGAGGATCACGCCCTGGCCCTCGTCCTGCACGCGGCGCATGGCCTCCTCGAGCTGATCGCCACAGTCGCATCTCAGCGAGTGGAAGATGTCGCCGGTCAGACACTCGGAATGGACGCGCACGAGCACGTTCTCTTGGCCGGCGACGTCGCCGACGACGAGCGCGACGTGGGTCGAGTCGTCGACGAGCGACGTATACGCGTGCGCGACGAACTCGCCCTGCCGGGTCGGCAGTCGCACGGTGGCGACTCTCTCCACGAGGTGCTCGGTGCGACGCCGGTAGCGGATCAGTTCCGCCACAGTCACCATCTTGAGGTCGTGCTCGCGAGCTACAGTCTCCAGCTCCGGTCGCCTCGCCATGGTTCCGTCGGCATTCATGATCTCGCAGATCACTCCGGCCGGATGCAGGCCGGCGAGGCGCGCGAGATCGACTGCCGCCTCCGTGTGGCCCGCGCGCTCGAGCACGCCTCCCGGCTTTGCTTTCAGCGGGAAGACGTGGCCCGGCATCGAAATGTCCTCCGGGCGCGTGTCGGGATCGATGGCCGTGAGGATCGTGATGGCCCGATCCGCGGCCGATATGCCAGTCGTGATCTTGCCCTTCGCCCCGATGGAGACGTGGAAAGCCGTGCCCTGCGCCGACGTGTTGTGGGCGGTCATCGGAGGGATGTGCAGCGCCTCGAGTCTCTCCGCTTGAAGCGGAAGACAGATAAGCCCGCGCCCGTGCTTGGCCATGAAGTTCACGGCCTCAGGGGTGATCTTCTCGGCGGCCATGACGAAGTCGCCCTCGTTCTCGCGATCCTCGTCGTCCACCACGATGAGCATGCGGCCCGCGCGTATCTCGTCGAGCGCCTCGTCGATGCTCGCGAATCCGCCATACGTTGCATCTTCGTTCGTCATTGGCTTCACCTGCCCTCGCCGAAGTCGCGCAACATCTCTCCAAGGCTGCGTCTCGATTCCGAACCGCCCGCAGACGTGTCACCGCCGGTGTAGAGCCCTACGAGTCGCTCCACGTACTTGGCGAGCATGTCGGCTTCGATATTCACCGGAGAACCGATGGGCTTCTCGGCGAGCGTTGTCGAGCGTTCTGTATGCGGAACGACCGCGACCGCGAAGTCGTCTCCTCGCATCTGTGCGACCGTGAGCGAGATCCCGTCGACTGCCACCGAGCCCTTGGGCACCAGATACGGCAGGACCGCCGCCGGTGCCTTGAACTGATAGATCGTGGAGTTGCCGGCGACGTGTCGCTGGACGAGCGTGCCAACGCCGTCGACGTGGCCGCTCACGAGGTGCCCCCCTATCCTGTCGGACAGCCGAAGCGCGCGCTCGAGATTGACCTTCGACCCCTGACGGATGCCGCCTAGGGTGGTGTGGTCCAACGTCTCACTGCTGACGTCGGCGACGAATGCGCCCCGGATGAACTTCGCGACCGTCAGGCACGCGCCGTCCACGGCGACCGAATCGCCGATTGCCATATCCCGTCCGAAGTCGGGAGCGTACACCTCCAGCTGCGCTCCGCCAGCGACGCGGTCGACACGCGTGATGACGCCTTGAGACTCGATAAGGCCGGTGAACATCGGCGGGCTACCTCCTTGTGGATCTCGATGGATGTTTCGAACTGCTAGCCGGATCGGGTACGGCCTCGGTAATGCCGAGTCCGGTTGTCTTCTCGCCGGGAACCGACTCCGCGGGGCGCCAAACGCTCGCCGCAACGTCTCCAACCAGGCCGCATTCGAGCGGAGCCATGGCGTGGGGCAGAACGTCGGCACCCGGGCCCGGCGCGGACGCGTCCACCGGCGACGCACCCAGGTAGACGGCGGGGGCTGAAGGACCTGCTACGCCGCCGGCGTGCACGCATACGAGTTCGTCGACGACGCCGGCGTCCCAAAGCGCCGTGAACAGCCGGGGGCCTGCCTCAACGAGCACGTCCACGAGGCCGATGCCGAGAAGCGCCCTCATCGCGCCATCCACGCCCTCATCGTCGGCATACGTGATCAGTTCAACGGTTTGCGGGAGTGCGACGCGGGCTCGTCTCGGCGAGCGACTCGGGTGTCAGCAGCACGGAGGCGGCCGAGGGGTCGCGAAAGACGCTCGCATCTTGCGGCGGGAGTTCTTCACGTACGAAGACGATCCGCACGGGCTGTCGCGCATCCAGCACGCCGTCTTCGTTGCGCGCAGTGAGCTGCGGATCGTCGATCGCTGTCGTGGATCCGCCGACCAGCACGGCGTCGGCACGCTGCCGCAGGAGACGGGTGAGGGTCGCGCCGCTGGCGCCTGTGATGGAAGCGCGGCGCCCGGCGACGAGGGCCGGATGGCCGTCCAGCGAAACCGCCAGCTTCACACGAAGGAAGGGTCGGCCAGTCTTCAGTGACGCGAGCCAGGCTTCGTTCTGGATAGCGAAGGGAGTGGGGTCATCGGCGAAGGTGACTTCGATCCCACTCGATCGGAGGATCTCGGCTCCCCCTCCCGTCACTGCCGCATTGGGATCGCGCATACCCACTACAACACGCGCCACGCCCGCCTCGAGTAGAGCGTCCGTGCACGGGGGCGTGCGCCCGTGATGGGCGCATGGCTCGAGCGTGACGTAGGCAGTGGCTCCTCGGGCGGACGCACCCGCGGCTGCGAGGGCGGCTGCCTCGGCATGCGGACCCCCGGCACGCTCGTGAAAGCCCTCCCCGACCACTTCTGAGTTCCGGACGAGGACGCAACCGACGAGCGGGTTCGGTGAGGTTGTGCCGCGGCCGGCTTCGGCCAGAGTCCACGCACGGCGAAGCCAAGGGTCTGACACGCGCAGGGATACGTCACTGAACAGCCGCACCGGCTCGACGAACCTTCCTTCTCCCATCCGGACTGTGACCGTCGGCCCCGGAATCTCACCGGGTCAACCCCTCGCGGGGCTCGCGGGCTATCACCGCCGGTGGGGAATCTCACCCCGCCCTGAAGAAAGCGATACGTATGATAGCGCATTTGGCGGGCGTGCCATGCGTGCGACCGGCGCGCGTGTAGAATTCTCCCAGTCGAGCAAGGTGTTACGTCTGCATCGAGTTCAAGCCGCAGGGAGCCACATGGAGAGCAGCAGCCCCCAATCAGCCGAGGCCGAACCGGACCGATCCGCCTCCGTGCCGGCTCGCACCGGGGCTAGGTCGGGGATCGCTGGCTTGGGCGCGGACGAATCTCCACGCCGCCGCACAGGCGCGTGGGCGACGATCCTCGTGTGCGTCGCCGTCGGCGGCGCACTCGCTGCCATCTCCCGGATCGACTACGTGGCGTTTCATCTCATCATCGAGGTCGCCGTGGTCGTCGTGCTTTCCACGATGTTCGCGATCGCATGGCACACGTCGAGGGTCTCGACGAACGGCTATCTCACCTTCTTGGGCATGGCGGCTCTGCCGATCGCCGTGGTGACGCTCCTGCACGCGCTTACCTATCGCGGCATGCCGGTGATCCCCGCTCACACAACCGACATGCCGACGCAGCTGTGGCTCGTGAGCAGGTACATCACAGTCGCGGGCTTCCTCGTGGCGCCAGCCTTCGCAGGCAGACGGCTCGAAAGGCAGCTCGCGTGGTTAGCCGCCTTCAGCGCCCTTGCCCTGATCTTGGTCGCCTCCATTTTCGTGGACGTCTTTCCGCATGCATTCATCGAAGGACGCGGCCTCACCGCATTCAAGGTGACGTCCGAGTACGCGATCGTCGGCGGCTTCGCTCTGGCGCTCGGGCTGCTCTGGCGCAGGCGGGCGGTCCTTCCCGCCGATGTCTTCAGACTGCTCGTCGGCGCGCTCGCCACCTCGATCTTGGCCGAGTTGCTGTTCACCACGTACTCGGACGTCTACGGCATCACGAACATGCTCGGCCACCTGACGTACCTGCTCTCGTTCTATCTTCTCTACCGGGCGCTCATCGATGTGGTCCTTGAGAGGCCCTACGAGGCGCTGTTCGGCGAGCTCGCCAAGCGTGAGGCGGCGCTGAGAGAGACACATCGGTTCTCCGAGGGACTGAACGAGATAGACGCCGCCATCAACTCGACCCTGGACTCAGACGAGATCTTCCGGCGCGTCGTCGAGATGTCCGGCTCGATCCTCCGTGCCGATGCCGCGGTGCTGGGAGTCTTTGAAGGCGACCGCTTCAGGCCGAAGTACTTCTGGGGCTACTCGGGAAGCGAACTCGACGGCATCACGCTCGACCGCGACAGCGGGCGGCATATCTTCCGGTCCTGGGAGATCGGCATGCCGCTGTCCATAGCCGACACCGCCGACAGTCCCTACGCCAGCCCCAAGCTGGTGGAGGCAACCGGAGTGCGGGCGATACTGGCCAACGTTCTGGCGCTTCGCGGTCAACCCATCGGAGCTCTCGGACTTCATTGGTTGCACGGACCGCACGCCGCCACCGACGACGAGATCGACTTCGTGCGAAAGGTCACGTCCTCGCTTGCGCTTGCTGTCGAGAACGCGCTCTCGTACGCCGGCGAACACGAGATCGCCGAGGCACTGCAGACGAGCATGGCCTCCGCGGCCGAGGGCGTGACGGGAGTCGATGTCGGTCACGTGTACGTGCCCGCGCCAGGCCCCGGCAGGATCGGCGGCGACTTCTTCGACCTCTTTGCACTCGACGACACGCGTCTTGCCTTCTTGGTCGGTGATGTGGCTGGCCGAGGACTGGCCGCCGCGGCGACCAACGCAAGTACGCGGAGCATCGTGCGGGCGCTCGCGTACGTGGAACCGGAGCCGGGTCTCGTGCTCCAGCGGGCAAGCAACGCCCTCGTTCGCCAGCTCGGGGAAAGCGAGTTCGTAACGGCAGCGTTCGGCGTGCTGGACACGACGGACGGCAGCGCGAGGATCGCGATCTTCGGCCATCCCGATCCGCTCGTCGCGGGCCGGGACGAGATCAGGCCCCCTGACGGCATGCGATGTCCTCCCCTGGCGATCAGCTCAGAAGCACCCTGCGCCCCGTGGGAGCTCACTCTCGAACCCGGTGACACCCTCGTTCTTTACACCGATGGCGTGCTCGAGACTCGTGCGAAGGGCGAGTTCTTCGGTTCCGAGCGCTTGCGGGAGATAGTCGACGCGTCGGCCGGAAGCGCCACGGCGCAGGCGATCGCAGACTCTGTCCTTGACGCCGTCCGCGAGTTCGCGGGCGGAAGCCTCACAGACGACCTGGCGATCCTTGCGATCAGGTACGTCGGGCGCGGCGCGTCGAGCTAGCGCGCTCGCGACGCGACCCTCGGGCGACGTCACTCGCTTACGCTGTCGCGGCCGGCATGCGTTCGGGGTGTCCGAACAGGCGCGTCGCAGGGTTAAGGAACAAGTAGTAGGTAGCGACGAGCCCGCTGTAGACCACCACGGCGATGTAGACGTAGAGGCCCAGGCGTTGCTCGGCCGGAGCGACCGGTATGCGCATGAGCAATGGGACGATCAAGACCGCGTCGTAGGCGAGGAACCCGGCCAGCTGACCGCCTGCGTTATCCCAGGACGGTCGCAGCAGCCCGTACGCGAAGTAGATCGCCGCGCCGAGGAACATCCACCCTATGAGCGACGAAAGATCCGGCGTGATCTTCCACGGGATGATATTCGGGGTCTTCACGATCAGGCGTGATGCGACGAGCACGAGCACCACGATGAAGATGCCGAAGGACCATTTCACCGGGCGGGGCATCGCGACCGTCCGGTCAAGCGGGATGCGGATGGCCCAGACGAACATGGCCAGGCCGAAGAGCACGCCGACGAGTGAGGCGACACCGAGCGTCGTAAATCCCGAGTCCCCGCCTGCAGAGCCAAGCCGGAAGGCGAGGATCGACATCGGCGCGAGGATCGCGACGTAGTCGAGGCCGACCCCCGCCAGGCCCGCCCAGCGCTGCGTGATCGCGACCCAGAGCGTGGACGCGGCCGCGGCTGCAAAGAAGGACGCGACGAAGATGAACGTGAGCGGCGTCGTCCCCGGGAACGGCCAGAACGACACCACTGAGCTGACTTGGAATGCGAATGCAGCTGCCGCGACAAGCTGCAGCGTGCACACGACGAACAGCGTGTATCTGATGGCCTTGGTCATCTCCAACTCCGTTCTCCATAGGTTCATGCGAGGTTCCTTGCCGAGCAGACGTGCCGGCCAAACCAAGACCTGCCGGTCAGCGCTTCATGGTGAATTTCGTGTATCCGGAGTAGGTGGCGATGTTTTGAGCGTCGCCGACGAAGTACGCGCGGAGACGCCACTGTTCCCTGTTCTTGCCGACAAGCGACGCCTTGACGGCGTACTTGGTGTACGTCGAGTAGTTGGACGCCCGGGCCTTAAAGACCCCGGCCGACCGCCATTTGTCACCCCGCAGCACGAACGCCTGGACCTTCACGGGGTAGCTGCCGACCGCCTTCCGCGGCTTGAGGTAGCCGTAGAACGAGTACTTGACGCGGCTCTTCACCGTTCGGGGCACGACCGGCTTCCCGACGAATGCGCCGACGGACACAGCCACCGGAGCGCTGCGCGAGGGGCCGACACTATCCGTGGCTGCGGAACGCGCTCGATACCAGGTCTTCCTCGTCGGCTTCACCGTGAAGGCGAAGTGCCCTAGCGAGTCCGTTGTCGCCGTTTGCACCGCCGAGAACCGATTCCCGTCGGTGGACGACTCGAGCGTGATGAGCGTCCCGGATATCGGGCTCGAATCGTCGCTAAGGGTGCCAGTCAGACGGCATGCGCTGCCGTACTTCACCGACGCCGCCGACCTTGCGAGCGTGAGTTCCGGAGCGTTCAGCAGCACGGAGATGGTGTACTTGCCGGTGCCACGGCTGCCCCAGTCGGAGACGACGATCGTATATGTGCCGCTCTCCTCCAGCTTGACGTTCGCAGGCTCCGCCTCAGGTCCGTCAAGGGCTGAGGCGCCCGAAGGGGCGACGAGCCCGACCTGTGGCACCGCGCTGTCTGCGACGTAGTCGGCCTCAACTGTGACGACGTCGACAGGAGCGCCCGTGAAGGTATACACGTCGATATCCGAGACACGCCGACGCTCCGCACTCTCTCTGGCCCGGCGCTAGCAGACCTCCGTCCGGGTCGTCGGCGTCTACCGTGGCCCGGGAACGTGACGAGCGTCAAGCCGTCATCGCCGGTGAACTCGTTGAGAGCGCCTCAACACGAGCGATGTACGTGCCGCTGGATTCGAGCACGGCGTTGATCGTGCCGCCCGTATCGGCGGGGCTTTGGGTACCGGTCGGCGATACGAGAATCAGTTGCGGGTTGAGTGGCCCTGGGAAGGCGGCCACGGGCGCGATCACGCGCTGTCCCGCCGTGCCTGAGAACGTGTACGCGTCCATGTCCGTCTGGGCGTTGACGGTCCCGAGGACCGTCTCGGCCGAGGCGATCGGGCCTCCGTTTGTGTCGCCGGGCACGGACGACGCACCCGGGACGGTAAGGATCGTGAATTCGTACTCGCCCGTGTCCTGGGCCCACAGGTCGCCGATCGCCAGCGAATACGTCCCCGTCTCCGTCGCGGTGAAGCTGAAATGAGGCGATGGGTACCCGCCCTCGAAAAGGGCGTCCGAGGGCGTTCGAACGGTCGCATACGGCCGGATGTCGCCGGAGCGCGCTCTCACGTTGAGGAGCACGAGGTCGCCCGCGCTCGTGTCGAACGTGTAAGCGTTCGTGCTCCCGGCGACGGAGACGATGCCGCTCACGGTCATGCCGCTCGTGAGTGGAATCGGCGCGGCCAGGGCGGTTGCGCCCGAGAGCAGGAAGCTAGCGACCAGACATCCGACCAGCAGGGAAACGATCCGCGAGACGCGAGTGCACATGAGGACTCCCATCGCCCGCGGGACAGCTGCCATGTGCGGCGTAACCAGGCTGTGTAGCGGGTACGTGTTGAAGGCGTCGACTGGTCCGTGCTCAGACTATACCCGCGTCGCCGCTCACCATTCAGGAGCGTTCGAGTGCGCGGTGCGCCTGGCGATCAACACCCGGACCCGGTGCGAATATCAATGGTTCCACATCTACATCGCTGCACCGATACGGTCGAAGACCGCGCCCGCGGCCTTCTTGAGAAGCCCCAGACGCGTCGGGTAGAAGTAGTCCGACTCGAACCAGCCGTGATCGCGGTAGTAGCGGAAGTCGCGGCTGCGCTCGTCGAGATTGGCCTTCATTCCCGACCGGCCCGCCCGAAACACGAGGAGCTGGACGAGCGACGGCACCGGATATGCACGCCCGAGCATCCGTTTGCGGAAGGCGCGAGCCTGTGTCGCCAGGGCGCGGTCCATCTTCGCGAGGGCGGTGTCGCTCATCGGCTCGAGAGTGCGGATGGTGCTCCCCTTCACGACGTTGAAGCCGAGCCCGCCGCCGACGAAGTCGAGGTACTTGGTGAGCTTTCCCCCGCCAAAGATGCCGAAGCAGGAGATCGACGTGCAGGTCTTGCCGTGAAAGCGTGGCCTGTGGAACAGGTAGCCGAGCCGATCGAGGAAGATCTTCATCGTCGCGGCGACCTGGAACGAGTAGCTCGGCGCAGCGAAGACCACACCGTCGGAGGCGGCGATCTTGTCGATGAGCACGTCGCGGTCGTCGTGGAGCGGACAGCGCTCTTCGCCCTTCTCGAAGCACGTCTTGCACCCTCTGCAGACACCGATGTCGTAGTCGCTCAATGAGACGATCTCGGCGTCGACGTCGCCAAAGGATTCAAGGTGATCGAGGAACCGCCGAGAGGCCCGTTCCGTCGCCCCTCCCTTGTGCGGACTGCCCAGAAGAACCGTCACCTTCATCACACACACCTCCGCTTGGCGGCTGCCGCGACCGCAGCCGCCGTTTGACTGTCCCCTACACCCACGGCAGTCTCACGTGCGCGGTGTAGGCATCCCACTCGGCGCCGAACTCAGACGCGAGCGAGTCCTCCTCGGCGGGCGCATACCGACGCGACGCGAGATAGAGCACGACGCCGACGGCGAGGCCGAGCCACGTATTCAGCAGGAATCCGAACGCCGGGACCACGAGCAGGCCGACGGCCGTGTACAGCGGGTGTTTCACGAGCCCGTAAGGGCCGGTGGTGATGAGTTCGTGTCTAGGCACCCGGGTGAGAATGAGTACGACCGACCAGAGCCAGAACACGACGCCGACTGCGACAACCCCGATAGACACGAGGCGGAGCGTTTCCGACGGACCGCCTACCGAGAAGAATTCCGGCCGCAAGACGTTGGCGACGACGCCGATCACGATGACCGGCAGCACCGCTCGCCCGATCTTGTCGCCGCTTCCGACAAGTGCCTTCAGGCCTGTCTGCCTCATGGGAGTGACACCCACCCCAGGGACGCGAATCGTTCTTGAACCACTCATCGTTCTACCCCTTTCCGCGGCGTTTCGCCATCAGCTGCCGAACGCGAACGGGAAGCCTGCGAACCGGCCCCACATGCTGAAGCCGAGGAACCCAAGACCGGCGATCGCGATGAGCGCGGCGACGATGCCGAGTGTCCATCCCGCCCAGCCGCCCCAGCGGATCGCGAAGACGGCGCCCACGAGCGCAAGCGCGCCGACCACGCCGAGGCCGCCGACCATGCAGTTCGGAACGGTCATGAGCCCGACCGGCACCTGCTGAATCGCTCCCGAGACGTCACGCGCCTCGAGGTGCAGGTTCTCTCAAAAGAACGTCGGCTTGGCGACTTGGACCGCGACGCGGGCCTCGACGCCGTCGGCGACCTGCTTCGTGTCGATCACCCGGACTTCGAGTCCCTCGCACGCGTCCTTGGGCTCGGAGAGCTCGCTCACACCCTTGGCCTTCACGACATACTCGACGGTCTGGCCCTCCCATGCGAACCGCCCCTTCGGTGAGATCGTTGCCTCCATCGTTCTCTCCTCCTCTTTCTGCCGAGGACTTGCGCCCTCTGACCTTACGGTGTATAGTTTACGGCGTAAAGACTATACCCTTACGCCGTAAAGTCAAGACCCAATTTCGACGAAAGTGAGAAGCCAGATGACGCCGAAGCCGGGCAAGAACGGGCGCGAGCCGCTGAGCAGGGAGAAGATCGTTGACAAGGCGCTCGAGATCCTCGATGCCGAGGGCGTGGAGGGTCTGAGCATGCGTCGGCTTGGCGAAGCGCTGGGCGTGGAGGCGATGGCGCTATACCACCACTTCCCCAACAAAGACGCGATCCTCGACGGCGTGCTCGCGCGCATCATCGACGAGACCGGACCGGCGATGCCGGTGGCAAACGCAGAGTCAGACTGGAAGAGCGTGATGATGTCGGGACCGGCTTCGGCTGGCCGAGCGATCGCGGCACATCCCAGATCGGGCTACCTGTTCCTAGGTCGGCAGTACAACACCGCCGAGTCACTCGCGATGCTGGAGGCGCCGCTTCAGATCCTTCGCTCGGCGGGGTTCGAGGGCCAGGACCTCGTCGACGCCGCACACGCCATCTTCGCCTATATCGCGGGCTGGTACATGCTCTCGTCCGGCCAAGGCGGCTCGTGGAGCGGCCCCGATCTCGAGGCGGTCGCCGCTGCCGGCGATGCGGCGCCCATGGCGTCGGAGCTCGCGACGCAGCTTGGAGATTGGAGCCGCGGCATGGAAGAAGGGCTCCTGGCGCTGCTGGAGGGGCTGGAGAGGCGGCGGGCGTAACCGGGTTCTTCTGGCGGTGACGGGGATTCCGAGGTCCGCGCGGTCAGGCGTCGAGGCCGGTCAACGGACAGAAGAGGAACGCGCCATAAGCAGGTCGTCTTGGACATCACTGCCGAGCAAGAACGTCTGTCGGCCGACCACGCAGAACCCCCATTTCGCATAGAACGCGATCGCCCGCGGGTTCCGCTCCCATACGTCGAGCCACACGGTGTCGTGGTTATCTCCCAGCGCGCGCGTGAGACACGCTTGCATGAGCACGGCGCTCACACCCTGTCCAATCCATGGTGCGTCCACGTAGAACCGCACGATCTCGACGGGTCGTTTCCCGACGACGCATTCCGGTGCCGGCCCCGAGCGAAGCCGCGCGTAACCGACCGCCTCGTCATCGATGCCGGCCAACAGAAACGTCGTCGCGGGATCCGCTATCTCACGTGCCTGGATGGCCGCCGAGAAGGACGAGGTCAGGTACGCTGCCATGTCGGCGGGCATGTTGTCGGCGGCGAACGTGTCCGAGAACGTGCGAGCGCCAAGCTCCGCGAGGGTCGAAGCATCGTCGGGCGTGCACGCGCGGACGACAAGGCGTGCGGAAGTCACTCGATGCCCTCCGGCTGGGTCGTCGCGAGCATCTCCTCGAGGATCTCGGCTGCTGCCCGCACCGCCGGAAGGCAGAGGAGTTCCCGCAACCCCTGTTCTCGGACGGTGTCCATCCCCTGTGAAGTGCGGACATCGCACCCCAGGATGGTGGGACAGTCGGTCGCGCCGACCCGCTCTCGGAACCGTGCGTAGAACGATTCGACCGCAGCCATGACCGCCTTGCGATCCGCGCCACAGTCCTCGCCGCCATATCTCACCCCGAGTACGAGAACGGCCCCCGTCGCGGCCCCGCACGTCCCACCCACGTGCATCCCACCCCCGAAGCCGGAGGCGAGGCTGAGGGCTTCGGACGAGCCAATCCCCAAAGACGGGGCGTATGCCGCGAAGACAGCCTGAGAGCAGGAGTTGCGCTCAGTGAAGAGTCTTGCCGCATCATCTACGCGATTCACAAGGACCTCCCGTGTCGCTGCGGTGGGCGTTCGGCGTTCGACTTACAGCCGAGGCGCCGCGTGGCCTCGGACGGAGCGTAGCCGCATTCCGCCCGGCTTGTCAGCTCGATACACTCGTCAGTGGGCTTGGCAAACCACGAGTTCGCGAAGAGAGACACGCTTGGTGCCGCCGGCGACCAACTGTGTGCCTACCTCCCTGAAGCCGTACCGGTCGTGTAACCTGCGCGACACCTCGTTGGGCGGAGCGATGTCCAGTTCGCACACGATGCGGCCGACCCCCTCATCTCTCGCGAACGCGAGGAGATCGTCGTAGAGCATCGCGGCGATGCCGGTTCCCTGCATAGCCTCGTGGACGATCACCCGGTCGACGTAGAGGAAGACCCCGCCCCTGTCCTGGAACCAGCGGTAGTTGGGGCTGTCGTACGCCGCACTCTCGCGGAGTGCCAGCAGGAATGCGACAACCCGCCCGTTCGTTTCCACAACGCGGTGATACGGACTCTGGGAGTGAAGGCGCTCGAGCGTGGACCCGTCCAAGTGGCTGGTGAAATGGGCCCACTCGACGTTGAGCCGCAGGATCTCTGGGAAGTCGGTCCTCTGCGCCGTCCGAATGGATAGTTGGCTTCGGTCGGAGACACGCATGCTCAGCGACACCTCGATTCGCGGCTTTGAATCTGCAGATCGTGCAGACTCCGCGGCGCGTTACCCGCGCCCTGTGCGTTCCCAATCCACGTTACCCTAGCTGCCGCAGCGAGTCGGTGTCGATGTGGGGGTCAGCACCTCGGCCGGACTTGGAGTGTGCGTGTGCCGGCCGTACTCACGCTGGGCGCGTGTTCTCTGCAGGGAAGGGCGGGAATACTCACGTACGTGAGGGTTCCTCCACGAAAGGCCGAGACGATGGATGACGCGGTGCGCAAACCTCGCGGCAGAAGATGGCTGTTCGCGCTATTGGCGGTCTTGGTGGCTCTCGGCGCGACGTTCGTCGCCGGGTTGTGGGTCGCCAACCGCGGCGAGCGGAGCGTAACGGCTGTGACCGAAGCATACGCCGAGGCGTACGCGGGACTCGACACCCCCAAAGACGTGCCAGTCCTTATGCCCCTCTACGCTTCCGACGCGGTGCTGCACGATGCGGCTTCTGACAGAACTTACGAAGGAACCAGTGAGATCGAAGACGCACTGAGCGCACTTCTGGCGACACCCGACTTCGATCTCACCATCGAGCGGACGCGTGTGGGCGACGACTGGGCCGTCGTGTTCTGGACCGCGGATGGCACGCGCACCGACGTTGAAAGAGTCGCGCAGGTCGTCGGCGTCACAACCCTGGAGGTAGCCGACGGCAAGATCGAGAGGGAAACCTGGTACTACGATCCCGCGAAGGCCCCATTCTAGTCGGAATCCAGCAAGCCAAAGAGCACGCGGAAGAGCGAACTCAGTTCATGTGACGCGGCGCCGGCCCTGCCGCGGGCAGCCACGACACCCGCCACCGCGTTGCTGAAGAAGACCTCGTCGGCACGCGCCAGGAGCTCGATGTCGAATCGCGTCTCTTCCGCGACGAATCCGTAGTTGATGGCGTGTTCGAGAACGACGTCTCGCGCAATACCGGCGACTGCAGGAGGCGCGACGGGCGTCAGGAGACGCTGGCCGGCGCGGACCCACACACTCGCGGTTGCACCGTCGATGACGAAACCCTCTGCGTCGAAGAGCACCGCCTGCTGCGCACCCGCCTCCGACGCCCGCATCTGAGCGTCGTCCCATGCGCTCCGTTCCGCGGGCTTTGCAGCGCCCGCGGGCAGGTGGGGTGGTACACACAACACTGGTGCGAACGTCGGACCGCCCGGCACATCGAGGGACGACGAGGCAGTCGTGACCAACGCCGTCACGTGTCCGCGCGGATCGACGGTCACCGACAATCGGCCGTAGGGAGCGCCAGCGTACTCTGCCGTACACGCGGCGACCTCCTCGCGCACCCGCGCGAGTACGCGTGGACCGCACCCACCGGCAGCCAGTCGGGCGAGGTGTCGAGACAACAGAGGTACCTGGCCTCGGACGACCCGGCATGTCTCTCGCAGCGACTCGTCTGGGAGACCATCGCCGAGGAATGGCGCGGCCTTCAACAGCGTCTCCAGCCACTCGTCTGCCGGATCGGAGTCGATCGTGACACCGCCCCCGGTGCCCCATGACACCTGGTCGTCGGTGTACTCGGCGGTGCGAATCAGCACCGAGGAGTCCAGCTCACCCGGTATCGCGACCACGAGTGATCCTGTGTAGGTTCGACGGGAGGACGTCTCGAGTGCAGCGATTTCGCGCATGGCGGCGATCTTCGGTGCGCCTGTGACGGAACCGCACGGAAAGGTCGATTCGAGCACGTCCCAGAGCGTGGCGTCCGCTCGTCTTTGGCCGCAGACCGTAGAGACCATCTGGTGGCAGTAGGGCGTGGACGCGATCTCGAACAGCGGGTCGACAGAAACCGTACCGGGAACACAGACTCTCCCGATGTCGTTTCGCTCAAGATCCACGATCATGACGTGCTCCGCCCGTTCCTTGTCAGAGCAGGCGAGTTGCGTGGCCATGGAGACGTCCGCAGCGCCGTTGGCCCGCGGACGAGTGCCCTTCACCGGGCACACCTCGATCTGCTCGCCCGCGACGCGAACGAATCTCTCAGGCGATGCAGACGCTACGGTCAGACCGGGTATCCGCCAGAACGCTGCCATGTCGGCGCTTGCACGCGTCAGAAGGGCGCTGAACGCCTCCTCCGGGCTGACGGTCGGCTCGCCTCGAAGACGATACGTGAGGTTCAACACGTATACGTCGCCGCGCTCGATCGCCTCCCCTACGCTGCGTACCGCACGACGAAACCCAACGCGGCTCATGTCCGCACTGACGCGGCCGGCAAGAGCGCGGTCAGGAGGCAGGGTCGGTGCAACACCATTCTCCGAGCGACGGCACGTCCTCCGCGTTCAGGTCGCCCCAGACACGCCACCCCCGATCAGTAAGGACGAGGCCGCCCCCGTAGTGTGCGACCGTAGCGGTGCCGTCGTATGGCAGCAGCGCAACCGCCATGCATTGGCGTGTCGCGTCGAAGGCATCTTCGAGGGTCTCGGCCGCCTCGCGAACGGTGACGCCCTGAGCGATGCGGCAAGGAGACCATGCGACAAGGGTTCTCCCCTCGAACCAGCCTCGCGAAGACCCCGCGGCGAGTACGACGGGCATCTGTTCCTGGGGGAGAACCCGAAGCCACTCTCGCCGGCCCGGCGTCCTTCGGCGCCACTACAACACCGTCCAAGGGCACCATCTCGACCACCTTCCACAGGTGGCCGCTGGGTGCCCCGCGCGGGCTGTCATGCGGCCGATCCGGCTATTGATTCACCGTCGCGCTGGGTCCAGCTCCCCTTCGGTTCGCGTGCCCGTCAGAAGTGCGGCTGGCTTTGCCGATGAGCGTCGGCACGGCGCTCGTTGATTCAGTCTAGCGTGGGCGTCTGTTCGAGGCCCGTTGTCCGACTTACCTCGCGAGTTCCGCCGCCTCACGGATCTCATTCATCGCCGCGACCGGGTCGTTCTGGCAGAACACCGCATTCCCCGCCACGAGCATCCGCGCACCAGCTTCGGCGACCATCGCTCCCGTGACCGTGTTGATGCCGCCGTCCACCTCGATGAGTCGGCGATACGCCTTCGACGGCGCACATCTCAGCGAGCCGACGCACCTTCCCCACCGTCGCCTGGATGAACTCCTGCCCGCCAAAGCCGGGGTTCACGCTCATGAGCAGCACGTAGTCGAGGTCTCCGAGCACGTCGCGCACGGTCTCGATCGGCGTCGCGGGATTGAGTGCCGCGCCCGCCTTGGCGCCGGCGTCGTGGATCGCCTGTACGACGCGGTGCAGGTGATAGCACGCCTCGGGGTGCACGCTCACCCAGTCGGCACCGGCATCGAGGTACCAGCCGATGGTGCGGTCGACGTCGTCGATCATGAGGTGCACGTCAAGCGGACGCGTGACGACGCGCTTGAGCGCTTTGACGACCGGCGGGCCGATGGTGAGGTTCGGGACGAAGTGCCCGTCCATCACGTCGACGTGGATGAAGTCGGCCCCGCCTGCCTCGATGATCTCGACCGCCTCGGCAAGACGGGTGAAGTCCGCCGAGAGAATCGATGGAGCCATCAGCACCTTGTCGCCCACGAGTCCTCCTCGTCGCCGTAGAGGTTCTTGAAGTCGTCCACCAGGCCGAGTCCGTGCAGTTCGTCGCGCGCGTCTCGTCCCATGAGCAAGTAGCCGGCATCCTCCGGCGACGCTCCCTCGTAGAGAACCGCGCGGACCTGGTCGGTGATGGGCAGCTCCACGCCCTCGCGCTCGCCGAGCGCGCCCACGGAGATGCATGCGAACGCGCCCTCGGCGATCATGTGCGTCTGCTCGCGGAACTGCTCGATCGTGCCGCCCTTCGCGACGAGCTCGCCCAGCGCGCGGTTCCGCGAGTGGCGCGACGTGCACGTCGCGATGAGGTCGCCCATGCCCGCGAGGCCCATGTACGTGAGCGGATTCGCGCCCATCGCGCGACCGAGGCGGCTCATCTCGGCAAGCCCGCGCGTCATGAGCGTGGCCTTGGTGTTGTCACCGAAGCCAAGCCCATCCGACATCCCCGCCGCGACCGCGATCACGTTCTTGCTCGCGGCGCAAAGCTCGACACCGACGACGTCGGGATTCGTGTAGACGCGGAAGAAGCGCGTCATGAACGCGTCCTGGAACAGTCGTCCGACGCTCTCTTCGTAGGCTGCAACGACCGTAGCCGAAGGGATGCCCTTCCCCACCTCTTCGGCGTGGTTCGGGCCAGAGAGACACGCGAGACGCTCGCGATGGCCGAGTACGTCGTCGAGGACCTCGGTCATGAGCATGAACGTTTCGTTCTCGACGCCCTTGGAGAGAACGACGACCGGCGTGGTCTCGGGAAGCGCTGGCTTCATGGCCTGCGCGGTCTCGCGAACACCGACGCTCGGAGTGACGACCACGATCGCCTCGGCGCCCGCGACGGCCTCTTCGATGTCAGAGGTGGCTGCTACGGTCGCCGGGAGCGAGATGTCCTTCATGTAGAGGGGGTTTCGGTGTTCGGTGTTGATCGCCTCGGCGATCTCGACTTCGCGAGACCAGAGCGAAACGTCGTGGCCCTTCCCGCCCAGGAGCCACGACACCGACGTTCCCCACGAGCCTGCTCCCATGACCGAGATGCGCACGCTACTCCCCGCTGTCGCGTCCCTGCGACTCCTTGCCGTTCATCGCGTCGCCGTGTGCGTCGCCGTCCACGCGCGCCCGATGAGCCATCTCGCGCGCCCGTTGGCCTGCATTCCTGAAGTCTACCCGAGGCTCTTCGCCGCGTGCGAGACGCGCCATGTTCGAACGGTGTCGCCAGAGCACCATCGCGGCGGCCGCGAAGGAGAAGATGACGATGGGTGTCTGGTCGCCATAGAGCCAGAGTACGAGGAGCGGGTATTCGATCGCCATCGTGATCGACGCGACGGAGACGTAGTGAGTGAGTGCAATGATCACGATGAATGTGATCAGCAGGATCGGCCATGCCTTCGGCGTGAGAATGAGGAGCCCGCCCGCTGCGACGGCGATGCTCTTGCCACCTCGCAACTTGATGTAGGGCGAGTACGAGTGGCCGAGCATGGCCGCGAGCGTCGCGCCGACGAGCACCCAGTCGTGCAAGACGGGGTAGGGCGTGGGCGGGACGAGCAGCCACGCGAGCCCGACGGCGAACGCACCCTTGGCGATATCCAGCGCGGCGACAGCGATGGCGGCTTTGGGGCCCAGCACGCGGAAGACGTTCGTGGCTCCGAGGTTGCCCGAGCCTTCTTGGCGAAGGTCGATGCCGTAGACCTTGCGCCCCACGATGAGCGCCCATGGGATAGCGCCGATAAGGTAGGCCTCGGCGAGAGACGCAACGACGAGGAAGCCGGCGAAGGCCTGTTCGGGGGTCAGAGACACGCCAGTGACCGCCCGCTAGTCCTTGCTGCGGAACTTGAGAATGATCGGCGTTCCGGTGAAGTCGAACGCTTCGCGCATGCGATTCTCGAGGTAGCGCTTGAAGTTGTCGTCGACGAGCTGCGGATGATTCGCGAAGAACGTGAAGCCCGGTGGCGCCACGCGCGTCTGGGTCGCGTAGCGCAAGCGCAACGTCTTGTTCTGATGCGTGACCGTGTGTCCGAACTCCCGCAGCTCGGTGAGCAGCTTGTTCAGCGTGCTCGTCGTGATCTCCTTGGTGTAGTTCTCGTACGCTAGGTCGATCGCATCGAAGATGCGGTTCAGACCTCGGCCGGTCAGGGCGCTGATGCGGATGATCGGTGCGTAGCCGACGAACCCCATACGGTCGCCGATGCGCTCGACGAGGTCTTCCTTGGCCTCGAGTGTCTCCACCGCGTCCCACTTGTTGAGCAGCAGGATCATCGCGCAGCCGCGTTCTTCGGCGAAGCGTGCGACGCGCTGGTCCTGGTCGGTGAGCCCGATGAGCGAGTCGATGACGAGCAATGCCACGTGCGCGCGGTCGATCGCCCGCATGGCGCGTACGAAGCCGTAGTACTCGACGTCTTGTTCGATCTTGGCCGCGCGTCTGATGCCGGCCGTGTCCACGAGACGATACGTGCGGTCATCGCGCTGCACGAGCGTGTCGATCGCATCGCGGGTCGTGCCTGCAACCTCGCTCACGATGGCGCGCTCGGCACCCGCGAGTTTGTTCAGAAGCGACGACTTGCCGGCGTTCGGACGGCCGATGATCGCGACGTCGATGACGTTCTCATCCACCTCGGGCTCGACGTCGGGTAGCACCGCCACGATCTCGTCGAGGATGTCTCCCGTACCGTGGCCGTGCGTCGCCGAGACTGGCCATGGCTGCCCGAGGCCGAGATTCCAGAACTCGAACGTCTCGTCCTCCCGGCCGGGCGTGTCGAGCTTGTTCACGGCCAGGAAGACCGGCCTGTCGGCGCGCTTCAGCATGCGTGCGACCTGCTCGTCCTCGGCGGTGAGCCCCGTCTTGCCGTCGACGAGGAACACGATCGCGTCGGCTTCTTGCGTAGCCATGATCGCCTGGGTCTTGATCGAGGTCTGGAACTCGTCGATCGAGCCCGTTTCGATGCCGCCGGTGTCGATGAGCAGGAAGTCCTTGCCATTCCAGTCGGCACGGTGATACGAGCGGTCGCGAGTGACACCCCGCGCTTCGTGCACGATTGCCTCGGTCGCTTGCGCTATGCGATTCACGAACGTCGACTTGCCTACGTTAGGCCTGCCGACGACGGCCACGATCGGTAGCGCCACAGCGCTCACCTGCTCCTTGGTCCTTGCGACGGCGGTCTGTCGACCGCGCTTCGGATGCCGTCCACCAAACCGGCGGCGTCAGAGGATACCAGACGCACGTCCCGACCCGTTCGCGGGGCGATGTCGTCTAGCGGCACGTCGTCGAGCGTGACACCATCGGCGTTTCCGACGACGTCGGGCAGCAGGTAGACGCCTGTGCTCTCGTCGGAGCGGATCGCTGCGCTCAAGTCCGCGTCGGTGAGCAGTCCCGTGACGCCCACGTTGCCGCCGAAGAAGTGGTTCTGGACCGCTATGACACGGAGCACGTCATCGAGGCCCAGATCGGAGACGAGTCCCTCCAATACGGGCGCGAACATCGTGCCCGACACGAGAGTGATGAAGTCTTGCGTATGGCTCGGAGCGAGTGTCTCGGCGCGCCAGGCATCCGCCGCTGCCTTCAGGTCCTCGGCACGTGCAGAGAACTCCTCGGTGAACGTGCTCACGAGCCCGATACCGTTCTCGTACTGCGGATAGCCGTCGTAGGTGTGGGGCGCGGGGACGGGTCTGCGGGCGTTGACGTAGAACTCGTCGGCAAGATGGACCCACGAGATGCCGTCGCGTCGGCGCATGGCTTGGCGCCATGGCTCGACCTGGTCGATGACCGCCGCGGCGTCTCGCGCGTTCTCGTAGGAGCGGCAGAACGTGTCCTGATGCTTCGTGAAGCCGACCGGGACGACGCCCACCGACGGCACGCCCTCGTGCATCGCGAGCCACGTGAGCGTCTGATCGAGGCGGGAGGCGTCGTTCTCTCCCGGGACGAGCACGATCTGCACATGCATCTCGATGCCGAGTTCCACGAGCTGGTCGAAGCGTGCGAGGGCATCATCTTGGCGCGCGCACACGAGCTGGCTACGCACGACGGGATCGACCGAGTGCAGCGAAACGTAGAGCGGCGAAAGGTGCTGCTCGTCGATGCGCTCGATGTCCTTCTCGACGAGGTTCGTGAGTGTGATGAAGTTGCCTTGCAGGAAGGAGAGCCGATAGTCATCGTCGCGGACGTAGAGCGGTCGGCGAAGCCCCTTCGGGAGCTGGCTCACGAAGCAGAACGCGCAGTCGTTCCTGCACGTCTTCACCGAATCGAAGACGAGGTGCTCGAACTCGATGCCCCAGCTCTCACCGGGCGAGCGACCCAGTACGGCCGTGCGCTCGTGACCGACGGGATTTCGAAGCTCCAAGGACACCCCGGGGCCGTCGGCGTACCAGCGCCAGTCGATGATGTCGCGAAGCACGACATCGTTCGCGCGCACGATCTCGTCGCGCGGCTTCAAGCCTCCGGCAGCGGCGGGGCTGTTGGCATCCACGGACGCGATGACGGCCGGATGCGGCTCCCCGGGTGTGGCGGGCGCGTGGCCCGCAGGGGCGGCCGGATGGAGCGGGCGGTAGAGATCGAACGGGTCTCTCTTGTCGGGCATCGTCGGCTACCCCATCGCCTCTATGGCGGCGACGACACCTGCCACCGCCTCGTCGGGCGTCGATGCACCCGCTGTCACCCCGACGCTCTCGGCGCCCGAGAACCAATGCCGATCCAGCTCCGCTGCCGTCTCGACGTGGTGGGTGCGTGGGTTCACGGCGGTGCAGATCTCCGCCAGACGCGTCGTATTCCCGGAGTTGTGGCCGCCGACGACGATCATGACGTCGACGGTGCGCGCAAGCTCCTCGGCCGAGAGCTGTCGCTTGGCGGTCGCGCTGCAGATGGTGTTGCACACGCGCAGCTCGCTCACCCTCGGCAGAAGCGCGGTCACGATCTCAGCCAGGCGCGCAAGCGATTGCGTGGTCTGGACGACCACGCCAATCTTGCGCGACGGCAGCCGGTCCGGAAGGTCTTCCGCGCGCTGGACGATGATTGCCGAGCCACCCGCGTGAGCCATGATGCCTTCGACTTCGGGGTGGTCCTCCTCGCCCACGATCACGATCGACAGGCCTTCCTCGGCGAGCTCGTGCGCGCACGTGTGGGCAGCCGAGACGAACGGGCACGTGGCGTCGACGACGTCCAGCCCCTTTTCCTGGGCCGATGCGATGATCGCCGGATCCACGCCATGCGATCGGATCACGAGGATGCCCTCGTCCGCCTCGTCGAGGCACGCCGCCACCTCGACGCCGCGCTCGCGCAGTTCTGCAACGGCCTGTGGATTGTGGATGAGCGGGCCGAGCGTGTGCACCTCAACGCCGTGCTGCGCGGCCTCCTCGGCGAGCTTGAGCGCTCGCTCGACGCCGTAGCACACGCCCGCGTGACGGGCCACTTCGACGTGCACGTCAGCCTTCTTCCGCTTGCCGCTTGGCGGATGCGATACGTCGCATGATCTCGGCGGTCATCGCACCCACGCGCTCCTTGCGCCCGCCTTCGGCGAAATCGCTCGGATACACAGGCTCATAGTAGTGGATGGTAACCTTTGGAATCCTCGGAAGTCGCTGTCCGGGCGGCCACGCCCGATCCGTTCCGGCGATGCCGACCGGCACGACCGGCGCATTCGCCCGCATCGCGATGAATGCCACGCCCCCGTGGCCCTCTCCGAGTTCCGCGTCGGCTCCGGAGTGACGCATGCGCGTGCCCTCGGGGAAGATGCCGACCAAGTCGCCCTGCGTTAGCAGCTCCGTCGCCGTTGCGATCGCTGCCCTGTCGGGCTCTCCCCTCTTCACGGGAAACGACCACAATCTCGGAAGCGCCCACGCGATCACGCCCTTCTTGAAAAGGTTCGAGCGTGCCATGAAATGGACGTGCCGAGGAGCGCCGCACCAGAGCAGGATCGGGTCGAGATACGAGACGTGATTGCCCGCAATGATCGCGCCGCCAGCGGGGATGTTCTCCTCGCCGACGAAGGTCGTGCGGTACAGCAAGAGCGCGAGTTTCGCGACCGTGCCCCGGACCACTCGGGCGAACGTGAAGCCCTCAGCGCTCACGTGCCTGCTCCGCCAACGTCGCAATCCGGTCGACGACCTCGTCGATCGTCAGGCCGGTCGTATCGAGGGGATGAGCGTCGTCGGCCTGCGCGAGCGGTGAGGTTTCCCTGCTCGAATCGATGTGATCGCGACGCTCGAGCGCCGCGAGCACCGAGTCCCGTCCGAGCGCGTGTCCTGTGGAGGCGTGGTCGATCTCGCGTCGCCGCGCCCGTTCCTCGGCCGACGCGGTGAGGAACACCTTGACCTCCGCGTCGGGAAAGACGACCGTTCCGATGTCGCGGCCCTCGACGACGATATCGTGCCCCTGACCGAGCTGCCGTTGCTGGGACACCATCGCGTCCCGCACGCGCGCGAGCTTCGCGACCGGGCTCACAGCGTGGTCGACCGCCGGAGTGCGGATCGCAGCAGTGACCTCTTCGCCGTCCACGTAGATGTGGGTTGCGAGGCCGGTCTCCGGGTCGTGCGTGAAGCTGATGGGCTCGTCGCGTGCGATGCGCGACACTGCGTCCTCGTCCTCGAGGTCCAGTCCCGCCTGCAGCGCGCGGTACGCGACCGCACGATACATCGCCCCGGTGTCCAGGTACTCGAAACCGAGCCGCGAGGCGATGGCCTTCGCGACCGTGGACTTGCCCGAAGCGGCGGGGCCATCGATTGCGATGATCATCCGGGCCTGCTCCTCAAAGCGTGGTCATCGACTGCCGTCGGTGCGTGTGAAGACGCGGTTCGTGAGGGGTCATTCTACCATTGCACGCTGGGTGTACGTGCTCGTCACGACTCGTGAAACCCGTCCTGCAGAGGCGTTCGTTTCGGGTGCCGGGCCGGACAGGTGCGGTCAGATGGGGACGGGATCAAATCACCGATGTGCCGCCGGACGGATCTTCGGTCGCAACGTCGGTCGCGTCGTCGGTTGTGTCGCCGCTCGTGACTCCGGTCAGCAATGTCAGGTCCTCTGAGAAAGAGGGGTACGAGACCGAAACGGCCTCGAATCGGTCGACGGTGACGGACGCTTGCGCGATGAGACCGGCGATCGCCCACGTCATGGCAAGACGATGGTCTCCCAGACTGTCGAGCGTCGCGCCTCGAAGCGGAGTCGGTCCGGTGACCTCGAGCCAGTCCTCGCCGGCTTCCGCCGAAGCGCCGAGGGTATTGAGGCCATCGACCATCGCCGCCAGCCGGTCCGACTCCTTCACGCGAAGTTCGCCGATGCCCTCGAACCGAGTGGTTCCAACGGCCTGAGTCGCCACCAACGCGAGGATCGGCACCTCGTCCACGAGAGAGGGCACTTCATCGGCCGTGATCACCGTCCCGCGCAATCGGGCCGTACCCCGCGCCGTGATGTCGCCGACCGGCTCGTCGCCGAACCGCCCGTCGGACTCCCGCCCTGCCCCGGATGTGTGAAGGTCCGCGCGCATCCGTCCCAGCACGCGGAGAAAGCCCGTGCGGGTGCGATTGAGCGCCACGTCGGCGAGGACGATCTCGCTGTCGGGGACCAGCAGAGCTGCGGCGGCGAGGAATGCCGCGGACGAAGGATCCGCGGGCACGGCGAAATCGTGCGAGTGCAGCATCGCCGGACCGTCCACCCAAGCGCTGCAGGTGGCCGGTTCGCGGCCCACGGGCACGCCGAATGCAGGCAGCAAACGTTCCGTGTGGTCGCGGCTCGGACTTGGTTCGCGGACGGTCGTGCGGCCATCCGCCCTCAAGCCGGCGAGCAGCACCGCGCTCTTCACCTGGGCGGACGCGACGGGGCTCTCGTAGACGATGGCGCGAAGCTGCGCGCCACGTACCGTGACGGGCAGGTGGCCATCGGTAGTCTCGAAGGTCGCTCCCATCTGTTCGAGTGGTTCGGTGACGCGCAACATCGGCCGGCGCGAGAGCGATTCGTCACCGACGAGCGTGACCGAGACGGGCCAGCTCGCGACGACGCCGAGAAGCATGCGAGCCGTCGTCCCGCTGTTCCCGCAGTCGACCGGCTCGGCGGGTTCGCGCGGACCCATCGTCCCCCAACCGCGAACGTCGAGCCTTCGTCCGCCGATTCCGGTCCCGATCTCGCGGACGTCGGCGCCCAGCGCGCTCACCGCCGAGATCGTCGCTTGGACGTCGGCGCTATCCAGCACGCCGTCGAGCCGAGACGTACCTTCGGCCATGGCGGCGAAGAGAACCGCCCTGTGCGAGAGCGACTTGTCGCCGGGCACGCGGACGCGACCGCTGAGCGGTCCTGCGGCGGGGTGAGCGATAAATCTCACTGGACTGCCTCCCCGCTTTCGCGGTCGAGCGGCTGCAGGCGCGGATGGTAGCCGCGGTCTTCGAGGTCCGTCACGACGCCTGTCATGTCGCCTTCGTCGGTGAGCACGAGCACGAGCACCGCGCTGTCCTCGGACTGGTGATCGATCTCGATGCTCTCGATGTTGCATCCAGCGCGGCTGACTGCAGCCGTGACCTCGCTCACAACGCCGGGCCTGTCGAGGATGGGGACAAGCAGCTCGGTGAGCGCCTCTGTCGCGGGGACCCATTTCGCAGGAAGCGATCGGCGAACCTCGGCGGCGTGCTCGAGCCACGCCCGCACGCCGTCGGCATCCCGCTCGCGAACCATGCGTTCGAATTCACCCAGCACGCGGCGGAGCTCCTCGATGCCGACCGAGAGTGCATCCGCGTTGTCCAGACAGATGCCGGTCCAGAGGTCCGGGCTGCCCGCTGCGATGCGGGTCGTGTCCTTGAAGCCGCCGGCGGCGAGTCTAAGCAGCTCGTCGCTGGCCCCGGCGTGGCTCTTTGCGAGGTCGACGAGCGCCGCTGCGGTAACGTGCGGGACATGGCTGATGATCGCGACTGCGCCGTCGTGCGCGCCTGCATCGACAGAGACGATGCGGGCACCCAACCGTGAAACGAACGAGTGAAGCCGCTGGTACGCGGCGACGTCGGTGTCCCGAGTCGGCGTGAGCACGTAGTATGCGCCGTGGAAGAGGTCCGGCGACGCCGCCTGCACGCCGCTTCGCTCGGAACCGGCCATGGGATGTCCGCCGACGAAGACCGCGCTCGTCCCGAGCAGCTCGCCTGCCGCCGCGATGATGCGGCCCTTGGTCGAGGCGACGTCGGTGACGACTCCCTCGTACCCCTGCTTCCCGAGCATCTCGAGCCACTCCTCGGCGACGCTTGCCGGCGTCGCGAGAACGATGAGGTCGATCTCCGGGTCGCAGAACCACCCACGCTCGACGGCGTCGTCGGGCAACGCAGCCTCGTCGAGGATCTCGTGCTCGAGAGCGTACGCGAGCGCGCCGGCATCGACGTCCACGCCGAAGACCCGCGGCGCAGGCTCGAGCGCACGTGCGGCAGCGGCGAACGAGCCGCCGACCAGCCCAATGCCGATCACAACGATCGTATTGAACTCTGCCTGGCTCGCCTCAATCATCGTCGTCGCGGCCGGCCGCTCTGACGGAGCCTCGGCCACGCTACTCATCCCATCCGACATGCTTGCCCGAAAGCTCCACAAGCGGCTGCACGCCTTGCATGAGTCCAACGAAGTCGGCGGGCGTGAGCGATTGCGGACCATCGCATTTCGCATGCTCGGGGTCTTGGTGTACCTCGACCATGATCCCGTCGGCGCCGGCAACGATGCCCGCCCGCGACATCACGTCGACCAGGTCGCGACGGCCGGTCGCATGCGAGGGATCCACGATCACAGGAAGGTGCGTGAGCTGCTTGAGCGCGGCAACGGCTGCCAGGTCGAGCGTGTTGCGCGTGTAGGTCTCGAAAGTGCGGATGCCGCGCTCGCAGAGCATGATGTCGCGATTGCCTCCCTTGAGGAGGTACTCCGCCGCCGAGAGCATCTCTTCGATCGTCGCCGAGAGGCCGCGCTTCAGCAGCACGGGCTTGTCCATCGTGCCGAGCTCTTCGAGCATCATGAAATTCTGCATGTTGCGAGCGCCGACCTGGAGCACGTCGGCCCATTCGGCGACCTTCTCGGCATCGCGCACGTCCAGCACCTCGGTCACGACGGGCAGTCCGACTTCGTTCGCGGCTTCTCGGAGGATCTTGAGCCCCTCCTCGCCCATCCCCTGGAACGCGTACGGGCTCGTGCGTGGTTTGTACGCACCGCCGCGAAGCATCGTCGCGCCCGCGTCGGCGACCGCGCGAGCGATGGAGAGCATCTGCGCCTCGGATTCGACCGAGCAGGGCCCTGCGATCACGGCGAGCGCTCCCCCACCTACCACGGAGTGGGCGCCGACTCTCACCACCGTGTCCTCGGGCTGGAAATCTCGCCCAACGAGCTTGTAGGGCTTGAGTACGCGGATGACTTCCTCAACGCCGGGCAGGCCCTCAAGATCGAGAGAGTAGATGAGCTCTCGTTCGCCGATGACGCCGATGATCGTCTTCACTTCGCCCCGAGACAGGTGCGCCTGGGCGCCCGCCTCGGTGAGCAGGTCGACGACGTGGTCGACCTCGGACTGGGACGCATGGTCCCGCATGACTACCAACATGAGCTGTCACTCCCCATCGTCTGTGTGCGGTCGTCGTCCGCGGCCGCGCGGGATGACGACTAGAGCGTACCCAGCTTGGCCGCGACTGCCTCGAAGGCTGCGATCGTCGCCTGCGTGTCTTCGGGAGTCCCGATTCCCAGCCGAAGCGACGGGGCATTTCCGAAGTCGCGGGCGATGATCCCTTCTCCGAGAAGGGCCTCGAACACTTCGACCGGCCGCTGCGTCTTCAGATAGATGAAGTTCGTCTGAGACGGCACATACTCGAGGCCAAGCCGGTCGAAGCACGAATACAAGTAGGTCTTCTGCTCTTGGTTCTCGTCGCGCCGGCGACGGACCTCGGCGTCATCACCGAGAGAGTAGTAGGCAGCGACCTGGCCCACCGTGTTCACGTTGAACGGCTCGCGAACCTTGTCGATGGCCTGTGCCAGCGGTATGGGCATCACGCCGTAGCCGACACGCAGGCCGGCCAGAGAATAGATCTTGCTGAAGGTGCGAAGCACCACGAGCGGCCGCTCGAGGTCGACGTACGTCAGAGCGTCGGGATAGTCCGGATCGGTCACGAACTCGAAGTAGGCCTCATCGGCGACGACGAGCACGTGCTCGGGGACCTGTCCCAAGAAGCGCTCGAACTCCTCGCGGTGGTAGATCGTGCCCGTCGGGTTGTTCGGGTTGCAGAGGAATACGATGCGCGTCTTGTCGGTGATCGCGGCGAGCATCGCGTCCAGGTCGTGGACCTCGCCTTCTTTGAGCGGCACCTTGACCCCGGTCGCACCGAACATCTGCGTGACCATCGGGTAGACGACGAACGAGGGCCACGCGAAGACGGTCTCGTCGCCGGGTCTCAAGAGCGCCTGAGCGATCAGACGCAGGATTTCGTTGCTGCCGCTGCCGACGACGACGTTCTCGAACGGGAAGTTGAGGCCCTCGCTGAGCTTGCGCCTGAGAGCGCGACAGCCGCCGTCCGGATATCGGTTCAGTTCGGGAAGGACCGCCTCCATCGCCCGGATCGCCAGCCGGAACGGTCCGGCCGGGTGCTCGTTCGAGGAGAGCTTGCAGATCCGGTCGCGGCCGCATCGCTCGCGCACCTCGCTGCCTCGGAGTCCGGGCGCGTAGGGAACCATGGGCTCCAGTTCGGCGCGTATGAGGGACTCCCACGAACGCACAGCTCGCGCTCCGTTCCTAAGCGGCCTCTCAACCCCGAGCCTGGGTACGTGACGTTAGAGGCCGTCGAGGGTTGCCGAGGATTGTCGCAGGTCGCCACCTTAGCGGCAAGAGAGAGGGCGTGCCTTAAGCGGTGGGCTCGTCCAGTGGACGGCCGCGGCTTCGCCTTCTGGCCGTCGGAACGAGACGAGCGCGCCGTGCGAGTCAAAGCGCCGTACTTCCGCGATCTGCGCCGGACGGATGTCGAACGACCAGATGGCCTCCATCGGCAGGCCCAGCAGGTGCACGAGTAGCGAGCGAAACACGCCGCCGTGCGTGACGATGGCAAGCCGTCCGCCGACGGTCTCCTGTTCGGCGGCGAAATCGACGCTGCGCCGGTAGATGTCGAGACGTGACTCCCCTCCCGGGGCGACGGGGGCCTCGGCGCTGTGAAAGTCGAAGGCCATGCCGGCTGCCTTCACCTCGTCGAGGGTGAGTCCCTCGGCGTCCCCGAAATCGAGCTCGTTCAGGCGCTCGTCCACGCTCGGCGCAAGTCCCAGCGACTCAGCGGCACGGTCAACTACCTCACGCGTCCGTCGAAGGGGACTCGAATACAGACGCTCCGGCCTCCAGTCGGCGAGTTCTGCGACGAGGAGGTTGGACTGAATCCTGCCGACGTCGGTGTAGGGCGCGTCACCTCGGCCAACATAGCGCCCTGTCGCGTTGGCGCTCGTCTCGGGGTGACGCATGAGTAGGAAGCGGATCTCCATGGTCTAGCAGGATACCGCGTGCGTCACAGGATTGCGGCGCACGCGGCGAACAGCACGGTCTCGACGAGCACGACGCTCGCACCCATAACGTCTCCTGTGACGCCTCCCATGCGCAGCGCTATCAGGTGCGGGACGACCAGCGCGAGGGCCATCCCACATCCGATGAGGACGACACCGGTGATCCCGGATGCGACGAAACTCAGGCCCGCAACGACGGCGAGTGTGAGCGCGGCCGGCAGCAGAGCGCCGACGCGCGGCCGCCCGATGACCGACGCGCCAAGCCCGTCGGTCCGAGCAGGCGTGCCCAGCCACGCCGCGAACGTCGCGGCGAATCGTGCCAACGCCGGTACGGCGAAGAGCGTCCACGCGCGGTCGTCGCGCATGAGCGGGGCGACCGAAGCGGACTGGACGAAGGCACACAGCGCTATCGCGGTGGCCCCGAATGCTCCGATCGCGCTGTCGCGCATGATGGCAAGACGCCTCTCGGCATCGAAGGCCCCGAACGCGTCAGCGACATCTCCGAGCCCGTCCCAGTGAAGTCCCCGCGTCGCGATCGCCCACAGCACTATCAGCAATCCGCCGAAGACCAGCGGTGCCCGGCTCGAGAAGCCTGCAAGAGAGACCAACCGGGCGAAGCCAAAGCCAAGGCCGCCCAGGAGCGCGCCGACCAGAGGATAGTACCCCGGCGCGTCCGTACGCTCGCCCGCTGGCCACTCAACCCGCAGCGGCAACGCGGTGAGCGTGGAGACGGCGAGCGCAAGATCGCGCAACGGACGCGGGCGCGCTTGTCTCACGCCGGGTCTTCCCGGGTCTCGGCAAGGCTCGGAGCATCGTCATCGGCCGTCGCGACGCCGGCCTCGGCGAAGGTCGCCATCCCGGACATCATCCGGCAGGCGGCATCGACGATGCCGAACGCGAGCGCGGCACCGGTACCCTCGCCCAATCGCATGTCGAGCTCGAGCACCGGCGCAAGGTGGAGATGCTCGAGGACCACGCGATGACCGGGCTCGGCGGAGCGGTGCGAAGGGAAGACGTAGTCAAGGCAGACCGGGGCGATCGCGGCGGCCGCCAGCGCGGCGGCTCCGGAAATGAAGCCGTCGACCACCACGCAGGTCTGCACTCGCGGCGGCGCCGAGAATGACTCCCGCGAGACCGGCGATCTCGAATCCGCCAAGAGCGGCGAGCACGCCAACAGGATCGCCGGTCGTCTCGGCATTGCACGCGAGCGCTCGAGCGATGACCCGGATCTTCCGCTCGACGCCGGCGTCGTCCAGGCCGGTGCCCCTCCCCGTGACCTGCTCGGGTCTCGCGCCCGTGTAGGCACACGTCAGCGCGCTGGCCGACGTCGTATTGCCGATGCCCATTTCCCCGGTGCCGAGCAACTGCACGCCCTCGTCGGCCGCCTTCCCGGCAAGCTGCGCGCCGAAGAGGAGCGCCTCGACGGCGGCCTCTCGGCTCATCGCCGGGCCTTCGGCGATGTTGGCGGTACCTGGGCCGAGCTTGTGGTCGACCACCCCGGGTAGCTGGGAGACGTCGGCGGCAACCCCCATGTCGACGAGTGTGAGCTCCGCACCCACGGACTGGGCGATCTGATTGATCGCTGCGCCCCCCGCCGAGAAGTTCGCGACCATCTGCCAGGTGACGTCCTGCGGGTATGGGGAGACCCCCTCGGCGACCACTCCGTGGTCTGCCGCCATCAACACAATGCGCTTGGAGTCCACGGTCGGGCGTGTGGTCGCCTGCACGGTGGCGACGCGGGCGGCCACCTCCTCGAGTCGACCGAGGCTGCGGGGTGGCTTGGTAAGCGAGTCGAGCCGGTCCCACGCCTCGGACGCGCGCTGCGGATCCACGGGGCGTATCGACTCGAGCAGGCGCTGCAGGCGCACCTGCTGTGTTCCGTCTGGGGAATCGTAGGGTTCCATCGTCACCTCAGTCTGTGGGCCAATGCGTCTCGGATGAAAGCCCCGCGATGTCGAGTGCGCGTCCGCAGACAACGAGGTAGGCGGCGTCAGCGGCGGCCACGAGCCTGCGATTCGCCCTCCCGAGAACGTCGCGGAAGAGCCGCCCCGAGGCATACGCCGGTATCACTCCGTCGCCGACCTCGTTGGTCACCACGATCGTGTCTCCGCTGCGATCGATGAGCGCATCGAGGATTGCCGCGAAACGTGCTTCGACGTTCGACTCGAGTTCGAGCGGCAGGAGTCCATCGTCGTCGGCGACTGGGGCGATAACCGCTGCGGGGACACTGGCAATCTCCTCGTCGATGGCGCGAGCCAGCAGGGTTCCAAGGCAGTCAACGAGCAGCAGGTCGTCGTCGCTCACTGAATCGAGCCACGAGCGGCTGTCGGTGGCTTCAACGACCACGGCTCCTTCGGGGCGGTCCGCCTGGTGGCGCTGAATGCGCGCGCCCATCTCGGAATCGGCTGTCGCATCGCCGAACACGGCTACGACCAAGCGCGTCCCCTCGGCAGACCTCCGGACTCCGAGATCCTGGGCGAGCGTCGACTTGCCGCTCCGAGCCCCACCGGTAAACACGACGAGCGCCATCTACTCACCCGCCTTCGCCTGATCGTCGGACTGCGGACGAACCGTCGACCCGGTGTCGTCTCCCAGTCCCGCTGCGTGCCTGAGATCGGTCACTTCGGTCCTGGTGAGCTCTCGGACCGCACCGGAACCCAGATCGCCGAGGCGCACGGGTCCGAAGCTCGTTCTGTGCAGTTCGACCACGGGGTGCCCCACTGCAGAGAACATCCGGCGGACCTGGCGCTTCCGCCCTTCCCGGATGGTGATCTCCAGACGGGAGGTCCCGCTCGCCTCAAGAATGCGCACGTCCGCGGGAGCAGTCATGCCATCGTCGAGGCGCACCCCGCTGCGAAGACGCGTAGCCGCATCGTCGTCGACGCGGCCGTCGGCGACGACCTGGTAGGTCTTGGCAACGTGGAACTTCGGGTGGAGCAGGCGAAAGCCCAGATCGCCGTCCGTCGTGAACAGCAGCAGGCCGGTCGTGTCCTGATCCAGGCGTCCGATCGGAAACAGGCCCGGGTACTGGTCCGTCGGAACGAGTTCGGCGACCGTGTGTCGAGCGTGTGGGTCGCTCATCGTCGTGACGAAGCCGGCAGGCTTGTTGATCGCGACGTAGACCGGACTGCCGGAGAGGCTGACTGGCTTGCCGTCGACGGCAACCTCGTCGGACGCCGGATCGACCTTCGCACCGAGTTCGCTGACCACGCGTCCGTTCACGGTGACGCGCCCGGCCGTCATCAAGTCTTCGCTCCCCCGACGTGATGCGACGCCGGCACGTGCCAGGAAGCGCTGGAGGCGCATGGGGTACGCACGAATGAGTTCGGAATCGGACTCGATCGAACCCTCAACCGGCGTGGCGGCCGTGTCGTCTTCGGCATCGAACGGCGTCATCGACTGACCCTAATCGACCTCGGCGACATCTTCTTCGGCCCCATCCGATCCGAGCATCGGCCCCTCCAGCGCGGACAAGCGATCCCTGATCGCGTGCTCGGTGTCGGTATCCGGCGCGAATTCCTCCAGCGGCGGCAGCTCAGACAGGTCGCGCAGGCCGAACTTCTCGAGGAACGACTTCGTCGTGCCGTACACGATCGCGTTCGCCTGATCTTTGTCCCTGCCCACCTCGCGCACGAGCCCCTTCTCCACGAGAGACGCGATCACAGCCTCGCTGTTCACGCCGCGCACAGCGTTCACGCCCGCCCGCGTGACGGGCTGGTGATACGCGATGACGGAGAGGGCCTCCAGCGCGGCTTGAGACAGCCGACGTGTGTCCCACGAGAGCACGAAGGATTCGATCTGATCGTGGTATGCGGGATGCGTGAAGAAGCGCCATCCCCCAGCGACTTCCCGCAGCTGAAAGCCTCGCTCGCCCTGTTGGTACTCCTCGGCAAGTGCCGCGAGCACCTTCGATACGGCGGCAGGGCTGGTGTCGAGGACTTTGGCGATCCGCGTCGCGGAAACGGGTTCGTCAGACACGAACAGAAGTGCCTCGACCGCTCCGCGCAGGCCAGATTCAGACGATCCGGTCACGACTTCCTTCCCTTATCCAGTCTCGTGACGACGATCTCGCCGAAGAGTTCCTCCTGCTCGAGATCGGCTTCGCTTCGGCGGTAGAGGTCCAACACGGCGAGCAACGTGACCACGACGAGTTCGGGCGTCGGGTGGTCGCCGACGAGTTCGCGGAAGGTCGCACGCTTCTTCTTCTGGAGGGTACGAGTGACGCCTTCGGCATGCAGCTCGAGCGAAATCGGCGCGCTCGCGACGTGCTCCGCTTCGAGGAGGAAGGCCTCGCGCCTGTGCACGAGGTCGGCGCAGATCACGGCGAGACCGCGAAGTGTGAGCCCTTCGAGATAGTCCGGCATCAGCTTCAGGAACGGCTCCTCGATACCCGCTTGACGAGGATGCATATGGGACTGGGCCTCGAGTCGGGCGGCAAACTCCGCTGCGACGTTCTTGAACTGCTTGTAAGCGAGGAGCCGAGCCACGAGCAGCGCACGCGCCTCTTCGGGCGAGAGGTCGTCGAGCTCGTCGCCGACGTACACCTCCTCGGACGGCAGCAGTCGAGAGGCCTTGATCTCGAGAAGCGTCGCCGCGAGAACGAGGAAGTCGCTCGCGACGTCCAGGTCCAGCTCGCGCATCCGGTCGAGGTGCTCGAGGTACTGGTCGGCGATCTCGGAGACTGAGATGGCACCGATATCGAGCTTCTGCTTCGACACGAGGCTCAACAGCAAGTCGAAGGGGCCTTCGAAGACGTCGGTCTTGACGGTGTACGCAGGCATGCGGGGGACCGTGGGCCTACGCGCCGTCGAGGCGGATGAGGCGGCGGCAGTTCTCAACGACCTCGCTCGTCACGGGCTTGGCCTTCTCGGCGCCCGCCGCGAGCACCTCCCACGCGAACCCCGGCTTGGCCGCCAGCTCACTGCGACGGGCCTGGAAGTCGCTGAGATATGCGACGAGGTCCTCGGTGAGCTTCTTCTTGTGGGCGACGCAGCCGCACTCGGCGACGCGACAGCAGCGGTCGAACTCGGCGACATCGGCCGGATCGCCCACGAGCTTGTGGATCTGATGCAGGGGGCAGATGTCCGGGTCGCCGGGGTCGGTCTTCAGCTTGCGGGCGGGATCGGTGAGCATGGCGGATACCTTGGAGCGGATCTCGTCTGCCGGGTCCGAGATGAAGATGGCGTTGCCGTAGGACTTGCTCATCTTGCGGCCGTCGGTTCCGGGAACGCGCGCCCCCTCTTTGGGCACGATCGCCTGCGGTTCGACGAGGTAGTCCCCGAACGTGTTGTTGAAACGGCGCACGATCTCGCGTGTCAGCTCCAGATGCGGGAGCTGGTCCTCGCCCACCGGGACGGCATCGGCAAGCACGATCGCGATATCGGCCGCCTGAAGCAGCGGGTAGAGAAAGAAGCCGACGTTGCCGAGGTCCTTGTCGGTGATCTGGTCGCGCTGTTCCTTGTACGAAGGAACGCGCTCGAGCCACGGCATCGGCGTGACCATCGTGAAGTAGAGCGCGAGTTCCGCGACTTCGGGCACGTCCGATTGCCGGTAGATCGTGCAGATATCTGGATCGAGGCCTGCCGCGACCCAGTCCAGCACCATTTCCTCTGTGTACTGCCTGATGAGCGAGGTGTCGGCCCAGTCACTCGTGAGCGCGTGCCAGTCGGCGATGAAGTAGTAGGCGTCGTAGTCGTGCTGCAGCTGAAGCATGTTCTGAAGGTTTCCGAACCAGTGGCCGAGGTGAAGCTTGCCGGTGGGACGGTAGCCGGTGAGCGTGCGCTTCTTGGGCATGCGTGGATACTCCGAGGTCGTCTGCGGGGCGGGCTTCATGATAGCGCAGGGACGGCGGGCGCACCCCGCCGGTTCGCCGACACCGCCGCTACGTCGGTGCGCGACGAATGGCGCACCCGTAATCGCGCTCTAGCTCATTCCAGTGAAGGCCCGAAGCAGGGGTTCGACTGTCGCGGCGAAGTACCTCGCTGATTGGATCAAAGCCAAGGAAACGCGGCGCAAGAAACAAGAACGCGAAGAGGATGATGAAGCCGTACTGCTCGATCTTGCGTACGTCTGCATCCCGCGGTCGGAGAAGAAGAGCGGGAGCACGCGGGATCCATCGAGCGGCGGCAATCGGAATGAGGTTGAAGAACAGAGGACAGGTTGATGAGAGCAGAAGTAGTAGAACGCCGAGCGTCACCCAGTGTGCCCGCGGCAGTCGTCTCGAAGGTAGTGAAGCCGATGATGCGGACGACGAGCCCCGACAGCCGCAGCGAGGAGGAGGTTGGTGGTGGGACCGGCGATGCCGGTCAGGAACATGCCCTGTCGGTAGTCACTTGAAGTAGTGCGGATTGATGGGAACCGGTTTCGCATAGCCGAACCCAACCCGAGGGTAGCGATCAGCAGTATAGGGAGCAGGATCGTTCCAAAGGGATCGATGTGCCGTATCGGGTTGGCAGACTAGACGCCCACGATTCTTGGCGGTGGGGTCGCCGAGCATGAACGCAACCCACCCGTGTGAGACCTCGTGAAACATGATCGCCGGGAAGAGCAAGACGAACTGCAGACCGACGTGATGTCGAGAAGCCTTTCGGTCGAAAGCTCAAACGGCGTCCCTTCCTGTGGGCTTCCGAGCCCCGACGACTTCGCGAGCCGACGCAGGTTCGCCAGCTCCGCATCGCGACCGACGGCCCGCCCATCGAGACGATCGTAGCGGGCTCGCGCCAGTATAGACGAGAACGCTTCGGACGGCTGATAGCCCAGGGCTATCAAATCTGCGCCGCTAACCGTCGGTCTGACTCTCGCGAGTTCGGTCACGAACCGCTCGATCCGCTCGCGCGCGATGCGGTCGCCGAGTCCCCACAGCACGACGACCGTCTCGTCGGGCAGCTGTTCGAGCAAGCTGTAGAGGCGGCTGTCGCGCATCTTGGCGCGGCTCCGCAACGTGGCAAGCGTCGCGTCCCCCCGCGTCGAGGCGGCAAGCGAGGGCTCCCCGTATTCCCGGCCGAAGCGGAAGTGCTTGAGCCAGTGCTCGGCCGACGTCCTGTCCGCGGCGGATGCGAGTGCGGTGACCAGAACCACGCGTCGGCGTGGTGGGCGCGGGAAGAGCGACGCCAGCCTCCGGAATGCCGCCTCCGCAAGGGCCGTGCGCCTCACCGCCTCGCTTGCTGGCACACCTTCGGCGAGTATGACCTCCAGCGCTCCAAGGTCGACGAGGCGCTCGAAGACCGATGACGGCGAGTCTTCGTCGATGATGTCGAGCATCTCCTCGCGGATGCGGGCGCCCGAGACCTCATCGAGCATTCCCATCTCGACGGCTCTGCAGGCCAGCTCCTCAGAGGCCGAGTCCAGCGCGAATGCATAGCGTCGCTCGAATCGCGCCGCTCTGAGCACGCGTGTGGGATCCTCGACGAAGGATAGCGAGTGGAGGACTCGGAGCACGCCTCGCTCCAGGTCCCTGAGTCCGCCAAAGGGATCGGCGATGGCTCCGAAGCACTCAGGGTTGATGCACGCTGCCATCGCATTGAGGGTGAAGTCGCGGCGAAAGAGATCCTGCCTGAGAGAGGAGCGCTCGACGGTGGGCAGGGCGCCGGGGCGCGTGTAGTACTCGGTGCGCGCACTGGTGACGTCGACGTGCAGCGTGCGCGAGAGCACAAGGACCGCCGTCCCGAACCGCCGATGTATCTTCACCCTGCCGCCAAGCTCCGCCGCCGCACGCTCGGCGAAATGGACGCCGTCGCCTTCGACGACCACGTCCATGTCGAGGTTGCGTCGGCCGAGCAGCATGTCGCGCACGAAACCACCGACCACGTGCGCGCGGAGACCTTCGTCGTCCGCGAGCGATCCGAGTCGCCTGAGTGCGGTCGACGCTTCGGCGGGTATGAGCGACTCGACCGACGCCAGGAACTTGCCGGTCGATTCGGTTCGCGAACGCGGCAGCCGCCTGTCGAGGTAGTCGTCCCCGTGCTCGGCGCGAAGGAGGTCCTTCCTCGTCACTATGCCGACGAGACGGCCGCCTTCTACGACAGGGACACGGCCGATGCCCGCACGGGCGAGCAGGCGCTCGAGCGCCTGAAGATCGAGGTCAGGACCCACGGTCACGGGCTCTCGCGTCATGAAGCCCTTGACCGGCGCGTGCGCCAGTCCGTGCCGAACTGCCTTGTCGACGTCCTTGCGGGTGACGAGGCCCACCAGCGACGCTCCGTCCAGCACGGGCAGGCCACCGTGACCCCATGTCGACATGATGTCGCCAGCCGCCTTCATACTGTCGTCCGGGGCAACAACGCGGACCGGTTTCGACGCTATGTCGCCTGCGCGAAGCGGCGCGCGGACTTCCGCTTGGAGCGCCGCACGAACCTTGTCCCGCGCCTCGTCGATGGTGGCGTCGCGGAAGGCGGCCGAAGCGGCCTGAGCGTGACCTCCCCCGCCGATGCGCGTCATCACGGCGCCGACGTCGACCTCGGCCAGCCGGCTGCGCGCGACAACCTGCGTCCTGCCGGGCATCGCGACAATCCCGACCGCGACCCGATACCCCATGTCCTCGACGACGTAGTGTGTGAGCACGCTCGCCGAGTCGACGTAGTCCTTCGCCGTCGCCCACCCCACCGCCACCTGCTGGCCGTTTATGTCCCAGACCTCGAGGTTCTCGGTGAGCGATTCGAGCAACTCTCGTTGCGTCGGGTCGAGAGTCCGGGAGAGGAACTGGTTCACGACCTCGATGTCCGCGCCGGCCGCCATGAGGTACGAAGCGGCCTCGGCGTCGTACGCCGTCGCACCGGGATACGTGAGCGATCCGGTGTCTTCATGGATGCCCAGGAGCATCACGCTCGCCTCGAGCGGGGTGAGCGCGATTCCTCGGCGGTGCAGCTCGTGAACGAGGATCGACGTCGTCGCCCCCACTTCGAGGCTGCGATCGTCGATGCCCTTCATGTCGTCGGCGGCCGGCGGGTGGTGGTCGTACACGATCACCTCGACGCCGGGACGCGTGGCGACCTCACCGAGCTCCCCGATGCGGCCGGCGTCACGCGTGTCCACGACGACGAGACGCTGGACGTCGTCGAGCTCGAGGCCTTTGAGGTCGACGAAGTCGAGGAAGTCCTCGTGCAGGTTGTGAAACGCGCGCACGTTTGTGTTCTGCGAGCCGAGGAACACGCCCTGCATCCCCGGGAAGAGCTTCGTCGCGGCGACGGTCGCGGCGTACGCGTCGAAGTCGGGGTTCGCGTGTCCGACGGCGAGCTGCACGGGTCTCAGAGCTCCAGTTCGTGGACGAGCGGACGCGGCTGCGGCGCCTGCGTCGCCGACCTCCACGGATTCGAGCAATCGCTCCTCGGCGAGATCGAGCTGCTCGTCAGTGGCGGCGTAGAGTGTCGCAATTCGTGCGCCGGGCTCGATCGCGTCTCCCGACGCGCACGTCGAGCACCAGTCCCGCACCGAGGTCGATCTCGTCTTCTTTGGAGACTCGACCTGCTCCCGTGAGCATGGCGGCTCTGCCTACGCCCTCGGCGTCGAAGCCCGTCACGAAGCCGCCGCGCTTCGAGAAGACCTCGCGCGACAGCGGCGAGCGCGGCAGCAGACTCGTGTCCTCGGCCACGGCGGGGTCGCCTCCCTGCGCCTCGATCCATTCGGCGAACTTGGCGAGCGCGCGACCGCTCGAGAGAGCGTCTTCGAGCATCAGTCGTGCGGCCGTATCCGTATCGGCCACCTTGCCCAGAACGAGCATGCGGGTCCCGAGCACGAAGCAGAGTTCCGTGAGCGCCGCAGGTCCACGCCCGTGGAGCGTCGCGACGGCCTCCTCGACTTCGAGCGCGTTGCCGACAGCCATGCCGAGAGGCTGGTCCATGTCGGTCATGAAACACACCACGTCACGGCCGAGCGCGTGTCCCACGCGAGTCGAGTTCCGAAGCCAGTTCGCGGGCGTCGTCTTCGGTCTTCATGAACGCGCCGGACCCGACTTTGACGTCGAGCACGATGGCATCGGCACCGCCGGCGATCTTCTTGGAGATGATGGAGCCCACGATGAGCGGGATCGAGGGGACGGTCGCCGTCACGTCGCGAAGGGCGTACATCTTCTTGTCAGCCGGATCGATGTCGGGGCTCTGCGCGATGACCGCGATCCCCACGCGGCACACCTGGTCGATGAACTCGTCCACTCCCAGCTCGACGCCGGAACCCGGGGATGGACTCGAGCTTGTCGAGGGTTCCTCCGGTGTATCCCAGCCCGCGTCCGCTCATCTTTGCGATAGGCGCACCGCACGCGGCGACAAGAGGAGCGACCACGAGCGTCGTGGTGTCCGCGACGCCGCCGGTGGCGTGCTTGTCGACCTTCACGCCAGGTACGCTGGAAAGATCGACGACTCGTCCAGATCGCACCATCGCATCGGTGAGCCACACGCTCTCGTCGGCGTCGAGACCGTTCAGGTAGGCGGCCATGAGCCACGCCGCCATCTGATAGTCGGGTATCTTGCCGCGGGTGTAGTCCAGCACGATCCGATCGATCTGAGCTGCGGAGTGCGTGTGGCCGTCACGCTTGAGTTCGATCAGTTCCTCGAACGAGAGGTCGCTCATTGCTCTTCTCCTGATGTCACGCGGTCACGCCGCGCGGCGTAATCGGTCAAGAGACTCAACCCGCGTCGCGCACGTCAGGCAGGAAGCTCGTGCCCCGCCCGCACGCGCCGGCGATGCCGTAGAAGTCCAAGATGGTCTCCCCGATGTCCGAGAAGGTCGCTCGGGTGCCCAGAGCGACTCCGGCGTCCACGCCTTTCATCTTGGCTATGAGCGGCGTGTATTCACGGGTGTGGTCCGTCGAATCCGTCGTGGGGTCGCAGCCATGGTCGGCGGTGATGATGAGCAGGTCCCCGTCGACCATCGCGTCAAGCAGCTCGGGAATCCGGCGGTCGACCGCCTCCAGGCCCCCGGCATACCCCGGCGCGTCGTTGCGGTGCCCCCAGACCATGTCGAAGTCGACGAGGTTGGCGAAGGCGAACCCGGGCTCCTCCCCCGCTACCCGGGCGACGAGCTTGTCGAAGCCGTCCATGTTGTCCGTGACGTGCGGCGACTCACAGATGCCCTGCCATGCGAAGATCTCACCGATCTTGCCGACTCCGTAAGAGAGCACGCCGATCTCGGCGAGCCGATCGAGCACCGTCGGTTCCGAAGGCTTCAGCGCGAAGTCGCGTCGCCTGTGCGTCCGGGTGTAGTTGCCGCTGTCATCAGGGCCGATGAACGGCCTGGCGATGATGCGTCCGACAGAGTGCTCTCCCACCATGACGCGCTCGCGCGCGATCGAGCAGATGCGGTAGAGCTCGTCGATCGGGATGACACCTTCGTGTGCGGCTATCTGAAACACCGAGTCGGCACTCGTGTAGACGATCGGCTTTCCGGTGGCGACGTGCTCGTCCCCAAGCTCCTGGATGATCGCCGTTCCGCTCGCGGCGTAGTTGCCGAGCCAACCCAGACCAGTCTCGCGCGTGAACGCGTCCATGACATCTGGCGGGAACCCTTCCGGGTACGTCGGGAATGGACGCGTGAGGTGCAGGCCCATCATCTCCCAGTGCCCGGTCGTGGTGTCCTTTCCCGCTGAGGCTTCCGAGCATCTGCCCCAGCTGGCGCGTGGGCTGTCTGTCGGCTGGACACCAGCGACGTCGGTGATATTGCCGAGCCCCATGGCGCCGAGGTTGGGCATGGTCAGGCCGCCTACGGCGGCCGCGGTGTGCGACAGCGTGTTGGAGCCGGCGTCCCCGTATGCATCCGCGTCAGGAAGCGCTCCGGCACCGACGCTGTCCAGCACCAAGACGATGGCCCGCGGGTCTCTGCTCGGCATGCCCTCACCCTTCACGCCTGTGCTTCCGTCAGGTGGCCGATCCGGTCTCAGATGCGATCTCGCCAGCGCGCGAGGCCGAATTCGGCGATCAGACAGATTATGACCGTCAGCGCGGCATTCGCATCGAAGCTGCCGCCGTAGAGCGAGCGCACGTCGCTCAGACCGAGCGGCAGAACGAAGATGGCCGAGACCCGCAGGTAGGCCGAACCGAGCGTCGTACCGGCGAGTACCCCGAAGTACTGCACAACGACACGAAACGCCAGACCGGCGGCGATGACGACGAGTGCGTCCATCGCGAACGTGACGAGCCGGAGCTTTCGGTCCCGGATGATGGTGTCTCCTCAGCGCGAACGGATAGCCGTCGATGCATTATCCGCCGTGCTCGGAGGCGACGACCAGAACCCTTCTAGCGAAGGGAGTCGGCGTACATCCGCCAGAGCATGCGCTCGGCGACGTCGTGCGAAGAAGGCAGGCGATCGTGGAGGAGGCCCATCGCGTAAGCGACCCGCCCGGGACGCGGATCGGGGGTGCAGGCGATCCGGTTCAGGGCACGCTCGATGACTTCGGCGGAGACGTCATTGGAGGAAGTCGGTGCCACCGCTTCGAGGCCTTTCTCTTGCAGGTAATCATATGCGTGTTGCGCCTGTTCGGCGGAGAGCTTCATGCCTGTCGTATCGGCATTCTCGGCGCGGGCTTTACGGCTTCGGGGAACCGTTGCGCGATCCCCCGTGAGGTATGTCACTGAACGCCGCGGACAACCGTCCATTGGGCAGTGCGGCGGGCAGGTGTGTGGAACTCCCACGACGAGCATTGCGCGGTTCGTCGAAGTGCGGCCCCAGGGCCTTGCACCCGCCATACGACCGCTGTCGTGGTCTGCCCGATCACCCCCGACAAAAGGGGGAGCCCCAAGGCCGGCACCTTGAGGCTCAGGGGTAAGGGGTTGCACTTGCGTGCAACTCTTCAGCCGAGTCTACCCCCGCCAACCCCGTCGATGCAAGTGGCCCTGGGTCCGTTTCTCAGGCGTTACCAATCACATACGGGCAGCTAGCGTAGCCGTTCTGGCGGGCTACTGAGCATCCGTCGTGGTCAGAGGGGCTCTCTCAGAATCCGATCACGAACAGGCCCAACGGTTCCGTCCCAACGAACCTGGTAAGACCGGCGAAGATCGGTACCAAGCCCACGATGAGCACGATCAGAGCCAGCACGACCACGATAGCGGTGGCTGCGTCGAAGCGCCCGAGGATGGTGCGGGCATCGGGAGATGGGGTGGCGTCGGCATCGACCGCGTTCGCGGCCGTCTCGAACCCCTCCTCAGGCGCCGCGTGGTCGGGCGAGTCTGCGGGACCCGCGCGGTGTTCGACCTCGACCGCGTCGTCGAAGTACACGGCTCTGAGTACTCGGCCGTAGTAGCCGAACGAAACGACGGACCCTATGAGGCCAAGCACGACCAGCCACAGCCAGGTGCTGTCGCTCGCCGCCGACAAGAACACCAGCAGCTTGCCCCAGAACCCGAAGAGCGGCGGGATCCCGGTCAGCGAGAACAGCAGCACCGCGAGACTGGCCGCGAGCACAGGCGCTCTTCGGCTGAGTCCAGCCATTCCTGCGATCGAACCGTCCCAGTTCGGCTCCATCGTGCGGTAGGCCCGCGCCGCGGCGAACGCGCCAGCCGCGGCACAACCGTAAGCGGTCGCGAACGTGAGTGCCGCGTTCCCGTTGCCGTTGACCAGCGCGATCAGGCCGTATCCGACTTGCGCTATCCCCGAGTACGCCAGCAGGCGTGTGTAGGAGCGCTGCGCGAGGCCGGCCAGATTGCCGAAGATGATGGAGCCGGCTGCGATGCCTGCGATGATCCACTGGAGTCTGGTTGTGAGCCCGGCCTGGCCCAAGAAGCCCGTCGCGATGACGTAGGTCGCGACCAGGCCGGCTACCTTTACCGCCGATGCCAAGAAGGCCGCCGCTTCGGGCGGTGCGGTCTCGTATGCGTCGGGCGCCCATGAATGGAACGGGAATGCGCCGAGCTTGAAAGCGAAGGCGACGAGGATCAGGACCGCCGCCGTGGTCGCTGCCCCGACATCGTTCACCGCGCCGAACACGATTCGGCCTCCGTCGAAGACGAGGGCGCCGGAGACAAGCGCGCCGCCCAGGCCGAAGACGAACAGCGCAGTCGCCACCGCGCCCTGTATGAAGTACTTGAGCGCGGCCTCATGCGCCCGCGGCGAGTGAGAGAGTGCGACGAGCGCGTATCCGGTGACCGCGGCGGTCTCCAGAGCGATGAGCATCACCACGAGATCGGTCGACGACGCGAGGGCCGCAAGAGCGACCGCAGATAGTGCGACCAGCCCTCCGAGCGCGGCGTTGGATTCAAAGCGCGCGCTCATGCCGGCGACGACGGCCGCCGCGCCCAGTGCCATGACGACCGCGGCCGCCATCGAGTACCCCGCCCCGGTCACGAAGACGGTCCAGACGACAGCAGGCGTGACCGTAGCGGCGGCCACAGCCGCGACGACGGCACCGATCGTGAGTCCCGCAGCCGCCAAAGCCGACGCAGCTGCTCTGCGGTCGAAGGCATCGGCAGCCAGCGAGAGCATGCCGCCGAGCAGTGCCACCGCTACGGGTGTCGCGAGCGCCAGCTCGGGCGACATCACGAACCTCCCCCAACGAGCGTCGCCAGCGTGCGGAGCACCGGATCCGTCATCAGGAGGACCACGTTCGGCCAGACCCCGAGTGCGACGATCGCGAGTCCGAAGGCTCCAATAGTGACGCCTTCGCGTGCGCTCAAGTCAGGGAGCACGGTGAACTCCCCCACCGGACCCTGAACGGATTCCCGGATGGCGCGCAGGTTGTACGCGGCGGCGAAGACGACACCCACCGTGGCCACGACGAGCCACCACCCGTAGGAACGGAACGCCTCGAGCATCGCTCCGAACTCGCCCGGGAACCCGGACAGGCCGGGCAGACCCAGGCTCGCCAGCGAGGCGAACACGAACGCCACCGACCACAGCGGGACGACGCTTCCGAGACCGCCGAAACGTCTCAGCTCGCGGGTGTGGGTCCGGTCGTAGAGCAATCCCACCAGCAGGAAGAGCAGGCCCGCCACGAAGCCGTGACTCACCATGCCGAGCATCGCCGCGCCGAAGCCGCCGGCACTTGCCGCCGCGATGGCCACGAGAACGAAGCCCATGTGCGACACGGACGAGTACGCCACGAGGCGCTTGAGGTCGCTCTGAACCAACGCGGTAAGCGCCCCGAACACGATGCCGATGATGCCGATCGCGAAGATGATCGGCCGTGCGTCTTCGAATGCCGGCCAGCAGAGCGGGACGGCAAGGCGCAGGATGCCGTAGCCGCCCATCTTCAGAAGGACGCCGGCGAGCATTATCGAGCCCGCAGTGGGAGCCTCGACGTGGGCATCTGGCAGCCATGTGTGGAACGGCCACGCCGGCACCTTGACCAGGAAGCCGGCCATCAGAAGCCAGAACACGAGCGCGCTTTGCGGTTGGTTCGCCGCGAGATCCACCAGCTCGGGGATGGTCCAAACCCGGGCGGCGTAGATGGCAACAAGAATGCCCACAAGCATCAAGGCGCTGCCGACGAACGTGTAGATGAAGAACTTCGCGGCCGCGTGCCGTCTGCGCTCGTGTCCCCACCCACCGATGAGGAAGTACATCGGTATCAGCACGAGTTCCCAGAACACGTAGAACAAGATGATGTCCTCGGCGAGGAAGACCCCCGTGACGGCGGCCTGGAGGAACAACAGCAGCGCGAAGTAGGTCCCCGTACGCTCTTCGATCCTCCACGAAGCGCTCACGGCAGCCACGCCCAGAAGCGCGGTAAGTGCGACAAGTGGCATCGACAGACCGTCGGCCGCCAGCCGCCAGAAACCAAGGGTAGACACGTGAGCGCCCGTGATCACGTCACCGGCGAAGGAGCCCTCAAGACCGACCGCGACCGCGACGGGCACCGTCAGAATCGCTGTCGCCAGGGCGATCCAGCGCGCAAACCCGCTCCGGCCGCGCGCGAACAGAAGGCAGAGCGCGGCGCCGCTCAAGGGAACCAGTACGAGGAGGTCGACAGCGATCATAGCCCGACCCTCCCCATCCAGACGGTGGCGACGAGTATGAGAAGCACGCCGACGCCGATGAGTGTGACGTACCACTGCGCATCACCCGTCTGAAGGCTCGCGAGCGCAGCTCCGACTCGCCTGGCCAGCGCCCCGGATCCCTCAGCGGCGCCGTCGATCAGCAGCCGGTCGAAGAACGCGTACGTCACTCGCGCGATCGTCATCGAGGGCCGAATCACGAAACGAGCTACGAACGCATCGACGCCCCAGCCGCTCGCGGCCCCGCGCCACGCGCCGCCAAGGCGTGCTTCGAGTGCCTCGTCACCCGTGGCGCCCCGACGAACGACGACCCATCCCAGCGCGATACCTACAAGGGCGACGGCCACCGACGCGACGAGGATCGGTATGTCGAACGTCTCGCCCTCATGCCCCAAGACCTCGGCGAACGGCGTCGCCAGGAATCCAAGACCGAGGGCGAGCAACGAGAGAAGCACGAGAGGACCACGCATGCTCCACGGACTTTCATGGGCATGGCCCTCCCCTCGCCAATCGCCGAAGAAGGCGAGTCTCGTCGCTCGTGCGACGTAGAACGCGGTGAGAGCGCTTGCGGCGATGAGCAGGGCGCCCGCAAACGCGTTCGCGTGCCAGACGGACGCGACGACCGCGTCTTTGCTGAAGAAGCCGGCAAGAGGCGGCACGCCGGCGAGGGCTGCTGCTCCGACGATCCACGTCAGGGTGGTCCACGGCATCGTGCGCCGCAACCCACCCATCTCGCGCAGGTCCTGCGTGGACGCGCCGTGGATGACGCTGCCCGCTGCGAGGAAGAGGAGCGCCTTGAAAGCGGCGTGCGTGACGAGGTGGAACATCCCCGCGACAGCAGCGCCGGCCCCCAGGGCACTCATCATGTAACCGAGCTGGCTGATGGTCGAGTACGCGAGAACCTTCTTGATGTCACGTTGCGCGACAGCGATGGTGGCGGCACCGAGAGCTGTGATGACGCCGATGACAAGGATGACCGAGCGCGCCTGCTCGGCAGCCTCGAAGAGCGGCCAGGTGCGCGCGACGAGAAAGACGCCGGCGGCCACCATGGTCGCGGCGTGTATGAGTGCGGAGACCGGTGTCGGGCCCTCCATCGCGTCGGGAAGCCAGATGTGGAGCGGGAACTGCGCTGACTTGCCGGCCGCCCCCACGAACAGGAGCAGCGCGGCTGTCGTCAGGGTCGCGACGGAGAGAGCGCCGAGCCCGGAGAAGACGTCTTCGTACGCGAGCGAGCCCGTCGCCTTCCACAGAACCGCAAGCCCGAGCAACATTCCCGCGTCGCCGACTCGGGTGGTGAGGAAGGCCTTGGAGGCTGCTCGCATCGCGCTCGGCTTCTCGAACCAAAAGCCGATCAGCAAGAACGAGCAGGCGCCCACGAGCTCCCAGCCGATGAACAGTCCCGTGAAGTCACTCGCGATGACGAGCAGCGTCATCGACCCGGTGAACACCGCCAGCAGGGCGAAGTAGCGGGCCCATCCCTTGTCCCCCGCCATGTATCCCACGGAGAAGATCACGACCATGCTCGCGACGACTCCAACGACGACCAGCATGATCGCCGACAGCGAGTCGACCGCCCACCCGACAGTGAGCTGCATGTTGTCGGTGGTGTACCACGGCAGCGAGCCGGAGGACACGATCTTGCCGAGCCATGGTGCGACGGTGGCGGTCGCCTCGGATGACTTCTCGCCGATGGACTGCTGCATCAGGGCGACAATGCCGACCGCGAGTACCGATACCGGTGCGAGCAGGGCGATGATCGGAGCGAGGAACTTCAGCCGACGTCCGGCGAGGGCAGCGGCAAGGGCCAGTACGAACGAGGCCGCGACGACGAGTGGTGGCGCGATGCGCAGCCAGTCCATCAGCCACGCACCTCCGTGAGCTCGTCGATGCGTGTCCCGCGGCCCGAGCGCGCTACAGCGACAAGAAGGGCAAGGCCGACAGCCGCCTCGGTCGCGGCGATGACGATGATGATCAAGCCGATCGCCTGCACAAGGCCGGTGTTGGCACTGCCGGTCTTGGCGGCCAGGGCAGCGCCGAAACCGACGAGCATGATCAGCGGACCCGCGAGCATGACCTCGACCGATGCGAGGATGGCGATGACGTCACGTCGAACCATCACGCCGTACAGGCCAATGGAGAACAGTGCAGCCGAGATGATGAGGAGGCTCATCGGCGGACCTCCCCCAATATTGCGACCACGGCGACGAGCGCACCAAGCAGCAGCACGCCCGCGAGTTCGAAGTGTGCGAGGAGCGGGTCGAGTAGCGCCGTGGAAAGCGCCTCGACCCCCGTCTTCATCGCGGCCGGCTCGATCGTCGAGACCGCAGGCTGCAGTGTAGAGACGATCATGAAGAACGTGCCCGCCGCGATCACCAGCGACAGCACGTCGGGGCGCGATTGGATCACCGGTCTCGTCCCTTCGGCGCGATGGACCAGCATGATCGCGAAGAGGAAGAGCACCAGGACGCCGCCCACGTACACGAATACCTCGGCGACCGCGAGGAAGCTCGCACCGGCGACTGCGAAGAATGCGGCGACCGATAGCAGCACGGTGCCGAGTCCGAAGATGAGCCGCATGACCTCCTTGGTCGCGACGACCACGAGCGCGCCCAGGAGTGCCACGACCCCGATGGCCAGCGGGACGCTCGGCACGAAGTCGAAGCTCATGTACGGCTCCCTTCGGCCACATCGATCCCGACCCGGGAGTCGTGCCTGGAGTCCGGAGTCTCAGTGCATGGAGGCTCGCTCCTCTGCGCATCGCGACCGGTCGCGCGCGTGCCGTCGGGGCAGCGGAGCATCTCCTCGCGATCGAAGAGCGTGAGGTCGCGGTGGTAGAAGCTCAGCTCGTACTGTCCGGTGTGCCTCAAGGCGTCGGTCGGACACTGCTCTGCGCACAACCCGCAGAAGCAGCATTTCGACATGTCGTAGTCGTATCGCGTGACCCGACGGGCGCCTGGCTCGTCCACGCGCTCGACCTGGATGCAGTAGTCGGGGCACGTCCGCGCGCAGAACGTGCAGCCGACACAGACCTCGGACTGACAGCGCAGACACCTGGCGGCTTCCGAAAGCGCCTCGAGGCGAGTGAAGCCGAGCTCGACGGGCCGGAAATCGTGCCTGCGCTCTTCGGGACGGGACATCGGCATTACCACACGCCGCCGATTCGCCTCGACACCATCGAGCGTCGCGGGCTCGTAGCGGTCGTACTTGGGCACCGGGCGGAAGATGCGGTCTTCGGTGACGCTCTTGCCGCTCAGATACCGGTGAATGGACGTCGCCGCTTCGTGGCCGGTGGCGATCGAACCGATGCAGCTGCCGGGACCGGTCACCACTTCACCGCACGCGAAGATGCCCGCGACGTCTGTGGTCAAAATCGAGCCCTCGACCGGAAGCAGCCCGCGCTCGGAGAGCACGATGTCCGAACCGGCGACGAGGTCTTTCAAGGCGGCCGCCTGCCCGATCGAGAAGATGACGACGTCGCATGGGAAGTCGGTGAGGTTCTCGCCGAACTTGGGCGAGAAGCGACCCACCTCGTCGAACACCGAGAGGCACTCGCGCATGCGCATCCCTGAGACGTGCCCGTTCTCGACGAGCACTTCCTCGGGACCCACCGAACACGTCGCGATGACTCCTTCGTCGAGTGCTTCCTCGATCTCCCACGGGTGGGCGGGCATCTCGGTCTCCGACTCGAGAGACGCCAGGCGCACCTCGCTGGCACCGACGCGTAGCGCGCACCGGGCGCAGTCGACCGCCACGTTCCCGCCGCCGATCACGAGGACCCGCTTGTCTCGGACGCCTGCCTCCCCCTTCCAGTTCGCGTTTCGCAGGAAGGGCAGCGCGCCCATCACGCCTTCGGCGTCGGCACCCGGGATCGGCAGGATGCGGCTGTCTTGGAGACCGACGGCTATGAGCACGGCATCGAACTCGCCGTGCAGGTGCTCGAGCGGCACGTCGGTACCGATACGCACGCCGAGCTTGATCTCGACGCCCAGCTCGATCAGGTCGTCGACCTCGCGCTGCAGCACGTCACGCGGCAGGCGATACGACGGAACGCCGGAGTACAACGCACCGCCGGCAGTGTGCTCCTTCTCGTAGACTGTCACGCCGTAGCCGAGTTTCACCAGGTCGAGCGCGGCGGCGAGGCCGGACGGGCCCCCGCCGATGACGGCGATACGCTGATCCCGCGTCCTCGGGAGCGCCTTGAGCTCACCTTCGCGACGTTCCTGGAACCGCTCGTATGCTTGCCGGTGGAGGGGCCTGATGGCGATCGGCTCGTCGTAGTAGTTCCTGCGGCACGCCGTTTCGCAGGGGTGGTGGCAGATGCGTCCGAGCACTCCCGGCAGGATGTTGCGGGTTCGAACGAGTTCGTAGGCCTCGGAGACCCGGTCCTCGGCCATGAGGTAGTTCTGGCCGCGCGCGTCCACGTTCGCGGGGCAGTTGCCGACGCATGGCGGAAGGTGCTCGGATTCCAACGCGTCCTGGACCAGCTCGTTGTACTCGGTCGAAAGACCCTGAAAGATCGGCACGTCATCCCTGCCGAGAATGCCTCGGAGTCTGAGCGCTCCGCGCCACCTCGGAGAGACGACGTACTTCTCGTGCGGGTAGTTCAGCGTGGTCGGGCCGCCGGTCATCTTTACCCCGGTGATCCTCATCCCGCTCAGCAGGGAGCGCCACTTCTGGGCGAAACCCGCCACCCCGGGCGAAAACTCGTTCGAGACGCTCACGACGCCCACTTCGCGCGTTTCTGGGTGCTGTTCGTCTACAGCCACGGCGCGATCACCCCCACGATCAGGAGTTGGACGAGCGCCAGTGGGGTGAGCACCTTCCATGCGACCGACATGAGCTGGTCGGCGCGCATGCGTGGGAACGTCCATTTCACCCAGATCATGGTCGCTGCGATGACCGCGCCGATCCCGAGCATCACGATCACGCCGGGCCAGCCGCCGATGCCGAGTCCTCCGCCGAAGAACATCGCAGCACCGAACAGCGACGCGGCGAGCACGCCCCCGTATTCGGCCATCATGAAGATCGCCCAGCGTATGCCGGAGTAGTCGGCGAAGTAGCCGGCGACGAGCTCTGACTCGGCCTCAGGGATGTCGAACGGTCCGCGGTTAAGCTCGGCGAGGGAAGAGATGAAGTACACGACGAAGCCGATGAAGTTCAGCGGCAGCCACCACCAGCGCCACTCACCGAGAACAGTGTTCGGCGAGATGGAGCCGGCGATCACACACAGGGCGATGACCGACAGCGTGCGTGGAAGCTCGTAGGAGATCATCTGCGCGGCTCCGCGGACTCCGCCGAGGGTCGCGTAAGTGTTGCGCGAGGACCAGCCCGCGAGCAGCACGCCAAGCACGGAGATCGACGGCACCGCGAGGAAGAAGAGTACGCCGACACCGGAGCTGAGAGGGGCCCAGCCGATCGCGAACGGGATCACGATCAGCGAGACCGCTATCGGTGTGAAGACGATGAACGGCGCGGCCCTGAAAGCGGTCACCTGCGCCTGACGCGGTGTGATGTCTTCCTTCAGCACGAGCTTGATGGTGTCGGCGAGCGTCTGCAGCAGGCCGGCTGGACCGGCCTCGTTCGGGCCGATACGCATCTGGATCCGCGCGGAGATCTTGCGCTCCGCCCACACTCCGATGAGCGCGGCCAGCGCGATCGCAAGCCCGGCGAGAAGGCCGAAGAGCGCTCCCCACAGAAGCGAGCTCATCGGTCCACCTCCCCGAAGACCGGGTCGAGCGATCCCAAGATGACGACGAGGTCCGAGAGCGTATGTCCGGAAGCAAGCTCTGGCAGCAGAGCCAGGTTGCAGAACGCGGGTGAGCGGACGTGCATCCGATACGGGCGAACGGAGCCGTCGGACACGAGATACACGCCAAGTGCCCCGCGCGCGGATTCGATGTGGTCGTAGGCGTCGCCCTCGCGAGGCGCGATGAGCCTCGGGCTTCCCTCGGCCATGACACGGCCGGGCTCCATCTGCTCGACCGCCTGCTCGAGGATCTTGCAGCTCTCGTAGCACTCGAGCAGCCTCACGCGCGCACGGTCGTAGCAGTCTCCGTTCTCGCCGAGCACGATGTCGAAGTTGAATCGCGGATAGACGGAGTACGGGTCGTGCTTGCGCAAGTCCCACTCGAGGCCGCTTCCGCGGGCGACCGGACCCGATGCGCCCCATCCCATCGCGTCTTCGAGCGAGAGGACGCCGATGCCCTTCAGTCGGCCCCGTGCGATCACGTTGCCGAAGAAGAGCGTGTCCATCTGATCCAGTGCGGCGGGCGCTTCCTTGGTGAACTTAAGGAGCCGATCCGTCCAACCTTCGGGAACGTCGAACGAGACGCCGCCCGGCCGCACGAAGTTGTAGGTCAGCCGCGCACCGCACAGCTCTTCGAAGAGCTCGACGATGCGCTCGCGCAAGTCGAATGCGTAGATGAACATCGTGAACGCGCCGGTGTCGGCCGCCGACGAGCCGATCGCCATCATGTGACTCGCGATGCGCTGCATTTCGCAGGTGATAACGCGCAGGTACTCCGCGCGCTCCGGAACCCTGATGCCTGCGAGCCGCTCTACCGAGCGGCAGTACGCCCAGTTCGCGTACATCGAACCGACGTAGTCAAGACGGTCGGTGAGCGGGACCACCTGCAAGTACGTGCGATTCTCGGCCATCTTCTCGATGCCTCGATGCAGGTAGCCGACGACGGGGACCGCCTTCGTCACGATCTCCCCGTCAAGGTGCACGATCACTCGGCAAACCCCGTGAGTGGAGGGATGCGACGGTCCGACGTTCACGATGAGTTCTTCCACGCCACGGCCGACATCGTCGACGACTGGCGTTCTGCTCTCGATATCGATCGGCATCGCATTCCTCCTTTCGTTCTTCGCGCTCGCCTCTCGGCGGCGGTCTCGGTCGGGGCTAGATGTAGTCGGGACGCCTGATCATGGTGGCGTCCTCGTAGTCCTTCCTGAGCGGGTGACCCGGCCAGTCTTCCGGCAAGAAGATTCGCTGGAGATCGGGGTGGCCTTCGAACACGATGCCGAACAGGTCGTAGATCTCGCGCTCCTGCCAGTTCGCGCCCGGCCAGAGGTCGCACATGGAATCGATGGACGGCTCTCCCCTGGGCACGTCCGTCTTGAGGAAGACGGCTGCCCCGAGCGGGCGAGACTGCAGTCTGTACACGAGCCTGAAGAAGTCTACGTAGTCGACCGCGGTCACCATGCCGAGACGGTCGAACCCGAGTCCCTTGAGATCGCGCGCAGCGTCGTGCACTTCTTCGGGAACGACGTGCACCGTCCCGTCGCCGTATTCCACTGAGAACAGAGGGCAGAGGTGGGGGTGCAGGCTGCAGATGTGAGTGCGAAGCTCCTCGGTGTTCATCCGCACCCACCCTCCGCACCGGGATCCTCGGCTTCAAGCGAAGACTTGGGCTCGCGCTCCTTATCGAAGCGCTCTTCTTCGAATGGGAGCATCAACTCGCGCTTGTATCGGGTACCAGGAGCGAGCGATTCGGTGTGCACGAGGTCCCGCAGCCTCAATATGCCGTCCTGCAGCGCCTCCGGCCGCGGTGGGCAACCCGAGATGTAGACGTCTACCGGCAGGAACTCGTTGATGCCTCGGACGACCGAGTACGTGTCGTAGTAGAAGATCCCGCCTGAGACCGTGCAGTTGCCCATGGCGACGACCCACTTGGGATCCGGCATCTGCTCGTAGAGACGCTTGACGGCCGGCGCCATCTTCTTGGTGATGGTGCCTGCGACGACCATGACGTCGACGTGCCGGGGATCGGGTCGCGGGAACGTGCCGAGCCGGTCGAAATCGAACTTGTTGAACGACGCGGCGATGAGCTCCATAGCGCAGCACGCGGTTCCCATCGGCATTGCCCAGAGCGACTGACCGCGAGACCAGTCCATCAACGAGTCGACGGTCGTGAGGATGATCCCGCCTTGGCTGCGGGAAAGAGCCTGACCGAGACGGTCTACGAGCGCCACTCGAGCGCTCCCTTCCGCCAGGCGTACATGAGCCCGAAACCGAGGAAGGCCACGAAGGCGAAGATCTCGAGTGCCGCCACCCACGATCCCTTGAGAGCCGACGCTACCGAGAAGAGAAGCACGCTCTCGGCGTCAAACAGGACGAAGATCATCGCGATCGCCGCGAAACGAAGGCGCACGACCGCCCACGGCTGGCCGCCCGGCTCCATGCCGCATTCGTAGGGTTCGACCTTCAGAGGCGTCGGCTTGCGCGGTGAAAGCGCGAGATTCGCGAGGAAGACGACACCGATGAAGCCTGCCGCGGCGAGTGCCGCACCAAGCACGAAGAGTACAGCTGCCGAGCCCGACGCTTGCACTGCGTCCTCCCGCTGCCGATGTCCGAAGCCTTGTAACGCTCAGTTACAAAACCGCCGGTCGCAACATCTTGCAGGTGAACAGGGCCGTGCCCACTACCCCAAGCCCAAATCGGTTGCCGCATTCTACCGAGAAGCTCGGCGGAATGTAAACATTGTTACAAACGGCGAGCGTTATTGACTATTCGACTCAAGCTCTTCTATCTCCTGCGTGAGGCGTAGCCACTCTTCTTCAAGCGCGGGTAGTTCGCTATTCACCGCAGCGTATTCCTTCATCGCCTCAGAGAAGGCAACTGCGTCCTGATAGAACGCCGGGTCGGCCATGAGCTCCAGCAACTCCGCGTGCCTGGACTGTGTCTTCTGCAGACGGACATCCACGACCGCCAGTCTCTCGCGCCGGTCCCGCGTAGCGCGGTACGAACGGTTGCGGGCCTCAGCCTCCGCACGCTTCTGCTCGCGCGTCTTGGGTCCGCCGACGGAGGGCTCGGTCGCCGCTCCGCTGTCGGCTGCGCCGGATCCCGAGGGGGCCGAAACCGGGATCCGGGTCTGTGGCCGATCGGTCGCGGTGCCCTCCCCTGTTTGCTCGCGCTGAGCTCGCTTGAAGAGGTAGTAGTCGTAGTCGCCGTCGAAGAGCGTGATGCCGCCGTTGCGGACCTCTATGACCTTGTTGGCGACCGCGCGAATGAGGTGGCGGTCGTGGGTGATGAGAGCGAGCGTGCCCGAGAACGAGAGGAGCGCCTGCTCGAGCACGTCGCTCGAAGCGATATCGAGGTGGTTCGTCGGTTCGTCCAAGCACAGGAATGGGGCCGGCTTCACCAGCATCTTGGCCAGCGCCAGGCGCGCCCTCTCCCCTCCCGAAAGAACGCTTACCTTCTTGTCGACGTCGTTTCCCGAGAACAGGAACGCGCCTGCGAGGCTGCGCACCTCGGCCTGCGTCCAGCCGGGCGCCACCCGATCGATCTCCGCGAACACTGTCGCCGACGGGTCGAGCGACTCGAGCTGGTGCTGCGCGAAGTACGCGACCTCCACGCGGACTCCAAGCGTGCGCTCGCCTGCATCGGGCCGGAGATCGCCAGCGAGCATGCGAAGCAACGTCGACTTGCCCGCACCGTTGGGTCCCACGAGTGCGACCTTGTCACCGCGGTACAGCGTAAGCTGGAGATCGTCGTACACGACGTTCTCGCCGTACGCCTTCCGTACCCCGTGCAGTCCGATCACGACGTCGCCGGTGCGCTCGGGCTGCGGAAAGCGGAATCGAACCTTCTTGCGACCCTCAGGGAGTTCGATCAGTTCCATCTTGTCGAGCTTCTTGACGCGGTCCTGTACCTGGCTTGCCTTGGTGTTCTTGTACCGAAATCGGTCGATGAACTTCTGCATGTGCGCGATGTCGCGCTGCTGGGCGTCGTAGGCCGCCTGGAGTTGTGTCATCGCCAACTCGCGCTGCAGCTCGTAGTCGCGGTAGGAACCCGTGTATACCTTGACGCGGTGCAGGTCGATCTCGGCGACGTGATCCACGAGGCCGTCCATGAATGCCCGATCGTGGCTGACGAGGATCACAGCCCCCTCATACGACCTCAGAAAGCCCTCCAGCCACGTGACCGATTCGAGGTCGAGGTGGTTCGTCGGCTCGTCGAGCAGAAGTAGGTCAGGCTGCCGAAGCAGGAGCTTCGCGAGGGCGAGCCTCATGAGCCAGCCTCCGGAGAACTCAGAGGATTCGCGCCCGAGGTCGCCTTCCTTGAAACCCAGACCCGTGAGGACAGCGCGAGCGTCGGCTTCGAGCATGTAGCCGCCGAGCGATTCGAAGCGGTCTCGCAAGCGACCGTACTCCGACAAGAGGCGCTCTCGCTCGCCATCGTCCTCAGCCGTGGACATGTCTTCTTCGAGCACGTGAAGGCGGTGTTGGAGCGTCGTGACGTGCTCGGCTGCGGTGAGTGCTTCGTCGAGAACAGTGCGTCCGGCCATCTCGATGGCTTCCTGCTTGAGGTAGCCGATGACGGTGTCCTTCGCGAAGGTGACGCCGCCCGAGTCAGGCTCCTGCTCGCCGGCGATGATCTCGAGGAGTGTCGTCTTCCCCGCCCCATTGGGGCCGACGAGTGCGAGGCGGCCACGAGCGTTGACCCTCAGGCTGGCCTCGGCGAAGAGCACGCGGTCACCGTGAGATTTCGTGACCTTGTCGAGGGAGACTATCACCGCGCCAGTCTAGCAAAGCACGGCGGCGGCTCCGATGGTGCGTGCGGGCGTACTTCGAGCGGATCCTGCTAGTGAGCAGTCTCAACCCGGAAGAGCATCTACCGCGGATAAGCTGCATTGCGCCGGCGATGAGCGTGACTAGCTAGTCGGCACGGCAGTGGCAAGAGGCCCCGCCTCGAATCCGAACTCGCTGACAGGCTGGCTCAAGGACATCAGCAGCGACGGGCCGTGGGCGATCAGACGCCACGGGTCAACGTCCTCGACTTGCGGCGCTGTACATCCCAGGACAACCTCATCCTCACGGCGGGCCACAGAAGCAGGTGTCCAGCCTTCCACTTGGCCTGCCTAGGAGTTGACAACGATCGCTCTGCGTCTGTAGACCACCAGGGACAGGACGTAGAAGATCACGAGACTCCCCAGCATCCACGCGAGCGCGGTCCACACGTTCGGGACCTGCTGTCCCGGTGATGAGGAGCGAGCGCATCGTCTCGACGATGGGGGTCATCGGCTGATTCTCGGCAAAGCCTCGCAGCGCCGGCGTCATGGCGCTCGTGGGCACGAATGCGGAGCTTACGAACACGAGCAGGATCAGGATGTAGCTGAACGCGCCAGCCCCTTCCACCGAAGAAGCGAGCAGCCCGAAGAAGATCGCCAACCACGTTGTTGAAAGCGTGAGCAACACGACGATTCCGGCGAAGGCCAACCACCCCGACACCCCCGCGTGCGATCTGAAACCCATCACAAATGCCACCAGCAGGACTATCAAGGACGAGAGAAGGTTGGAAAGAGTGGACGATGCGACGTGCCCGCCCAGAATCGCCGAGGGTGCCACCGGCATCGTCCTGAAGCGATTGATGATGCCGCTCTGGATGTCCATGTTGAGGCGGACCGCTGCGTACGAGATGCCGCTCAAGACGGTGACGACGACGATGCCGGGCACGATAAAGGTGATGTAGCTGATCGATCCCGTCTGCGTTTCCAGTGCCCCGCCCCACACGTAGACGAACAGGAGCATGAAGGCGATCGGCATCAGGAGCACCGTGATGATGGTGTCGGGGCTGCGCGTGATGTGGCGAAGAGTGCGCTTGGCAAGCGTCCAGGTATCCGAGATGGCGCGCATCACGCCTCCTTTCGGTCGGTGCCGACGATCTTCAGGAACACGTCATCAAGGGTGGGCACCTTCTGGGCGAACTCGGTCGGTTCGATGCCGGCATCGCGGAGTCGCTCGAAGACGCTCGCCACCGCGGCCACGGTGCCATCGGTGGTGATCCTGAGCGTCGTGCCGTCGCTCTCCGTGCAGGCGAACGTGTCGCCGAGTGCCTTCGCTGCGGCATCGCGTGCCTCTGCGTCCAAGAAAGCCAGTTCGATCAGTCCACCGGGAACGAGCTTCTTCAGCTCGCTGGCCGTTCCGCTGGCGACGATCTTGCCTTCGTGCAAGACCGCGATGTTGTCGGCCAACTCGTCGGCCTCGTCGAGGTACTGCGTGGTGAGGAACACCGTCGTCCCTCCCTGGGCCAGAGTGCGGATGGTCCGCCACATCTCGTTGCGACCTTCCGGGTCGAATCCGGTCGTGGGCTCGTCCAGGAAGATGACCGAAGGACTGCCGATCAGACTCATCGCGATGTCGAGGCGTCGGCGCATGCCGCCGGAGTACGTCGACACTCTGCGATCGGCCGCCTCTTCTATCGCAAACCGACGCAGCAGATCTGTCGCGGTCTTGGCCGAATCGGCAACGTGGCGCAAGTCGCCGATCATCAGCAAGTTCTCGCGCCCGGTCAGCTGATCGTCCACGGCGGCGAACTGCCCGGTAAGGCTGATCTCCTCGCGCACTTTGCCCGGTTGCGCGACGATGTCGTAGCCGGCCACCGTCGCCGTGCCGCCATCGGCCTTGAGGAGCGTAGTCAGGATGTTGATCGTCGTCGTCTTGCCGGCGCCGTTGCTGCCGAGCAACGCGAAGATGCTTCCCCGCGCCACGTCGAAGTCGACACCCTTGAGCACCTGCAATTCCTTATAGGACTTCTGCAATCCATGGACCCGGATCGCCACGTTCGTCTCTTCCATGCCTCTCGTCTCCCTATTCCACAATCACGTTGGGCAGGTCGGCACCCCAGCCCTTGAGCCCGGCGTAGGTGAGCTTGTCCATTCGCGCCCCATCGAAGACCACCGTCCTGAGGGCATTGCGGTACTTCCTGGCCGTGCCACGGAAAGACACATCGCGCAACGTCGCGCCACGGAACGTGACGCCTTCGAGTGCCGCCTTGTCGAACTTCACGCTCGTGAAGACCGACCCCCCAAGGTCCATGCCGCGCAGATCGCACATCGTGAAGTCCACGCCGGTGAAGGTGCAGTTCTCGAAAACCGTGCGCCTCAGGTCGGTCATGCGGAACTTGACGTCGACGAGCACGGCTTCGGAGAACCGGGTCTCGGTCAGACTGGACATGCTGAAGTCGGTGCGCACGAGGATGGAGCCGCGGAAGCTGGCCCGTGCCAGCTCGACCACCGACAGGTTCACATCGGTCAGATTGGCACCGTCGAAGTTGGCGTCCGCCACATCGCTGGCCTTGAACGAGCTGCCGGTGAGATTCGCGTGCGAGAAATCGGAGCCCCGCAGCGCGCTCGCTTCGAACTTCCCACCCGGCGCCTCGACGCCTGCAAAGTCGCTCCCTTGGAGTGCGCTCGCACTGAATGTCGTCACCAACTGACGCTCGAGCGACCGGGAGAGGCTGGAGACCTCCTGCACCGTTTGCTCGATGTCTCCGATACTGTCGACGGTCAACTCGAAGGCTTCAGCGTCGTCCTTGCCCTCGGCCTTGAGTTCGCGGAACCGCTCGTGCAAGTCCGCAAGCAGGTCCGCCTTCAACTCGCTGACGCTTCTTCGCGCCCTCGTAGGGCGCGAAAACGCCGTCAACGTATTCGTCCAGTCTGTCGGTCATCGATTAGTCTCCTCACAGCAATTTCTCGAGCACGCGCTTGGCGTATTCCCAGTTGCTCCTGTTGCGGGCATATGTCGTTCTGCCCTTCTCTGTGATCCGAAAGTACTTGCGCCGGCCGCCCTGCGATTCGTCGCCCCAGTACCATGTGATGTCGCCGTCCGCTTCCAGGCGCCTGACGCTGGAGTACATCGTGGCTTCCTTGAGCTCGTACTCGCCGTGGGAGCGCTCGGCGATCAACTTGACGATCTCGTAGCCGTAGCAGTCGGATTCCATCAGCAGCCGTAAGACCATCGTGTCAGTATTCCCACGCAGCAGATCCGACGTGATCTTACTTGCGCTCATCTCACCACCTCCGACGAGCAGTGTACGTCGTGGTACCGTGACTGGCAAGGTAGTAATGATGTCACACTACACGGATGCGGCTGGACGGCGGCTTCAGCCGTTCGGGCGTGCATGCCAACGTCGCGCGCACGATCCAAAGCTGCGCCGCGCACTTCACGTGGGCGTCGCGAGCGAACGCCCTGTTCCGGTGTCCCGGAACAGGGCGTGTGAGCTGGTGGGCGATGGTGGGCGTACCTGTAACCGAGGGGCGGCGACTTGATTGAGGCGGCGCTGAATGCACGGGCGGTTTCGCTGGCCCTACGGCTCACCGCTCTCCTCGTCTTCGCGCCCGTTCATGACCTTCAGCCGTGCCTCCAACAGTATCGCTGCCGCCTTGCGTTGTTCAGATAGCAGGAGGTCGGCGGCAGCCTTCTGTTCTCGGTGAAGCGTCTTTGCGGCGTCTATGTGCTGGGCGCGCAAGACGTCCGCCGCGCCCTTGTGCTCTTCGCGCAAAGTGTTCGCAGCCGCCTCCCCCTTGTCCTCGCGTACGGCCTCGACAGTCGCAGCTTGCGACAAGAGCAGGACTTCGGCAGACCTCGATTGCTGGTCTAGCAGCAGTTGGGCGGCGCGCTCCTGTGCCCCGAGTAGGATGTCGGCGGCGCGCGCCTGTGCTCCGAGAAGGATCTCCGCCTCGCTGCGCGGCGCAGACGTGTCGTCCATGGTTGCTCCAATCGACGCCAGGCGCGAACTCACAGAGTCAATGTGCGGTCCCAGTATGTTCCTGCCAGCGCTATTGGGCTACCAGCGGGCGGTACTCGACGTACCTGTAACTAGCGGCGCTACGCCCTGGACCCCACCCTCCGCTGACGGAGCACGAGCGCCATGCCAAGCGCCAGAGCTACCGCCAACGCGACGCTCCAGTCTGATGATGCGGGCGTGCTCGTTACGATCGGGTCTCCGCCGACGCCGTAGATGCTGAAGTGCTTGATGTCGCTTACGACAATGTTGCCGTTGCGGGTGCCGGATACTGACTGCCAGGCGCCGGTCCCGGGATCCTTCAGGTACATGCGGGGATTGCTGAGACCGGGCGGGCAGGTGAGCGCAAGGGTCAGCTCCTTGCCGGTCGGAAATGTCAGACCCGAAGGCCGGAACAGCGCGACCCGCTTGACGATGCCGCCGTCAGCGGCACGCTCGCCGACTTCAGAGAATCCGACGGTGACAGTCATCTCCGTACCTACTGGCACGGCGCCGTCCGGCCAAGCGATCGTGCAGTCGCCGTTGACCAACTCCTCGCCACCAAGCCAGTAGAAGCCGTCGTCGCGGGGAGGGGCAATCGGGTCGTCTCCAGGCTGCTGCTGCAGGAAGATCTCAGCGCCCGGGACGGGCTCACCCGCCACGCCGAGCGCAAGAGCCGGCAGAACGAGTGACAGGGCGAGCAGGAACGCGAGCAGCAAGCTGAGTCGAAGGCGCGGAAGCGAGCGCATATCTGACCCCCCGAAGACGGCCTCGTGAGAGGCGCGAGTGTGACGCGGCTCGCGTATCCAATCGCCGGCCGCGCACTCAGAACGTGCGCCTGAAGCAACCTTGCGTCAATCCCGCATTTGGCCGCCAAGGCGCAAGGAGCTCAGGACGGTGTCGCCCTGGGTCCGATGATGCTGGCGGGCCATATTGGACAGCCCTTGAACCGTCCGGGGACGCGCCTAAGGATGGTCGCGAGACGCAAGTGACCAGGTACGACCCGGAGAGGCAGACAGGCCGGAAGCCGATTGGCTGTCCGACCTGTTCAAATCCTGGTGGGCCATAGTGGATGAGTTTCGAACCGCTTAGACGCTTGCCGCTTCCTTCATTCGGACAAACAACAGAGCCACTCCGAGCGCGCCGGCGACGCCCAGCGCGAGGCTCCATTCGGAGGAGGCCGGCGTGGAGGTCACGGGTGGCAATGGGTTGGGCGCGAACGAGGCAGTGATGCTGCGGTTGCTCGTCGTGCCGGAGAAGGTGTACGTACTTGCCGCGCCGACAGAGGTACCGTCGACGAGTACGTCATCGATATGGAAGCCGGGATTAGCTGCGATCGAGTACGTCTGTGATCCGAGGTAAGGGATCGTGGTCGTGCCGAGAGGAGCAATCGAACCGCCCCCTCCGGCACTCGAGGTGATGACGGGGTTGGAGTCGAACACTGTCACGGTGTTGCTCATGTAGTTGCCGACGTAGATCTTGTTGGTCACTGAGTTCGCACCGACGCTTGAAGGACCCTGTCCGGCCGCGAAGCTGGAGGTGGTGTTGGTCGCACCATCGATGACCGTGACGTTGGCGCTGCTGTAGTTGGCAACGTAGATCTTGTTGGTTGTCGGGTTCACTTCAACCGCCGCCGGGGTCGTACCGGCCCCGACAGTAGTGGTGCTATTGGTTACGCCGTCGATGACCGTGACGTTGCCACTCGACTGGTTGGTCACGTAAATCTTGTTGGTCGACGTGTTCACGGCCACGTCGCCAGGAGCGGTCCCGGCCGCGACAGTCATGGTGGCGTTCGTGATTCCGTCGATCACCGTGACGTTGCTGCTGCCCACATTCGCCACGTAGATCCTATTGGTGACCGGGTTGATGGCCACAGCCGACGGGCCCGAGCCGGCGGCGACGGTAGTGACCAGGTTAGTGACGCCGTCGATCACGGCCACGTTGCCACCGCCACCGCCGTAGTTGGCCACATAGATCTTGTTCGTCGCAGCGTTCACCGCGATGTCCTTGGGGCCGGGCCCCACAGGGAATGTCACGGTGGCGTTGGTGACACCGTCGATCACGGTCACGCTGTTGCTGCTGACGCTGGTCACGTAGATCTTGTTGGTCACCGGATTCACCGCGACGGCCCAGGGGCTCAACCCAGCAGTGAGACTTGCCGTTGAGTGGGTGACCCCGTCGATCACGGTCACGCTGCCAGCTCCACCGCCGTAGTTGGCCACGTAGATCTTGTTTGTCACCGTGTTGATCGCAGCGCCGACAGGGGTCGTGCCGACGGTGACCGTTGCAACAGTCGCATTCGTGACCCCGTCGATCACGGTCACGTCATGACTGCCTTCGTTGACGGCGTAGATCCTATTGGTCGTGACGTTGACGACCACTTCTGGGTTAGCCCCCGCCTGCAAATTGACGGCAAGTGCAGCTTGTGCACAGACCAGAGCGAGGACGAGTGCAGACGCAGACACAAAGATCGCGCGGATAGACGTGTTCATTGATGCCCCCCGGCGGATCGCAATGCAGTGCTATACACATTCGACGGACGAAGACGTTCTCCTGCCGCCTCTCGTCGGGCCCCAACCGAGAGCAGAGGCCCCGGCGATGTCGCCGAGGCCTTGTCATCTACTGGTGGGCGATGTTGGATTTGAACCAACGACCTCTTCCGTGTGAAGGAAGCGCTCTCCCCCTGAGCCAATCGCCCGTATGGCCGCAAGGCGGCGAGGGATATTCTAGCGTGCGACTCAGGCCGGCGTAACCCCCGAGTGTCCGTATCCGTCCGGGTGACGTGAATGCCAGCGCCAAGCGTCGGCGACTATCGTTGACAGGTCGGGCCGCTCCGGTATCCAGCCGAGCGCGACGCGGGCGAGATCGGGCGAGGCGACGAGTGTGGCCGGATCGCCTGCTCGGCGAGGACCAAAGACGACGTCGACTTCCTGATCGGTGACTTCGGAACACGCTCGAACGACCTCGAGGTTGCTGTAGCCGTTCCCGTTGCCGAGGTTGAACACCGCCGAACGTGACGTCCTCGTGCAGTAGGCTGCTCGAATCCGGGCCGCAGACAGCCTCCAGGGCCAGACGGTGTGCGAGTGCCAAGTCGCATACATGGATGTAGTCCCGTACACACGTGCCGTCGCGGGTCGGGTAGTCGTTTCCGTACACTTCGAAACGGCATTCGCCGGCGGCGATCGAACCCAGGATCTTCGGGATGATATGGCTCTCTGGCCGATGCGCCTCTCCGAGCGAACCGTCGGCGGCCGAGCCGGCGACGTTGAAGTATCGCAAGCGGATGGACTTCAGCCCGTATGCCCTGCCGTAGCAGTCGAGCGCCTGTTCGAACATGAGCTTGCTGAGCCCGTAGGCGTTGACGGGCGCCAGAGCTGCGCTCTCGGGAATCGGAACCGTATCGGGTTCGCCATACACGGCCGCCGTAGACGAGAACACGAGTCGCAGGATTCCGTGCCGGCGCATCACATCCAACATGATGAGAGGTTCGGAGACGTTGTTCCGAAGGTACCTTGCAGGGTCGCGCTCGGATTCTGCAACCTCGGCGTAGCCGGCCATGTGAAGTACCGCATCGCATCCGCGGAGGGCCACGTCGAGGATCGCCGCATCTCCGACCGAACCTTCGAAGAAGGTCGCGCGAGGATCGACTGCGGCGCGGTGACCCTTCTCCAGCGTGTCGAGAACGACGACCTCGTGGCCGCTGTCGAGCAGGTCGCGAACGCTGATCGAGCCGATGTAGCCAGCTCCGCCGGTCGCAAGAACCTTCAATTGACGTCCTCCATGTAAGTGCCGGGGCAAGCAATATGCAGTGCGGGGTCTGTGTTATCGCCCGAGGTAGCGAAGCACCCCCGCCGTGATGCCCGCGGCGACCTTGTCCTGGTACTTGGGACTCGTTAGCAAGCGATCCTCAATGCGGTTCGAGAGAAAGCCGCATTCGACGAGGACTGCAGGACGCGTGCACCAGTTGAATCCCGCGAGATCCGACCGAGGATGCGTTCCGTCGTTCGCAGCGCGAGTGGAAGCGATCACCGCGCGCTGAACCTGTCCTGCGGCTCCTCGGCTACGCGCGTTTGTCGACTTGGTCCATCTGGTCACCGCCGGATACAGCGTGCTCACACCCGCGGCGCGCGTATCCGTGCTTCCGTTCGCGTGGATGCGGAGGAAGAGCGCGGCACCGGCTTTGTTCGCGATCTTGGCGCGCTGGGAGTTGGAGAGGTTGACGTCGTTGGTCGTCCGCGTCATGACCACCTTCACGCCGGCGCGCCGCAGACGTGCGCGAACGTTCATGGCGATCTCGAGCGCGACTTCGTACTCGGGTACTCGCGTCTTGATGCCCGTGGCGCCGCCTGTGACCTTTGCCTTGAGCGTCTTGGACCCCGGGCCGACCGGCTCCTTGGCGAGATTCGCATGAGACTGATGTCCGGGGTCGATGCACACCACCGGCTGTGGCGCGGACTGCGCCTGAGTGGTAGGTGCAGGGACGTCAGTTCCGAGGACGACCTCCGATCCGGCAGCAGCGATGTATCCCGCTGCAGGTTGTTGCGACGTGACGCCGGCGGTGTCTTGCGAGGCGGCTGGTTCCCACGTGGGAACAACCCGGCCGCCTCCAGCAGAGCCCGCGCGTCTTTGAGCGTGCGCCCCTGCACCGCAGGCACCTCGACAGGAGTCTGGCTCTGCGAGGTGAGCGCCGGCGAGTACGCGAGGAAGTCGTCGGCTGGGACGCGATCGACCGCGACGGCGGTCACCGCCACGTCGGTTCGCCATGGCAGGCGCTTCGGTCGGCGTCTGCGGGGCGGCGGACACTCGGGCCTCGAGCGTGTTCGCCTTCGGCGGGATACTCGCTCGCGATCGGACAGCGACCGTTCCGACGACCGCGAGGGCGACGATGACGACGGCCGACAGGCCCAGTCTCTGGGCGTTTCTGCGCCGTATTCTTGCCTTGGCCTTGCGCTCTAGCCTGGTGGAGGCCATGACGCCCTTCAGGTGGTGGGCCCGGCAGGACTCGAACCTGCAACCAAGGGATTATGAGTCCCCTGCTCCGCCATTGAGCTACGGGCCCCTCTCCGGAGTCTCAACACACCGGTACATTGTAGCGGTTGTCGGCGCCCTCCGAAGCCGACCGGAACGCCGTATTGGCGGTCGATCGCTCGCGGTTGCCAACCCCAATCGCCGTCCGTATACTGTCGTGGCGCCCGCGCCAGGGGGCGAGATTCCTGAGTAGCTCAATTGGCAGAGCATCCGGCTGTTAACCGGAGGGTTGTAGGTTCGAGTCCTACCTCAGGAGCCAGAAACGCGAACGGCCTCCCGGAATCCCGGGAGGCCGTCTTCATTGTCAGCGCCGGCACGACGGAGGCCGGCGACGGAATGTCGCCGCAAGGCTACACAACGTCCCTATTCGAGGTAGTCCCTCAGCTTGCTCGAGCGCGAGGGATGCCGCAGCTTGCACAGCGTCTTGCTCTCGATCTGCCGGATGCGCTCGCGCGTGACGCCGAATTCCCTTCCGACCTCCTCGAGCGTCCGAGGATGACCGTCAGTGAGCCCGAAACGCAGCTCGATCACCTTGCGCTCGCGTTCCGACAGGCCGTCGAGCACCTTGGAGAGTTGCTCCTGCAGCATGGAGAAGCTGGCCGCCTCCGGTGGAACGATCGCCTCGGCATCCTCGATGAAGTCGCCGAGCTGGGAGTCTTCTTCCTCGCCGATAGGCGTCTCGAGGGAGACGGGCTCCTGCGAGATCTTCAGGATCTCGCGCACGCGCTCGGCCGACATCTCCATCTTCTCGCCGATCTCCTCAGGCGTGGGTTCGCGCCCGAGTTCCTGGAGTAGCTGGCGCTGCACGCGGATCAGCTTGTTGATGGTCTCGACCATGTGCACCGGGATGCGGATCGTTCGAGCCTGGTCGGCGATCGCGCGCGTGATCGCCTGACGGATCCACCAGGTGGCGTACGTCGAGAACTTGAAGCCCTTGGTGTACTCGAACTTCTCGACCGCGCGGATCAGGCCGAGGTTGCCCTTCCTGGATGAGGTCCAGGAACAGCATGCCGCGGCCGACATAGCGCTTGGCGATGGAGACGACGAGTCGCAGGTTCGCTTCGACGAGCTGCTGCTTGGCGTCGCAACCCGACTTGCTCGATCCGTTCGAGTCGACGCCGTTCCGGCCGCTCGAGCGTGAGTCCGCGCTCCTCGGCGTTCTCCAGCCTCGCGGTTGCCTCCAACCCTGCCTCGATCTTCATAGCGAGGTCGACTTCTTGCCTGGCCGTGAGGAGCGGGACCTTGCCGATCTCCTTCAGGTACATGCGGACCGGGTCACCGGTCAGCGGTGCGACCGCGTTGGCGTCACTCGCGCTTCTTGGGCTTCTTCTTGCCGGTCTTTGGCGCGACCTTGGGGATAGCGATCTCGATGGCGCCCTTCTCCTCCGGCGGGATGTCGTCGGCGATCTCGCTGAGGTCCGCCTCAGTAGGTTCGGCGATGCCCACCACGTCGACGCCGCCAGTCGTGATGACAACGTCGACCTCGGTCTCGGAAGCGGGCGCATCCTCCAGGATCTCGATCCCGCTTGTGCGGAAGAACCCGTAGATGCTGTCGAACTGTGCCGACGAGAGGTCGATGTCGGCGAGCGCTGACTGGATCTCTTCGTCGGTGAGATTACCCTTGCCTGTACCCATCTTCGCGAGCGTCTTGACCGCCGAAAGCTCCAGCTCCGGGGGCGTCTTTGCCGGCTTGCCCTCGGCCTTCTTCGGACTGACCGGTTTGGCCTTCTTGGCAGCGGCAACCGGCGCAGTCTCGCTTGACGTGCGCTTGCCCCCGACCGCTTCTCCCTCGTCGCGACGGCCTTGTCCGCGGGCTTCTTGGGGGCGGCCTTGGGCGACTGCTTGGCCGCTGGCTTGGCGGCCGCCTTTGCCGGCGAAGCGGCAGGCGTGGCCGCAATCGCCTTCCGCGCAGGCTTCGCCGCCTTCTTCGTGTCGGCCTTCGCCGCGGTCTTCTTCGCGTCCTTCGCCTGGCCCGCGGGTTTGCCCGACGCGGCGCGCGCGATCTTCGCGGTCTTCTCGCTCGCAGGACTCGCGGCGATCGGCTTCGACTTCGCGGGTGGTTTGTCGGCCGCAGTCTTGGTCTTCGGCTCGGCCTTGCCCGGCTGGCGCTTGGTGCTCGTGCTCTTCGGCTTGTCTGCCACGCTTCTCCTACTGTCCGAGGTGCTGTCCGTCATGTGTATCGGCGGATGTATCTCCGCCGCGAAGTTGGCCCTTCTCACGCTGCAGGTCCGAGATCTCCCTGAAGAGACGGTCGTATCTCTGTTCGTCGGCGGATTGGTCGAGCGATTTGAGCTCACTCTTCTTCGTGAGGATTAGACGGTCGATCCCAAACTCCTTGAGCTTTGTTATGAGATCTTCGACAACGGGCTCAGCCAGAGCCCCCTCCGTAGCCGGCAATCCGGCCAGCAATGACGCGAGATTCGGGTCGGTCGGTTGGGCGAGCGAAACCAAGTCCTCGATAGCCGCAGAAGGGTGCTCCCCCATGAGATGCATCGCATCCCGGTGTACGGGCACGGTTAGCAGGTCATCGGAAAGCAAGAAACGTGCCTCGCAACGCAGTCGCGGTGAGTACGCCAACGCGCCAAGGTACTCCGCTTCGGCGCGAGACTGGGGCGACGAGACTACGGCTGCCTTGGCGTCAGGCATCGCCTCGTCATCCGATTCCGACTCACGCATCTCGGCGGTGAACGGCTTGGCTGCGGCGACTGCGCGCTGCACGGTCTGGTAGTCAACGAACAGTCGGTCGGCGAGGTAGTTCGTGTAGTCGTGGACGAGTAGCGATGTCCTGACCGAGGCGAGCACTGAGGCGGCTTCCCCCAATGCTCGGCCGCGGTCGTCGGGGGTCGAGAGATCGTAGCGCGACAGACGCCGGTCGATGGCGTATCTGAGGAGCGGCACCGCCTCGTCAACGGACCCTCGCAGGGCATCCACTCCCCCGCTCGAGACGAGGTCCGCCGGGTCCATGCCGCCGGGGATGACGGCTACCAGCAGGTCGACCCGTGCGCTACCCGCCTCGGGTGTCATGTCGAATCCGATGAATTCGGACGCGCGGTCTGCGGCGCGAAGCCCGGCCTCGTCGCCGTCGAAGAGGTATACGACCTTCTCGGCGAAGCGTCCAAGCAGCTTCATGTGCTCTCTGGTAAGCGCGGTGCCGAGTGTGGCCACTACGTTTCTGACACCGGCCTCGTGCAGTGCGATCACGTCGGTGTAGCCCTCCACGACGATCGCAGCCTTCTCTCGGACGATCTCGTTGCGCGCGCGGTCGATCGCGTAGAGATTGCGTGACTTGTGGAAGACGGGGGTCTCTTGCGTGTTCAGATACTTCGGCTCCCCCTCGCCGAGGACTCGACCGCCGAAGCCCACACAACGGCCTTGCACGTCGCGGATCGGGAAGATGACGCGGTCGAAGAAACGGTCCCGCAACGCTTGGCCCGGAGGGCCGCTCGGACGAAGCGCGACGTTGGCCTCGACTAGTTCGTCATCGGTGAAGCCCTGCTCTCGCAAAGCCCGCGTAAGGCTGCCGTGTCCGGGCGCGTAGCCGATCTCGAAGCGCTTGGCGACCTCAGTGCCGAATCCACGCCCGCCGAGGTAGTCGCGAGCGCGGGCGGCACCGGGATCCGCACCTGCGACGAGCACTTTGTGGTAGTGCGTCGCTGTCGCGGCGCAGGCAGCGTGAAGACGTTCGCGCCTGCCGGTGCCGAGGCCTCCGCCAACCTCCACGATCTCGATGTGTGCACGATCGGCGAGGAGGCGCACGGAATCGGGGAACTCCAGGTTCTCTGTACGCATGACGAATCCGAAGACGTCTCCGCCAAGCCCGCAACCGAAGCAGTGCCAGAGCTGGGTTGCAGGGTCGATCTTGAACGAGGGCGTCTTCTCACCGTGAAAGGGGCATCGGCCCCACAGCAGCCGGCCCTTGCGTTTCAGGACGACTGTCTCGGCAACCACATCGGCCAACTCCGTGGCATCACGGACTCGTTGGATGTCTTCATCGGTGATACGACCCATGGTCGTGGCGACCTACCCTCTCGATCCCGCACAGCGCCTTGTAGAACCTTCCCCAGCGGGCGCGCGGATTCCTGCCTTTGGCGAACCACGGAGCGCACCGGGAGCGAACAGATGCTCCCGGGCGCGTGCGCCCGGGAGCATCTTCAGCCGACGATCAGCCGCGCAGACTACCCGCCGTGCACCTTCAGGAACAATGGTGCAAACACGAGTGACACGACTGTCATGAGCTTGATGAGGATGTTCATGGCCGGGCCCGAGGTGTCCTTGAACGGGTCGCCGACCGTGTCGCCGACTACTGCGGCCTTGTGGGCCTCGGAGCCCTTGCCGCCATGGACGCCACCTTCGATGTACTTCTTCGCGTTGTCCCACGCGCCGCCCGCGTTGGCCATCATGATGGCGAGCAGGAAGCCGGAGACGACCGCTCCAGCGAGGAAGCCGCCGAGGATCTCGAGGTTGAGGATGCCCGAGGCCGATCGGGATCACGACCGCGAGCACGCCGGGAACGACCATCTCTCTCAGGGCACCCTTGGTGGCGATATCGACGCACTTCGCGTAGTCGGCGCGCACGCCTGGCTTGCCCTCGAGCAGGCCCGGGATCTCCTTGAACTGCCGACGTACCTCGCCGATCATCGAGAACGCCGCGCGGCCGACAGCGTTCATGGTGAGCGCCGCGTAGAGGTACGGCAGCATGGCACCGATGAACAGCCCGACGACGATGTTCGGGTTCTCGAGCGAGAGGTTGAGCTGGCTTGCCGCCGGAAGACCCGCGTTGATGGTCTCACGGAACGCGGTGAAGAGAGCCAGAGCGGTCAGACCGGCCGAGCCGATCGCGAAGCCCTTGGCGATAGCGGCCGTCGTGTTGCCAACGGAGTCCAGATTGTCGGTGATCTTGCGGATGCTTGGATCCATGTGCGCCATCTCCGCGATACCACCGGCGTTGTCGGCGACCGGACCGTAGGCATCGACACCAACCGTGATCGCTGTGATCGACAGCATGCCGAGCGCGGCAAGAGCGATGCCGTAGATGCCCGAGGTGCTGCTCCACGGCACGGCCAGGTTACCCATGTAGTACGCACCCCAGATGCCGGCCGCCACGACGAGGATCGGGCCGACGGTCGAGATCATGCCAACGCCCAGACCAGTGATGATGTTGGTCGCGGCTCCTGTCTGGCTCGCGTCGGCTATGGACCTCACCGGCTTGTAGTGGTCCGAACAGTAGTACTCCGTGATCTGGCCGATCGCGATACCGGCCGCCAGGCCAGCGACGACAGAGCCGAAGTACCACATGCGGCTCATGTCTCCCACGGTGTTGCCCCACCAATAGAAGAGGCCGGCCATCGCGAACACCTCAAGAATGGCCGCAACGTAGGTGCCCGTGTTGAGTGCGCGGTGGAGGTTGCCGCCCTCCTTCGCGCGGACGGTGAAGAGTCCGATGACCGAGGCGATGATGCCCGCACCGGCGATGAGCAGCGGCATGATGATGCCGAACGACAGATCCTTCGGTGCGACGGTCACGATGTCCTTGAGGACGTACACGGTTTCGTCCACCTTCAGCGCCCTCAGCCGCTCGAGAGTGATGCCACCCCATAGAGTGATCGCCAAGTACGATCGGCGCGAGGATCGAGCCGACGAAGGACTCGTAGAGGTCCGCGCCCATGCCCGCCACGTCGCCAACGTTGTCGCCAACGTTGTCAGCGATGACGGCGGGGTTGCGCGGATCGTCTTCCGGAATGCCGGCTTCGACCTTGCCGACGAGGTCCGCGCCCACGTCGGCGGCCTTCGTGTAGATGCCGCCGCCCACGCGGGCGAACAGCGCGATCGAGCTCGCGCCCATGGCGAAACCATTCACGATCTCCTGCTGGGGCGGCTGCTTGTTGATGACCAGGAAGATGGTCCAAAGGCCGAGGCCGAGGACGCCGAACGAAGCCACAGTCAGCCCCATGGTCAGGCCGGATCGGAACGCGACGTTGAGCGCCGGGGCTATGCCCCTCGTCGCTGCCTGTGCGGTGCGCGTGTTGGCGCGCGTGGAAACGTACATTCCCACGTATCCGGCAGTAGCCGAGAGGAGGCCACCCGTCACGAAGGCGAGCCCCGTCATCATGCCTTTCTGCAGGCTCCCGCCTGAAACGGACAACGCCACGAACACTCCGATGGCGAAGATGATCAGAACCCGCCACTCGGCCCTGAGGAACGCCATGGCGCCTTCTTGGGTAGCCTTGGAGATCTCCTGCATCGTCGTCGTTGCCTGGGTCCTGCTTGAGGACCCACCTGCCGAGATACGCGGCAACACCGAGTCCGACGATGGCTGCAAGCGGTGCCAGCCACGCTACTGCCTCGTTCATGCACCCTCTCCCTTCCGAACCTATATGGCGCGCGAGGATGAACGCTGCGTCCGCGCGGCGGTCACCCGGGGTGTGTGGAGCCCTCTCCTGGCGCTCCTGGCGCATTAGTATCGCATAGGTTCCGAGCGTGTCCACACGATGAATTCACGGAATCTACATGCGCCACGATGCGGGTACGAACAGCGACTCATACACTCTCGTCGCATACCTGTCGGTCATCCCCGCGATGTAGTCGGTCACGCGCTGAACGATGTCGTCCGGGGTGGCGGGTGCGGACTCCTCGGGCAGCCCCTCCGGGTGCTCGAGATAGTGCATGAAGAGCCGCTCGACCACTCCGAACGCCTTGGGTTCCTCGATCTTGGCCGACGGGCTCAGGTACACGTGGTCGAAGAGGAACGAACGCAGATCCATCATGGCGTCCCAGACGCGCGGACTCATGCGGATCGTCTCGGCGCTCTCGCTCTCTCTGACGAGGTCCTCCACCATGGTGCGGATCCGGGCGCCGTGGTTGTGGCCCAGAACGGACGTCGGGCCTTCGGGCAGATCGCTCTCCGCCAGCACCCCGCCCCGCATCGCGTCATCGATGTCGTGATTCACGTAGGCGATGCGGTCGGCGATCCGCACGATCTGGCCCTCGAGGGTCTCAGGCACGTGATCACCCGTGTGGCCGAGGATCCCGTCGCGAACCTCCCACGTGAGGTTCAGACCATTGCCCTCGTATTCGAGGACCTCGACGACGCGGAGCGACTGGCGGTTGTGCCGGTACGCCTCGGGCACGTTCGGGAGCTCAGTCGCGAATCCGTTCGTAGCAGGCCGTTAGGGCATCCTCGCCGATATGCCCGAAAGGCGTGTGGCCCAGATCGTGGCCCAGCGCGATCGCCTCGGTGAGATCCTCGTTCAGCCGAAGAGCCCGGGCGCAAGAGCGCGCTATCTGCGAGACCTCCAGCGTGTGCGTGAGCCGCGTACGGTAGTGGTCGCCCTCAGGGGCAAGGAATACCTGCGTCTTGTGCGAAAGCCGCCTGAAGGACTTGCTGTGGATGATGCGGTCTCGGTCGCGCTGGTACTCGGTTCGGAACGGGTCCAGGTCGATGCGCCTGTCGCGGCCGCGGGACGCGTCGGCGAAAGCGGCGCTCGGCGCAAGGCGCGTGTGTTCCTCGGCCTCATATCGCTCTCGGGTCATGAGCTGAGTCACGAACTGCCCCCAGTCGACGGACTGCGACACGCCAGGGGCGCGGGATCCATCATCGCCACGCGTACACCATCACGAACACCCCAACGATCGTGCCCAGGATCGCGCCGCCGATCCACGCCCGACGCCAGCCCAGTCCCCTACCCACCCAGACTGCCAGTGCGCAGGTCGGAAGCGCCGCTGCGATACCGGGCAGCGGCAGGCCGATGAGGACAAGGATCGCCGCGGGTGAGACCTCGTAGCCCGGCAAGGTCGGATCGAGGAGCACGCTCGAGGCAAGCAGAATGAAGAGTGCCGCAACCGAGGCGATGCATGCCAATACCCAGTCGAGCAAGAACGTGCGGTCGTGGCGCGACCGTCCCTGGATGAGCGGCGATCCGGCCCTTTGGAAGAGCTTGGTGCTTCCCGCCATGCAGCCTCCAGGTGAGAGGCGGACGGTCGGCCGCAGACGAGCGGCCGACCAGGAGTCTCTAGCGGTTGTCCGAGGCGGCCGTCTTCTCGGCAAGCGTCGCCTGGGCGGCAGCGAGTCGAGCCAGGGGTACGCGGTAGGGCGAGCACGAGACGTAGGTGAGCCCCATGCCGTGGAAGATCTTCACCGAGTCCGGATCCCCGCCGTGCTCGCCACACACGCCAAGCTTGATACCGGGGTTCGCGTCGCGGCCTCTCTCGCATCCCATCTGCACGAGCTGAGCGACGCCCGAATCGATGGTCTCGAAAGGATTGCGCGCGAGCACCTTGCGCTCGAGGTAGCGAGGCAGGAACTTGGCCTCGATGTCGTCTCGGGAGAAACCGAAGGTCGTCTGGGTCAGGTCGTTCGTGCCGAAGCTGAAGAAGTCGGCAACCTGTGCGATCTCGTCGGCGGTGACCGCGGCGCGCGGCAGCTCGATCATCGTTCCGATCGGGATGTCCAGGTCCGCGCCGCAGGCGCCGATCACTTCGGCGATGACCGCCTCGCTCTCCGCGCGCAGCACCTCCAGCTCGGCCTTGACGCTCACGAGCGGGATCATGATCTCGGGTCTCGGATCCATCCCGAGCCCCTTGAGCTCGCAGGCCGCCTTGGCGATCGCGCGGACCTGCATCGCGTAGATCTCCGGGAACATGATGCCGAGGCGGCATCCCCGCAGTCCGAGCATCGGGTTGGCCTCGGTCATGGTGTCTATCTGCGCGAGCAGGTGCCTCTTCGGCGCCAAGACCTCGGCAGAGGCACCGGCGCACTCGGCGCGAACGATCTCGACCTCGAGCTCGCGCGGACTGTCCAGAAACTCGTGCAGGGGCGGGTCTAGAAGCCGGACGGTGACGGGCAGGCCGTCCATCGCCTCGAAGATGCCCAGGTAGTCCTTCGTCTGGACCTCGAGCAGCTGAGCGAGTGCCGCGGCGCGCTCGGGCGAACCGTCGTCGGCGAGGATCATGTCCTGGACGATCTGCTTGCGATCGCCGAGGAACATGTGCTCCGTGCGGCACAGCCCGATGCCGGCCGCGCCGAACTTGCGCCCGAGGGCCGCGTCGTCGGGCGTGTCCGCGTTCGCACGCACGCCCATGCGCCGGAACTCGTCCGCCCACTCCAGTATCGTGTCGAAGTCGCCAGAGACCTCGGGCTCGACCAGTTGGACGGCGCCGAGCACGACGATGCCGGTGGTGCCGTCGATCGAGATGATGTCGCCTTCCTTGAGCACGATGTCCGTGCCAGCGATCATCGCCTCTCGCCGCTCGGCGTCGATCTTCAGCTTCTCGGCGCCGCACACGCACGGCTTGCCCATGCCTCGCGCGACGACCGCCGCGTGTGACGTCTTGCCGCCGTGGCTCGTGAGAATGCCCTGCGCGGCGATCATGCCGTGCAGGTCGTCAGGGGTCGTCTCCCACCGCACGAGGATGACCTTCTTGCCTTGCGCTGCCTCGGACTCCGCCTGGTCTGCCGAGAACACGACCTCGCCCACAGCGGCGCCCGGGGAAGCATTCAGGCCCTTGGCGACGACGTCGTATGTCGCCTTCGCGTCGAATTGCGGGTGGAGCAGCTGGTCGAGCTGTGCGGCATCGATGCGCAGCACGGCCTCTTCTCGACTGATCATGCCTTCGGCGACCATGTCGGCGGCGATCTTGAGGGCTGCCCGGGCGGTCCGCTTGCCGATGCGCGTCTGGAGCATCCACAGCTTGCCCTGCTCGATCGTGAACTCGATGTCGCACATGTCGCGGAAATGGTCCTCGAGCGTCGTGAAGATCTCGAAGAGCTCCGCCGCGGCTTCGGGAAGGACGTCTGCCAGCTCCGAGATCGGCTGCGTGTTCCGGATGCCGGCCACGACGTCTTCGCCCTGCGCGTTCGTCAGGAAGTCGCCGTAGCGCTCGTTCGTGCCGTCGGCAGGATTGCGCGTAAAGCCGACGCCGGTGGCCGAGCTCTCACCCTTGTTGCCGAAGACCATGGCCTGCACGTTCACGGCAGTGCCGAGGTCGTCCGGGATGCGCTCCATCTTGCGGTAGTCGATTGCGCGCTTGTTGTTCCAGCTCCTGAAGACCGCCTCGATCGCAAGGTGCAGCTGGGTCGGCACGTCTTGCGGGAACGCGACCTTGCCGCCGACCGATAGAGCGGGGAACTCCTTCGCGTCGACCTTCTCGCCGACGATGCCCTTGAACGTCGTGACCAGGGCCTTGAGATCCTCGGCCGTGAGGTCGGTATCGACTTCGACGCCGCGCTCGCGCCGCTTGAGCACGATGGCGTTCTCGAACTCGTCACCGTCGACGTCGAGCACGACCTTCGAGAACATCTGGATGAAACGGCGGTAGCTGTCCCATGCGAACCGCTCGTTGTCGGTTTGAGCGATCAGGCCCTGGACAGATATGTCGTTCAGGCCGAGGTTCAGAACCGTGTCCATCATGCCCGGCATGGAGAACGGCGAGCCGGATCGCACGGAGACAAGCAGCGGATCGGTGGGGTCGCCGAGCTTCTTCCCCATCTTTGCCTCGAGGTCCGCGACGTTGGCCGCCATCTCCTCGGACAGGCCCTCGGGGAAGCCCGGGGGCGTCGAGTTGTAGTACTCCATGCACGCCTGGCACGTGATGGTGAAGCCCGGCGGAACGGGAAGTCCCATATTCGCCATCTCGGCCAGGTTCGCGCCCTTGCCGCCGAGGACGAACTTCATGTCCTTGTTGCCCTCGGTCTTGTTGACGCCGTTCGCATCGCGGCCGAAGGCGTATACGCGCTTGACTTCTGTCACCAGGAATCCCCTTTCGTGGTGAAGCGACGTGCGGTGAGGCGAGTCCGCACATCGTACCAATAGGTGTGCGGGGCGGGCGAGATGCCGAATCAGCGCATCTTGCGCTGCGGTCCGTTCAGTCCTTCAGTACCAGACTTCCCTCGAGATGGGCGATGATATCCTGCGCAGCTTCTTCGATCGCCCGGTTGTCCGTCCTTATCACCAGGCAGCCGATCTTGCGCATGAGCGCGCGTGCTTCTGTGAGTTCTTCCTCGACCGCCTCGCGCTCCGCATAGCGCGGAACGAACGTCCGCATCTCGCGCATGCGCTCCTGACGTATGTCGATGAGCAGCTCGGCATCGGTCATGAGGCCGAAGATCCGCCTTGGATCGATCTCGAAGAGCTCTTTCGGCGGATCGACACGGGAGCGAGCGGAACGTTTGCGGCACGAATGCCTTTGTACGCGAGATACATCGCAAGCGGCGTCTTGCTGCTTCGCGAAACGCCGATAAGGATCACGTCCGCGTCTGGCAACTCCTCGGGGTTGCGGCCGTCGTCGTGGCTCACCGCGAACTCCATCGCACCGATTCGTGAGTAGTACTCGCGGTCGGTCTGTCGGATAGCACCCGCGGTGCCCGAAGGATGGCGTCCGGTGACTCGTTCGAGAAGTGCCACCGACGGGCCTAGGATGTCGACGCCGTTGCATCCGCCCTGGCAGAGCGAAGTCATCTCGACCCGCAGTTCCTCATTGACCAGGGTGTACAGGAAGATGCAGTGCTCCCCACAGTGAGACTGAACTGATTCGCGCAACTGCGCGGGCGTGCTCACGCGCGGCAAGAGCTCGATTCTGAAATCGCCCGGCCTCGAACTGCGAGCAGACCGCGCGGGCGACCATCTCGCCGGTCTCGCCCAGCGAGTCGGAGATCACGTGCACGGTGATCTCGTGCCGTTCGAACATGCTCAGCTCGAGATGGCCGAGAAGTCGGCGAACTGCGCGAACAACGCCACGAAACGATTGAGCAAGCGCAGACGGTTGCTCCTCAGCGCCTCGTCGGGATCCATGACGAGGACCTTCTCGAAGAAGTCGTCCACGGGAATACGAAGCGCGGCGTACTGCTCCAACAACTGCGGATACGATCGATCGCCGATGAGCTCAGTCACCGCGGCCTCGGCAGACTCGATCGCATCGAGGAGCGCGGCTTCCTCGGCGCCCATGATGGGACGTGTCGTGGCGGTGCCGAGCGACGGCTCCGAGAGGTTCTTCGCCCGGGTGAACGCGACCGAAAGGTCTTCGAACGTCTCCGGGTCGCTGTCCCTGGCTGCCTGTAGCGCAAGCGAACGCGCGAGCGCGTCGGCGGGGTCATCGCCTGCGACCATCAGGACTGCCGCGACCGTGTCATAGGCCACGTCCCGGTCGCGAAGCAGCACTTCAAAGCGGCCGCGGATGAAGTCGCTCACGTCACGGGCGACGGCCTCGCGATCCATCTGGGGCAGGCGGCTCTCGAAGCCATCGAGCGCCGCCGACAGGGCCGCGTTCAGAGTGAGCGGCACGCCGTCGAGGATCATCTGGAGGATACCGATGGAGCCTCGGCGCAGCCCGTACGGGTCTGCCGACCCCGTGGGCGGCATGCCAGCGGCATACATTCCCACGATGGTGTCGAGTTTGTCGGCGATCGCCACAAGCCGTCCGGCCAATGTCGTCGGCAGTCCGTCCCCCGCGAACCGCGGCCGATAGTGATCGACGACCGCCTTCGCAACGGCGCGTTCCTCCCCCGCCGCCTCCGCGTAGTAGCCACCCATCACGCCCTGCAGCGTCGGGAACTCAACGACGACGTTCGTGACCAGATCAGCTTTGGCCAGGTGTGCGGCCCTGGTGGCGAACGCGGTCTCATCAGCCGGTGCGCCCGCGAGGGCCGCCAGCTCACCGGCGAGACGCTCGATGCGCCGCGACTTCTCGCCGAGCGATCCGAGCTTGTCCTGGAACACGATGGTGTCCAGGCGGGAAACGTAGGACTCGAGGGGACTTGCGAGATCCTCGTCGTAGAAGAACGCGGCATCGGCGAGACGCGCACGAATGACACGTTCGTGCCCGCGGACGATTTCCTCGCTGCGCGCGGGGTCGCCATTGTGAACGACGACGAACCTGTTCGTGAGCGCACAGGCGCGTCCGTCGCTCGACGGTTCCTGCACGGGGAAGTAGCGCTGATGACCCTCCATTGCGTTCTCGAGGACTTCCCGCGGCACTCTCAGGAAGCCTTCATCGAACGTGCCAACCGCGACTGTCGGCCACTCGACGAGATTGACCACCTCGGCAAACGTCTTCTCGGGCACGACCGCCTCATTGCCAGTCTCGCGCATCGCTCGCTCGATGCCCTGCTGGATGCTTCGAGCCCGTCGCGTCTGATGGGGTTGCACGAACGCAGAGATCAGCGCGGCTTCATGTGACGCGGCGTCGGGAACCTCGATCCGGCCCGGGGACAGGAAACGGTGTCCGTACGTCACGCGATCTGCTACCAGTCCAGCGAAGCGGACCGGCAAGACCTCGTCGTCGAGCAGTGCGAGCAGCCACCGCACCGGCCGCGAGAAGCGCGCACTGCCAACGCCCCACCGCATGGACTTCGGCCACGCGAGCGCGGCCACGAGGCCCTCGAGCAGTTCGGGCAGGAGGTCGGCCGCCTGAGCACCCTTCTCCTCGACGATCGCGTAGACATAGGCGCCCGAACCGTCCTCGACGCTGAGGAGGTCCTGCACGTCCACACCCTTGCCCCGCGCGAAGCCGGCAGCAGCCTGGGTGGGACTACCCTCGGCGTCGAACGCTGCCCTTGTCGCGGGTCCTTTGTGGCGCACGGTCCGGTCCGCCTGCGAGTCGGACAGCTCGCGAACCGACAGGATGATCCTGCGCGGCGAACCGAACGTCTCGAGCTCGGAATAGGACAGCCGTGCCTCGTCGAGCGCGCGCTCGGCGTCTGACTTCAGCTGTTCCAGCGCCGCGTACAGTGGCGTCGAAGGTAACTCCTCGGTGCCCACCTCGAGGATCAGGTCGCGGCTCATACTGCATCACCGCCCTTGGTCTCCGCGGCGGACTCAGTCTTCGCGCCCGACGCGATCGCCTCGGCGTGGGGTTCTTCGTCAATGGCCGGCGACACGAGTTCCATGTATGCAGCGCAGCAGCCCTTCGCGAGCGCCCGGACGCGGAGAATGTAGCTCTGGCGCTCGGTGACCGAGATCGCTCCGCGCGCGTCGAGCAGATTGAACGCATGTGAGCACTTGAGCACGTAGTCGTACGCTGGGAGGACTTTGCCCGCGTCGAGCGTGCGCTTGCACTCGCCCTCGTACGTGCGGAAGAGGCCGAGCAGCATGTCAACGTCGGCGATCTCGAAGTTGTACGCCGAGTACTGCTGCTCGTTTCTGAGGAAGACGTCGCCGTAGGTGAAGCCCTCGACCCATTGGATGTCGTAGACGCTATCCACACCCTGGATGTACATCGCGAGCCGCTCGAGACCGTACGTGATCTCAGCGGGCACGGGGCGACACTCGAAACCGCCCACCTGCTGGAAGTAGGTGAACTGCGTCACTTCCATGCCGTTCAGCCAGACTTCCCAGCCGAGTCCCCAAGCGCCGAGGGTTGGCGACTCCCAATCGTCCTCCACGAGCCGGACGTCGTGCTCGGCGGGTTCGATCCCGATCGCTCGAAGCGAATCGAAGTACAGGTCCAGGACGTTGTCGGGCGATGGCTTGAGGATCACCTGGTATTGGTAGTAGTGCTGCAGCCGGTTCGGGTTCTCGCCATAGCGTCCGTCGGCCGGACGTCGCGACGGCTGGGGGTACGCGGTGTACCACGGGTCCGGTCCCAACGCGCGCAGCGTCGTCGCCGGATGGAACGTTCCCGCCCCCACTTCGACGTCGTACGGCTGCAGGAGTACGCAGCCCTGTTCGGCCCAGAAACGCGAGAGCGAAAGGATGATCTCCTGAAACGTCATTGCGCTCATCGAGAAGGCATCTCCCGGATTCGTCGACGCATGCGATGTCGTACAAGCCCCGGCGCGTCAGACGCCTCAGGCGTGGCTAATCTTACACGACCGGCAGGGCCTCTCGGCGCGCCTATCGGGAGTCGTTCTCGGTCCCAACGAACACGCGCTGTGCGACTACTCGCGCGGGGCCGCCTGGCTCCTCAGTGTGGAAGCGTAGAAATCCAAGGCCCTGAGCCGGGCCGGCAGGTGGTAACCCACGAAGGAGCGGACAACAGCGAAGCAGTCCAGCACCGCCTCCGGGGGCATCTCAAGGTCGGCCACCTCGGCCATCTTCGCTCCGAGAAGTCGGCCGAGCCAGCCTCGCGCTGCGGGCGTGAGACGCTCGAGGCCCGAGGCGTCCGTGCCGCACGTCCGGCACACCGCGCCTCCCGCAGGAAGCGAGAACACGTCGCTCTCCTCCAAGGGGCCGGCGCAGGAGACACACGACTCGAGTTCGGGACGGTATCCGTGCATTGCCATCGCCTTCAGCAGGAAGGCTAGAACCACGTCAGGCAGCCTCTCGACGGGAGCCCCCTCCAACGCGAGGAGGGTCGCCTTCCCGAGCCCGTACAGCCGGGCGTCGGCCTCCGCGTCGCGCGTCAGCGTCTCGAGCAGATCCTCGACAACCGCCGCTGCGGTCTGACGGTCGAAGTCTTCTCGCACCGCAGCATGCGTAGCGACGGTGCTCGCCTCCGCCACGACGTCGAGGTTTCTCCCGGTGTGCAGCAAGAGGTCGACTTCGGCACCCGGCTCCAACCGACCGCCGAACTTCGACGTCGGCTTGCGCAAGCCCTTGGCCACAGCGCGGATCTGGCGGCCGTCCTCGGCGAGGAAGGTGACGATCGTGTCGGTCTCGCCCAGGCGCGTACGCCGGAGAACGATGGCGCGAGCCGAGTAGGCGGGCATGCGTCGGTCCCGGCCCCGCTGCCTAGGCGCGGCGCGCCGCGAGCTCGTCGAGCAGGTGGATCCCCGCCGAAGAGCCGAGCCGCGTTGCGCCGGCGGATATGAGCCCCAGCGCGTCGTCCAGTTCGCGTATCCCGCCGGCTGCCTTGATGCCGAGTCTTCCACCAACCGCCTCGTGCATGAGCTCCACATCGCGCAGGGAAGCGCCGCGTGGGCCGAAGCCGGTTGAAGTCTTCACGAAGTCGGCGCCCGCTTCTTCGGCGAGACGGCAACCGAGGGTCACCTGTTCTTCGGCCAGGTATCCGGTCTCCAAGATCACCTTGACGAGCGCTCCTTCGCTTTCCCGTTTGACAGCCGCGACCACGGACGCGATGTCATTTCGTACGTACTCCGAGTCACCCTCCAGCAGTGCGCCGATCGCGACGACCATGTCGACTTCGTCGGCAACCCAGTGAGGCGAGCCTGCGCGCTTCGTCGGCTTTCGAGTCGGTGAGCGCGTACCCCAGCGGGAATCCGCACACTGAGCACGCAGCGGTGACCGAGCCCGCGAGAAGCCTCACGGCCGCAGGAACGAATGCCGGAGCGATGCAAAGCGTGGCGAAACCCAAGTCCGCGTTCTCGGCGATCCACGACTCCGCTTCGCGCGGGCCGACTTTCGGTGAGAGGAGTGTCTGGTCGATGTAGGCGGCGAGCGCCGGTACGTCCAGATCGGTGTTGTCGCGTCCGGTCTTCACAGTCCCTCCCCGTAGCCGAAGCGACGGATCTGCGATGCGTCGCGTCGCCAGTCCTTCTTCACTTTCACCCTCAGATCCAGATGCACCCGTCGCCCGAGAAGCCGCTCGAGATCCTCGCGCGCCTCGATACCGACTCGTTTGATCATCTCACCGCCCGCACCGATGATGATGCCCTTCTGCGAGTCGCGTTCGACGTAGATGACGGAATAGATGCGTACGAGATCGGCCGCGTCATCCCAGTCCATGTCGTCGACAACCACGCCGATCGAGTGCGGCACCTCGTCGAACGTCGCCCGGAGGATCTTCTCCCTGACGAACTCGGCGATCATCACCTCGAGTGGTTGGTCGGTTCTCATGTCGCGCGGGAAGTACCGCGGCCCGTCGGGCAACAGCCGCGCCACAGCTTCGACGAAGCCTTCGACGTTGAAGCCCTCCTGCGCCGAGACGACGACCTCGTCGTCGAATGCTGCAAGCTTCCTCGCGGCGCGAAGCTGCGCGTCGACGCGCTCCGGCGAGGCCACGTCCGCCTTCGTGATGACAAGTACGCGCTTGCTCTTGGCTTGGGCGACGTGCCGACCGACCCACTCATCTCCTCGGCCCACCGGTTGGGTGGCATCGATCACGAGGCAGGCCACATCCACGTCAGAGATCGCGAGCAGCGCAGAGCGGTTGAGCTCTTCTCCCAGCGCGTCGTGCGGTTTGTGCAGGCCCGGGGTGTCGACGATCACGATCTGCGAATCGTCGCGGTCCAAGATCGCGCGAAGCCGGTGCCGCGTCGTCTGTGGCGTGTCCGAGGTGATCGCGACCTTCGAGCCGACGATTGCGTTGACGAGTGTCGACTTGCCCGTGTTCGGCCTGCCGACGAGCGCGACGAAACCGCTGCGGACAAGCTCGGCCATCGTTCAGCTTCCCGATGTCGGGGGGCTGCTCATTTCGTATCGTCCTGGTCGAGATACCCCTTGACGAAGGCCTCAGGGAGAAGCTCGTCGAGGGTCATGACGAGCACTTCGTCGGTCCTGCCGCCCATGATCACTCGCATCTCTGGGTTGAACTCGGCAAGCGCCTGCCGGCAGCAGCCGCACGGCACCGTGGGCGATTCGGAATCACCGACCACAGCGATAGCGTCGATGTCCAAGGCACCGGCGGCGATGGCTGCGGAGAGCGCACCACGTTCGGCACAGATGGTTGCCGAATATGCGGCGTTCTCGACGTTCACGCCTTGGAAGATATCGCCATCGGCAAAGACCGCAGCGCCTACTCTGAACATCGAGTACGGGGCGTATGCCTTGTCCTGGATCTCGCGTGCGAATGCGAGCAGCGCCAAGTCGGGCTGTGTGGGTTCACGCATCGTCTGATTCCTCCTCGTCAGCTGGTCCGACCGACTCGATCTCGAGTCGACGCACCCGGGTACCTTCGCGCTCCAGGACCGTGATGTGAAGGCCCTCGATGTCGACGCTCTCGCCTATTTCGGGTATGTGGCCGGCAACGACCGAGACCACTCCTCCGATGGTATCAGCGTCTACGTCGATCTCGGTGCCGAATATCTCGTTGACGTCATCGATCGGCAACCGCGCGTCCACGCGGTACCAGTTCTCTCCCATGTCGATAACGAGAGGTTCCTCACGATCGTACTCGTCGAAGATCTCGCCCACGAGTTCTTCAAGCAGGTCTTCGATCGTGACGAGACCCGCCGTGCCACCGTACTCGTCGGCGACGATCGCGATGTGCGTTCGAGCCTGCATCTCGACGAACAGCTCGTCGATGGGCTTGGTCTCGGGAACGAAGTACGGCGGGCGGGAGATGGCGGCAAGGTCCACCGTCGCGCGGCCGCCCCCGAGGGCAGAGAGCAGATCCTTCGCGTAGAGGACGCCCCGCACGTCGTCGACGGTCTCGTGATACACCGGAAGCCGCGAGTACCCGCGCTCCTCGATCAGCTTGATGGCGTCTTCGATCGTCGCCGTGTCGGCCAGAGTAGCCATGTCCGTGCGCGGCACCATGACTTCCCGGACGATCTTCTCGGCGAAGTCAGAGACAGCGTCAAGAAGCGCTTCCTCGGACTCGTCGCGAGCCGTCTCCTCGTCGTCGGCGGAAGCCGTCTTGAACTCGTCTTCTCCCGGCCCAGGGCGAGACAGTCGGCCGGTCCGATCCCGTCAAACGCATCACGGCCTGCCATGGCGCCGAGGCCAGGCGAGCGAAGGGATGCGCAATCGCTCACGATCGGGCGCGCCACGCGCGCGAACGCCAGGGCCACACCTTCTGGGTTCTGAACGGCCAGCGCACGTGGCAGGGCGTCGCAGAGTGAGAACGCTATTGCGGCCCCGAGAAGCGCGGCGAGCGGTTGGAGCCAGCCCGCAGTCGCCGACGGCGCAGCGCTCGCGAGTACCCATCCCGCCAAGCCGAATGAGGCGAAGGCCGCCGCGCGGGCAGCCGCGGCCGCCGCATGCAGCCGGGACGGTTGCTCGGCGAACCATTCGAGGGGGGCTGCGCCCCGCTGCTCGGTATCCAGCAGGCGTCTCACACGAGAACGCGTGAGCAGCGATGCGGACGCTTCTTCGGCGGTCGTGATCGCGGCGGCCCCGAGCAAGATGACCGGGACCACTATCCAGACAAGGACTTCCACTCACATCTCCAGTGGTAGGCGGTCAGAGGAAGAATAGCTGAAAGACCGCCGTGGCCGTCAGCAGGCCGATGATGGCGCCAAGAAAGACCTGCGGGATCGTGTGCGTCTCACTCTCGACGCGGCTCTGGGCGACGAGCGCGGCGACGAAGAGCGCCAGCGTGAACGCGGCCGCGCTGTCAGTCGCATAGCCGACCGCCGCGGCGGCAGCGGTCGCCAGCGCGACGTGACCGGAAGGCCAGCCGCCGCGCAAGAAGCTTCCGCTCCTGGTGATCGCCTTGAGGACTATCACCACAACGGAGGTCAGCGCGAGTGCGAGTACGGTGCTGTTTGCCGAGGACTGCCGCACGAGGACGAGCCCCGTGTCGAGCACGTTCCGGACGCGACCGAAGAACACGAGATACCCGACGGCAACGGCATTGAGCGACGACACGAGCACCGCGCCGGCCGCGACGTCCTTTGCGGTCTTCGCCATCGGGTCGTAGCGCTCTACTGTGACGTCCACCGCTGCCTCGAGCGCCGTGTTCGCAAGCTCGGCTATCAGGACGAGCGTGATAGTCAGAAGCAGGGCGATGAGCTCGAACCGGGTGATCTGGAACAGCACCGCCGCGACGAGTGCGCCGGTTGCGGCCATCATATGCAGCCGCATGTTGCGCTGGGTCCTCAGCGCATAAATGATGCCTTCGATGGCGTAGTTGAAACTCCACAGGAGCGACCTGCTGCGCACGGTGCTTCTACGATCCTCTCGGCGAGTCGCGGTCAGATGGTGTCGGCATATGCGGTCAGCAAGGCTCGCTCTCGGGCCTGCATGACCTCGGCGTCTTCATCTGCGTCGTGGCCGTACCCCAGAAGATGGAGAATGCCGTGGACGAGCAGGAGATTCAGCTCCTGTTCCACGGTGTGTCCGTACTCCGAAGCCTGCTGCTCTGCGACCTCGGGCGCGATGATGACGTCACCGAGCGTGATGGGCTGGTCGCTTTCGACCGCGCACGGGTCGTCGCAACCGAACGAAAGCACGTCCGTCGGCTTGGCGACGCCGCGGTACTGCTCGTTTAGGTGAGCCATCTCGTCGAGTCCCACGATCCCAATGGAGAGTTCGGCAGACTCGGGTACCTCCTCGCGATCGAGCACGAAGGCGGCGAGGCGCTCGAACGCCGCGGGATCAAGCGGTTCTGGGTCGCGATGGCTCGTGATGGAGATCTGCACGTTCGCTCCTCACGGGGTCGTCCGGATACTCCATGCGCGGGTGATACATGCTCACCAGTATGCGCGTGTATACCCCGATGACGACCTCGAGATCGTCATCGTCAAGCCCGCTCTCAGCGAGCTGTCCGTCGGCATGGCGGTCGACGACCACCTTGCGTACGGTGGAGGCTATCTCTTCGTCGGAACCTGTCAGATGGGCGCGCACGGCAGCCTCGCATCCGTCTGCCAGCATGACCAGCCCGGATTCCGGCGTCTGCGGCAACGCGGAGGGATACCGGAACGCCGATTCGAACACGGACGCGTCGGCGTCCGCGGCCTTGCGGTAGAAGCATCGGACCACCGACGTTCCGTGGTGCTCGCCGATGATGTCGACGATCTCCTTGGGCAAGCGATACTCGGCTGCCAGGTCGAGACCGTCTTGCACGTGGGAGATGATGATCGCCGTAGAGAGGTCCGCCGAGGAACCTTCGTGGGGGTTGTCAGCGCCGAACAAGTTCTCGAAGAAGAACTCGGGCCGTTTCATCTTGCCGATGTCGTGGTAGTACGCGCCGACGCGCGTCAGCAACACGTGCGCGTCTATCGCCTCGGCGGCTGCCGCTGCGAGGTTCGAAGTCACGACGGAATGCATGTACGTCCCGGGCGCCTCAGTCATCAGACGCCGCATCGGCGGAGACGCAGGGTTCGCGAGCTCCAGGAGCCGAGCGTTCGTGGTCACGCCGAAGAATCGCTCGCCGATCGGTCGCAGAGCGCGGGCGATCAACGAGCCGAGTACCCCACCGGCCGTCCCCGCAAGGAAGGCCAGCGGCAGGAAGGCCGGATCGCCACCCGTGGCCCACGCGACCGCCAGTGCGCCGATTGCAGCCGACATGCCGATGAACGCCGCCCGTACCAGCCGGCGCACGACCGGATCCCTGAAGGGCCCGACATCGCGCAGCACTCGCGACGCGAACTGCCGGCGGCTAGCCATCGCTCGAAGTCGCCTTGCTTTCCTCGTAGTCGCTGTACGCCTTGACGATCCTCTGGACGAGCTTGTGGCGCACGACGTCCTTGCTCGTCAGTTCGACGAACTCGATCCCTTGGACGTCGACGAGGATATCCCGCACCAGCTTCAGTCCGGAGATGCCCTTAGGCAGGTCGATCTGAGTGACGTCGCCGGTGATGACGACCTTGCTGCCAAAGCCCAGCCGTGTGAGGAACATCTTCATCTGTTCGGGCGAGGTGTTTTGAGCCTCGTCGAGGATGATGAAGCTGTCGTTCAGAGTCCTGCCGCGCATGTAGGCGAGCGGCGCGATCTCGATCACGCCTCGTTCCGTGAGCGCGGTGGACTTGTCGATGTCCATCATGTCGAAGAGCGCATCGTAGAGCGGCCGCAGATAGGGATCCACCTTCTCGAACAGGGTCCCCGGCAGGAAGCCGAGGCTCTCCCCCGCCTCGACGGCGGGCCTGGTGAGGATGATCCGGCCCACTTCCTTGCGCTTGAGCGCGTCGACCGCCATGGCCATTGCCAGGTACGTCTTGCCGGTCCCCGCCGGCCCGATGCCGAACGTGACGGTGCTCTCGCGTATCGCGTCCACATAGCGCTTCTGCCCGGCAGTCTTGGGCCGGATCGACTTACCCTTGTGGGTGAGCAGGACGTCGGCATGCAGCGCCGTCGGCGTGCACTCACCGGTCTTCAGCAACTCGATGGAGCGTTCGACGTTCTCGTTCGTGAGCTGAGCGCCTTTCTCGACGAGTTGGATCATCTCGCCGAAGAGCGCCGAGACGGCCTGCCCCTCGGCCGGCGTGCCGATGATGGTTATCTGATTGCCTCGAACCGAGATGTCGGATTCGAATTCGTCTTCGATCAGCCGAAGGAGCCTGTCTTCCTGGCCGAGGAGCTCGGTCATGTCCAGCTCCGGCGGAACGACCAAGCGGATCTGTGTTGGTTCCACTCGCCTATGCACCCTCATTCACTTGTCTGCCAGCGGCCTCCGGACCCGGGTCTGTCAGCCGCCCTACCTGCCGATTCTACCGCACGCGACGGGATCGATGAGCACTTCGGTCACCCGCCGGCACCGTGGGAACGCTACTCATTGCAGTTCCTACCCTCATGCAGCGTTGCCGCGATCGCGCCGTCTTCTAGCACCTCCACCAAACGCACCTCTACCAGCGATCCTTCTGCGACATCCGCGTGCGGGTCGACGACCTCAACGCGTACGCGCAGGTAATCCTCGGTGGTGCCCTCCGCAATACGCGAATCTGGCCTTGGGCCGCGGTGCAGACGTTCGACCAGCAGCTCACGCGTCTGACCGCACGCTCTCTTCGCGGAGGCAGACCTGAGCCGGCGATCGAGCTGCCGCGCCCGGCCGGCGCGCTCGGCTCGACGGCGGGGCTCGATCTGGTCGACGCGCTCGGCTGCAGGCGTCCCCGGGCGCGGGGAGTACCGGAACACGTGAAGCCGGTCGAATCCGATCTCCCGACAGAAGCGCAAGGTTCGCTCGGCTTCGGCGTCAGTCTCGCCGGGAAACCCGACGAGCACGTCGGTGGAGATGGCAAGGCCGGTTAGGGCCTCGCGCGCTCTCTCGATGCGGTCAGCGTACTGGGCCGTGGTATACGCGCGCCCCATCTCGCTCAGGATGCGATCGTCGCCGGATTGGAGCGGCACGTGCAGGTGGTGACAGACGTTCGGAGCGCAAGCGAGGACCGAGAGCAGCTCGCCGTTCAAGTCGGGCGGCTCGATGCTCGAGAGTCTCAGACGGGGGACGCCTGTAGCGGCGAGGCGGTGGACGAGTCCCGGGAGGCCGATGCCTTCGCTGTCGTAGCGGCCGATGTTGATGCCGGTGAGCACGATCTCAGACACGCCCGCCGAGATCAGCTCCCCGCACTCGTCCTCCAGATCGGAGAGCGGAGTCGATCGGGGGTTGCCCCGTGCGAACGGCACGATGCAGTACGTGCAGAAGGCATCGCAGCCGTCTTCGACCTTGAGCATGGCGCGTGTGTGAAAGCCCGCGCCGATGCGCGCGCGAGCGGCACTCTGTTCCCCGGACGGACTCACCGGGCAGAGTCGCTTGACCTGCTCCGCGACCCGCGACCGGTCCTGCTCGACGACGATGCGACGGTCCAAAGCGCCAAGATCCGCCGGGTGCAAGGAGGCAAGGCAGCCGGTCACGACTGCCATTGCGGCCGGGTTGGACGACAGCGCGTGCCGGATCGCTTTCCGGGCCTTCGCGTCGGCCTCTCCGGTCACGGTGCACGTGTTCACGACGACGACGTCGGCGCCTTCCTCACCGGCAAGTTCGTAGCCCGCACCGAGTAGCTCCGCGAGGATCTGCTCGGCTTCGACCTGATTGACCTTGCAGCCGAGAGTTCGAAGAGCCACCTTTGGCTTGCGATCGGTGTCCGTTGCCCCAGGGGCGCCTTCGTTCGGGCTGATCACCGTGTGCCTTCGATATCCATCGAGTCCCCGGCCTCGCTCGCTCCGAGACCCCCGAGCGCATATGACGCAAGCGTCACCGCGGCGAGTGCCGCGGTCTGCGCGCGCAGGATCGAGGGGCCCAGACTCGCCACCAGCGCGCCCGTCGCCTGCATCGCGGCGACTTCCTCGGCGGTAAGGCCACCCTCGGGGCCCACGACGAGCGCCACGCGAGACTCCGCGCCCGATACTGAGGCGTCTACCGAGGCCAGCACCGCAGGAAGCGAATCGGCGCCTGGCTCCTCCCACAGAACGATGCAGATATCGGCTGCCGCCAGTCTCTCGGGCAGCGCAGCGATCGTAGCGGGAGGCTCCACATCGGGGACGCGGCTGCGCTGAGACTGGCGTGCCGCGCTCTGGGCGATCCGCTGCCACCTGCTCACTCGAGCACTCTCTTTGGACGCCTCGAGCCGAACGACCGTGCGCTCGGTCATGAGAGGGATGATGCGTTCAACGCCGAGTTCGACTGCGTGCTGGACGATCTCGTCCATTGCAGCGCCTTTGGCGATCCCCTGAACGAGGGTTATGTGGGGCTCGGCCACACTCGAGAGCCGCCCGAGCACCCGGCCCGAGACGGCCTGGCAGGTTGCACCGAATCGATTTCTACGGTCCATGCGTCGCCAGACGGCTCCACCGCGATGATGTGCTCCCCGGGCCGGAGGCGCAGAACGCGCACGGCGTGATGCAGGTCCGCGGGAGACAGCGGCAATGGTTCGCCGTCGGGCGTATCTGAAAGCGGTAGATCGAGGAAGAAGCGGTGCCGGGACATCAGCCTGTGAGCCAGTCCTTCAGCTTCTGGAGCGGCGTCGAGGCGGTCTGTCGCTTGCCGTCCCCCATTTCCTCGGCGAGCTGGCCGAGCAGCTCCTTCTGTCGCTTGCTGAGTCTCTTTGGAACCTCGACGGCGAGGTGGACGAGCAGGTCTCCACGCCCGGATCCGCGAAGCCGCGGCATCCCCTGCCCCTTGATGCGGATCACGTCGCCGAACTGCGAGCCGGCAGGCACGTGGATCTGCGCGGGTTCGAGCAGGCCACAGGCCTCCATGTCTGCGCCGAGGGCCGCCTGCGTGATGCTTACACCCGCTCGGCAGTGGAGGTCGTCGCCTTCACGGTGCAGGAACTCGTGTTCGCGCACGTGTACGGTGACGATGAGATCGCCCGCTTCGGCACCGCGCACGCCGGCCTCACCGAGTCCGCGCAGCCTGAGCTGCATGCCGTCCATGACACCCTTCGGCACGGAGACCGTGACGTGCTGGCGATCGGGAACCCGTCCCGATCCCTCGCACTCTTCGCAGGGCCGGTCGATGATCGTGCCTGTCTGTCCGCATCGCATGCACGGGCCCACAGACTGCATGACGCCAAGGAAGGTACGCCGCTGGGTGCGGACCTGGCCCGTGCCTCCGCAGTCCGGACAGGTAATGACGGTCGCGCCGGGAGCCATCCCATTCCCACCGCACACGTCGCATGGCGCCAGACGATCGATGACGATCTCCTTCTCGGCCCCGGTCGCAGCCTCTTCGAGCGTGACATTCAGGTGCGTGGCCATGTCCCGACCCTGGAGACGCACGCGCTGTCCGCCGCCGTAGACGCCCGTGAAGAATGCCGAGAAGATGTCCTCCATCCCAAACCCGCCGAAGATATCGCCGAGGTCCGGACCGCCATTGAGCCTTCCGTCAACGGTTCCGTACTGGTCGTACATCTGTCGCTTCGCGGTGTCTGACAAGACGTCGTACGCCTCGTTCACCTCTTTGAAGCGCTCCTCAGCGTCCGCGTGGTCGTTCACATCCGGATGCGTCTCACGCGCCCTCTTGCGGAACGCGCGTTTGATCTCGTCATCCGACGCCCCTCGTTCCACGCCGAGGATGTCGTAGTAGTCCTTCGTTCCTGCAGCCACCTGGATCCCTGCCCGTTCGGAATGTCTGGTTAGGAAAGCGCCTCGTTCAAGCCGTCGGCGGCCCATCGCACCGCGGATATCGCGCGTGAGTAGTCCATTCGAGTCGGGCCGATGACCCCTACGACCCCTTCGCCCGACGTGTCGCCGTAGTGCGTGGCGACGATGCTGACGTGTTCGAGCTCAACCCGCCTGTTCTCCTGACCGATGCGGATGGCTACTCCGTGCTCTTCGAGCAGGCCGGAGAGGGTCTCGAGTATCGTCAACCCGTCTTCCAGGGCCGCAACGATCGGACGGACCTGCTCGGCATCGGCGAACTCGGGCTGCGAGAGGAGCGGAAGCACCCCTCCGTGGTAGACCCGGTCGCGGTCCGCCTCGTCAAGACACTCGATGATGGCCTCGATCATCCTCGCAACGAGATTGTCCCCGCTCGAGCCACTCAGTGCCCCTTTGAGCTGGCGTATCTCAGACGCGCGTTTGCCGTCGAGTGATGCGTTAAGCGCGCGCTCGACCTCGGAGAGACGCTCGGGCGTCGCTTCTTCAGACAGCTCGAGATGACGGTTGACGACCTGGCCGGACTGCGTGATGAGCACGAACAACGCACGACGCGGCGCCATCGACAACAAGTCGATGCGGCGGATCGCGGACCGAGCGACCGTCGGAGCAAGAACGACCGCCATGCAGCTCGTCAGACGAGTCAGGAGTGCAGACGTCTCGCGCATGAGATCTTCCATCTCAGCGCCGGCGAGCTGGCCGGGTTGCGGAGCGGCCGCCTGCTCGTACGATTCCTGACGGGACAGCAATCCGTCGACAAACGCCCGATAGCCGGAATCGGTCGGCACGCGACCCGCGGAGGTGTGCGGCTGGAACACATGCCCTGTCTCCTCGAGGATGGCGAGCTCGGTACGCACTGTCGCCGGGCTGCAGCGCAACTCATAACGCTCGACAAGCGCTTTCGACCCGACGGGGTGAGCGCTGTTGACGTATTCCTCTACAAGCGCCGCGAGCACTTGGCGCCTACGTTCGCTGAGCATGCGGAACCTCCTAGCACTCGATTATAGCGAGTGCCAAACGACGGTGAACGAAGGTACCACGCCGTCAGTCAGGCGACCATATGCGGGCGAATACCTCGTTGCCGAGCAGCCAACCACGACGTGTCAGCCTCCAGTGGATCGAGTCGTGTCCCGACGCAGCCGACTCGCCCACGCGCTCCACAAGAGCCTGACGTGCCAACTCGCCGAAGACGTGCTCCAGACCAGCGTCGCGCGCCTGTTGCTCCCCGACTCCCGCAACCAGGCGCATGCGCAGCATGACGTCCTCACGTCGCGCCTCCGCGGGTGTGAGGAACTCGATCTGTCCCTGCGGATCGAACAACCAGGCATGCAGCTCGGCGTCCTGGTTGTATCTGACTCGACCGATACGCTCCTCGTCCACGGGACACTCGAGCGCGCCCTGGAGCATCCCGACCGCGCGCGCTGTTGGTTCATCCAACATGCCGTGGGCGCCTGGTCCGATGCCAAGGTACGAACGGCCTGTCCAGTACGCGGTGTTGTGCCGCGACTGGGCGTCCGGAGCCGCGTAGTTCGCAATCTCGTAGCGCAGGAGACCCGCAGCGGAAAGCACGTCTTCTGCTAGCAGCATCATGTCTGCTGCGAGGTCCGGCTCGACGTCGTCAACAAGCCCGCCGTCGCAAGCCACGGCGAGCGGCGTGCCTGCCTCAAGACTCAATGGGTAGACCGAGATGTGCCGAGCGCCACTGCGCAGTGCGTGGTCGAGCGTTTCCTGCCACGAGCTGATGGTCTGACCAGGCACTCCGCACATCAGGTCGACCGCCAGTTCCAGGCCGGCGTCCACGGCCGCCTCTGCGGCGGCCATGGCGGCCGCCGAGTCATGGATCCGACCGAGCATTCGCAGCACGCCGTCATCGAAGGACTGGACTCCCAGACTGAGCCGGGTGACACCGAGGGAGCGCAGCTGGACTGCAAGTCCTGCCGACATCGAGTCCGGGTTCGCCTCGACCGTGATCTCGGCGTTCCCGCGCACTGGCAACGTCTCTGTGGCCTGCTCGATGATGCGGGCGGCCTGCGGCGCGACGAACGTCGGCGTGCCGCCTCCGACGTACAACGTCTCCACCACGCCGGGAAGCGACGACGCGGCCCATCGCAGGATCTCGCCGTGAATGCCTTCCGCGACGGCGGCGACGCGCTCGTCAGTCGCGTCGGCGAAGGAGACGAAGTCGCAGTAGGAACACTTCGATTTGCAGAACGGCAGGTGTATGTACACATGAGCAGGCAGTTGTGGGCCCGACAGGAACGCCATGTCCGCGTCGTCGAACACCGCCCAGCTCGTCGGCGTCACTCGTCGACCTTGAGGATCGCCATGAAGGCCTCCTGCGGCACCTCCACCGACCCGACCGACTTCATCCGCTTCTTGCCTTCCTTCTGCTTCTCCAGCAGCTTGCGCTTGCGCGTGATGTCGCCGCCGTAGCACTTGGCGGTCACATCCTTGCGCTTCGCCTTCACGGTCTCGCGGCTGATGACCTTGGCTCCGATGGCGGCCTGGATGGGCACCTCGAACATCTGCCGGGGGATGATCGCCCGCAGCTTCTCCGTCAGCACCTTGCCCCGCTGGTATGCCTTGTCCTTGTGCACGATGAACGACAACGCGTCCACGGGCTTGCCTGCGAGCAGGATGTCCAGCTTCACGAGCGCGCTGCGCTTGTACCCGATGAACTCGTAGTCAAGCGACGCATACCCCTTCGTGCGGCTCTTGAGCTGGTCGAAGAAGTCCATGATCAGTTCCGACAGCGGTATCTCGTAGTGCATGTCCACCGTCGTCGCCGAGAGGTACTGCATGTCTTTGAACGTCCCACGGCGACTCTCGGCGAGTTCCATCACCGCGCCCACGAACTCCGGCGGTACGAGCACGGTCGCTTTGAGGTAGGGCTCCTCGATGCGCTCGAGTCGTCCTGGGTCCGGCATGTCTTGCGGCGAGTGCACGACGAGCTGCTCGCCATTGGTCAAGTACACGTGATACTCCACGCTCGGCGCAGTTGCCAGCAGCTCCAGCGCGAACTCGCGCTCCAGACGTTCCTTCACAACCTCCATGTGCAGCAGGCCGAGGAAGCCGACGCGGAACCCGAATCCCAGAGCGTGGCTGGTCTCTGGGTCGTACAGGAGCGCGGGATCGTTGAGCTGCAGCTTGTCGAGGGCATCGCGGAGGGCGGGGTACTGGTCGCCGTCGATCGGATAGAGCCCCGTGTAGACCATGGGCTTAACCTCGCGATAGCCCGGGAGCTGATCGATCGCGCCGTGCTTCGAGAGCGTCACGGTGTCGCCCACCCGCACGAGGGCAGGGTCCTTCAGTCCCGTGATGAGGTAGCCCACTTCGCCGAGCGACAGCTCGTCCACGGGCACGTTGGCGGGTCGCCGAACGCCGACCTCCTCGACGTCCGCGTTGGTAGCAGTGGCCATGAACCGGATCTTCATGCCGGTCGCCAGACGCCCGTCGACGACGCGAACCAGCGCAACGACACCCCGGTACGCATCGAAGTACGAGTCGAATATGAGCGCTTTGAGCGGTGCCTGCGGATCGCCCTGAGGCGGTGGAATGCGGCCGACGACCGCCTCCAGTGCGGCACGCACCCCTTCACCCGTCTTGCCGCTCGTGAGGACGGCATCCTCGGCAGGGATCGCGAGGGCCTCCTCAATCTCATGCCGTGCTCGCTCGGGATCTGCGGCGGGAAGATCGATCTTGTTGATGATCGGGATGATCTCGAGGTGCGCGTTCATCGCCATCAGAGCGTTGGCCACCGTTTGCGCTTCGACTCCCTGGGCGGCGTCGACGACGAGCAGAACGCCCTCGCACGCAGCCAGAGACCTGCTGACCTCGTAGGTGAAGTCGACGTGGCCGGGGGTGTCGATCAGATTCAGTTCGTACTGTTGCCCGTCGTCGGCGTCGTAGACGAGCCTGACCGCCTGGGCCTTGATGGTGATGCCACGCTCGCGCTCGATATCCATGGAATCGAGAACCTGATCGACCATGTCGCGGTCTGCGATGGTATGCGTCAACTCGAGCATGCGATCGGCCAGCGTGGACTTGCCGTGGTCGATGTGCGCGATGATCGAGAAGTTGCGTATGTGGCGGGGGTCAGACATCGGCAGACAAGGATAGCAAGCGGGCAGCCATGCGTCGAAACGCAGCGTGTTGGCGACGCTCGGAGCCGTGTGCTAGTATTTGCGGGTTCGTCAGCACCCCACTGCGACGGGCATCACTGTATGAGTCGGAAGGATCTGCATTCGTGGCGAACATCAAGAGCCAGAAGAAGCGCGTCATCACCAACGAGAAGCGCCATCAGCGCAACAAGGCAGTTCGGTCCGAGCTCAAGACCGCGATCAAGAAGGTGAACGCGGCGGTCGAGGCCGGAGATGCTGAAGCGGCGAAGAAGTCAGCCCTGGAGGCCTCGAGACTGCTCGACAAGGCCGCAAGCAAGGGTGTCATTCACAAGAAGCAGGCCGCGAACCGCAAGTCGGGCATCATGCATGCAGCGAATGGCGTAGGCGCCTAGACACCGCAGATCGACAACAGCCAGCGCTCGAGGACGAGCCGGGATTCTCCCCGGCTCGTTTTCATTTCGGCCTCGGCTTGCGCCGCATGCCGCAGTGCCTTCGTGAGTTCGGGCGGAGCGAATCTTCCCGCTTGCCGAGGAAGGTCGCGAACCTGCCACTCGGGACGGTGAAGGGCGGCCGCGAGGCTGGCGGCTCCGCCCTGGCCGCGCGCTGCGAGTGACGCTGCCGCGATGAGGTCGCGTAGTCTCCGGACCGTCATGGCGTGGATGTAGGTCTCGGTCTCGCCCTGATTGAGAAGCTCGCTCACGTGCCTGAGTGTCGTGCGGGGGTCGCGCGAACCGACCGCATCCAGGAACTCGAACACGGACATCGACGCGGTGCTCGACATGACCTGCTCGACGTCGTCGCGCGACAACGTCCGAGAGTCGCCCGCGAACGAGACGACCTTGTCCACCTCGATGGACAGCCGCGCCAAGTCGTAGCCGACGGCGGCGACCAGAGACTCCGCTGCATCGCGGCCGACGCTGCGCCCGCGCGCGGAGAACATCTGAATCACGGCGGTCGGATACTCCGACTTGCGGGGCGGACGGTACTCAGCGACGCCGCCTTGCTTCTCGATCACGGAGTACAGCGACGTGCGCTTGTCGACCTTCTCGGCGACGAGCACGAGCGACGTTGTCTCAGAGGGATTCCGCGCGTACTCAGCCAGGGCATCCAAGTCCGGCTTCTGCAGCCTGTCCAAATCGCGCACAACGACGAGGCGGCGCTCGGACATGAAGGGCATGGTGTTGCACGCAGCGATGATCTCGTCGGCTCGGGCACTGTCTCCGCGGAACGTCTGCAGATTGAAGTCGAGGTCTGCCACTTTCGCCAGGCGAGACTTCAGACGAGTAAGGGCCTGCTCCAAGAGCAGTTCCTGACTCCCGTGTATCAGATACACCTGCTTGAGGTCGGAAAGATCCTGTGTCACGCGTCGTCCATCGGTCGGGTGGCCGGGCTGGCTGAGTCAACGGCGGGATTGTCTCACACGCGCTCGCGCGAACACCGCCGTTTGTCCGCACGGTGAAGGAGCGGCCATCGTTCGACACCCGGATCTTCACATCCCCTTCCCTGTCCGTGCGAAGAGCATGAGTGCCGAAGGCGGCGAGCACGCTCAGCGTCTCGGGTGTGGGATGCCCGAACCTGTTGCCCGCACCGACACTGATCACGGTGTACTCCGGGCGGATGACACGCAGATTCTCGGCCGTGACGGCTCCCCTGCTGGCGTGATGACCTATCTTCAGGACGTCGACGTCGGAGATGAGACCGGAGGCGGTGAGGGCGGTCAACACGTCCGATTCGGCGTCCCCAGTGAGGAGCGCCTCGAAGCCGCCGAGCCTTGCGAGTATCACGAGACTGCCCTCGTTCGCGTTCTCGAAGTTCGCTCCGTATGGTGGCCAGAGGACTTCGAGTCGCCAGCGCCCGGCGCGCATGACTTGGCCCTGGCTGAGGCTCCTCGGCTCGGGCGAGGATTGACTTCGTTCTCGTTCACTCTGCCCGTCCGAAGAGGCATCAGGGTCGAAGGCCGCAGTCTCCCACAGCGTCTTGTATGGGACCGCACCTCCGAGCGTATCGAGCCCGCCCGTGTGGTCGTCGTGAGGATGGGTCAGCAGCACCGCATCGAGCCGGCGAACGCCGCTGCGCGCGAGTGCTGATCGAAGTTCGCTCCCGCTGGGCCCGGTGTCGACCAGCAGCGACGCACTTCGGTCACGGACGAGGATCGCATCCCCTTGGCCGACGTCTAGCACGGTGAGCGTAGGCGTCGAAGGTGTTGGCAACCCGTACGCCAGTAGCGCAACGATCGAGATGCAGGCTAGCGCCGCAACCTGAGGCGTGCGTCCCTTCGGGAGAGGCCACACAAACCAGATGACGGGGAGGATCGCCGCGGAGATGCCCGGTGAGCACGAGTACCGACCTGTCAGCGAGTATGGCTGCGCCGGGAAGCGAGGCCAGCCGTGAGGCAATGTCCGCTGAGAACGAACACAGACCGCCGGCAAGGCCGAGGCACTGCAATCCGAGCCACGTCCAAACGGCGGACACGAGAAGTCCTAGCACTCCAGCCACCAGTGCGGCCGCGACCAGTGGCCCGACCAGCACGTTGGCAATGGGCGAAACGAGCGACAGGACTCCGAAGGTGCGAACAACCAGTGGAAGAGTCAGCGCCTGCGCAGCGAACGTGAGCGCCAAGGGACCGGACGCGAATCCGGTCACCCGCGGCAAGGCAGCCTGAACCCACCGCTCGAACAGTCGCCCGAACAGCACCAGGCCCGCGACCGCCCCCACAGATAGCTGGAACCCTAGGTCGAACGCCGCATGAGGGTCGAGCAGGAGCATAAGCACGGCGGTCAACGCCACCGCTGCCGCCGAATCTCCCCGCCGACCCGAGTAAGGTCGGCAGAACGTCACAGCGGACATGATGAGCGCGCGAACGGCTGACACCTGCACCCCTGAGAGCACCACATACGCGGCGACCGTACCGAGCACCAGTGCCGACTGGGCTGCTCGCTTCAATCCCAGCGTCGTGCATGCGGCTCCAACGAGTGCCGCGACGACGACCAGGTGGCTACCCGAGACCGCCACCAGGTGCGTCAGCCCTGTGGTGCGAAACGCCTCGTCGGCAGTAGTGCCTGCGAGACGTCTCCGATCGCCGACGAGGATTCCCGAGAGCAGATCGCCCCCAGGTCCGCCAATCCTGGCAAGCCGCCGAAGAGCCCAAGTGCGCAAGGGCAGGAATGCGCCCCTGAGGCTGCTGGCAGGCCGTGCGTGTTGTACGGCTCTGACACTCAGGCTGCCGCACACGCCCGCCCTGAGTTCGCTTCTCAGTCGCTCCGCAGGCATCGGCGGTTTGAGCGTTCCGATGACGTCGACGCGTTGTCCCGCCTCAGGCGCCGGCGACCCCGAGGGCCACCGTGCGCGAACAACGGCACCACGCAGGCTCGTCGGGCTGAGGATCCTCGAGAGCGAGCTCTCGCCGAAACTGCTTGCGGTTGGATCGGTCACCACGGCGACACTGAGGCGAGTGGCGTGTGCCGAACCGACCTGTCCCGCGAGGGCTTGCGTGTCTCGCCAAGCCAAGGTTCCGGCGACGCATCCCGCGGCCAGACCAGCGACGATCAGCAACAGAAGCGGCCTCGCACGCGGGAGTGCGCTGAGAACGGCGGCGACGGTGGCAGCGGCGACAAGCTGCGTGAGGAGCCGAGGCGTCATTGCCGCCACGCCACGCCATCCACATTCCTCGGCGAGGATCACTCCGTACGCGATTGCCACAGCGAACCACGCGAGCGGGGGCACCGATGGGCGGATGAGGGCCGCGTCGGATCGGCCCGTCGGAAGAACCTCAGCCGACGCCTCTGCCGGTTCCGCTGCGCCCACGCGCATCAGGGCTCCCGATCCACCACCGCGCTCTCTCTACCGCACTGTCACGAGATCCTTGAGTGACTCCAGCTTCTTCGGGCCTATCCCAGGTACGCGCGCAAGATCATCTGCGGACTGAAACGGTCCGTTCGCCTCACGCTCCGCGATGATCTTCTCGGCGGTGGAGGGACCGACACCGGGAAGCGTGTCGAGTTGGCCGGCGTCGGCGGTGTTGATGTTCACTTGGGAGGCGGTTGCATCGCCCACCGGCGCGGCTCCCGCCGCAGTTCCAGGCATCGGCTGCGGGCCGGACGGGTTGGCGGCGTACTCGTCTTGTGTCGGCACGACGATCTGTTCGCCGTCGCTCAGCGGGCGCGCGAGGTTCAAAGCGCGTTCGGCGGCGCTGCCGAGCAGCCCGCCCGCGCTCTCGATCGCGTCCGCGACTCTCGATCCCGGCGGCAGCGGGTAGAGACCCGCGTGCCGGACGGCGCCGACGACGTGCACGTACAGCATCACGTCATCTCCCGACCCCGAGGCGTCGGCAGAGGCTGGGACATCCGGCGAGACCGCAGGTGCGCCTGCGGCCGAGACTCCTGGACCCGTCGGGGTCACCGCCACCGCGTTCGCAGGTTCGGCGACGGTACCCACCTCCGTACCAGGTGCCCACTTCCACACGGCCAGACCCAGGGCCACGATCGCGATCGCGCACCCCGCAACGAGGACTCCGGGTGGTAGCTTCGAGAGGCCGGCGCGGTTCACGGCTTCAGCAAGTCGGGCTCGAAAGTCGTCCACGGGTGTGTCTCCCTTGGCAACGGGCTTGGCTGGCCCGGCTGTTGACGTCTTGCCAAGAGACTGAGCGGGAGAGATTACTCGATTACCACCGAAGCCTTACCGCCCGGCATACACGTGCGCGAGACAGCACGACGCACGCCCGCCGAGACGTCCGGGCTTTGCGCGTGAAACGTAGGCCAGACCCGGTCCTAGATGACCACACTGACGAGCTTGCCCGCGACCACGACGACCTTCTTGATGTCCCGGCCCTCGACCCACTGCGCGACTGCCGACAGTGCAGTCGCCCGGATGTCGTCCTCCGGCGCGTCGGCAGCGACACGTATGCGCGCGCGCACTTTACCGTTGACCTGCACGGCCATCTCGACCTCGTCGGCGGCCGCCGCCGCGGCGTCATAGGCCGGCCACGCGACGGAGTGAATTGACTCGGAATGCCCGAGCGCCTCACGCCACAGCTCTTCGGCGATGTGCGGCACATAGGGGGCGAGCATCAGCGTGAGCGCCTCGGCGACCTGACGTTCGATCTCCAGATCGCACTGCCCGCCGGGGACGGCACGACGATAGTCGTTCGCCGCGTTCACGAGTTCCATCATCGCCGACAAACCGGTATTGAAGCCGAAGCTTTCGATGTCTGACGTGACCTTCCCGATCACGCGATGCATCTCCCGGTGCAGATCCTTCGAGGGTGCATCGCCTGCGGTCGGTACTGTGCATCCTTCGGCGACGTCGTCCGCGATCTCCCAGACGAGGCGCCACGCGCGAAACAGGAACCGGTACATCCCCTCGAGCCCTTCGTAGGACCACTCGAGGTCCTTGTCGGGCGGCGACATGAAAAGGATGTACGCACGCAAGGCGTCGGCGCCGTGCCGGGCGATCATCTCCTCGGGCGCGACCACGTTGCCCTTCGACTTGGACATGGTCTCGCCGTCCTTCTTGACCATGCCCTGGGTGAGAAGGTTGGTGAACGGTTCGTCGGCCTCGACGAGGCCCATATCGCGGAAGACCTTGGTGAAGAAGCGCGAGTACAGCAGGTGCAGGATCGCGTGCTCGATGCCGCCGATGTATTGATCTACCGGCATCCAGTAGTCGGCCTTGGCGCTATCCCAGATGGCCGCGTCGTTTCGAGCGTCGCAGTAGCGCAGGTAGTACCACGACGAGCAGGTGAACGTGTCCATGGTGTCGGTCTCCCGCCGAGCAGGACCCCCACACTGCGGACACTCGGTCTCGTAGAACTCAGGATGATCGGCGAGCGTCTCGCCCTTGGTGATATCGACGTCCATCGGTAGGACGACGGGCAGCTGGTCCTCAGGGACAGGCACCAGACCGCACGTCGGACAGTGCACCGCGGGGATAGGGTTTCCCCAGTACCGCTGGCGGGAGATGAGCCAGTCGCGGAGTCGGTAGTTGATGGCGAAACGCCCCTGACCACGCTCCTCGAGCCAGCGCGTGACCGCCTTCATGCCCTCAGAGTCCTTGCCGCCGGGCATACCCGTGAACTCGCCCGACTGCACCATGATGCCCGGGCCATCGTAGGCCCCTGCCCAGGGCACGTCGGTCATCTTTCGCTCGGAGGTGGCGCCGAGCTGCAGGGCGAGCGGGTCGTCCTGCCGGAACGACGACCGGCGGGATCGGTAGCCCGTACTTGCGGGCGAAGTCGAAGTCGCGCTGGTCCCCGCACGGGACAGCCATGACCGCGCCGGTGCCGTATTCCATGAGCACGTAGTCGCAGACCCAGACCGGTACCTTCTCGCCGTTCACGGGGTTGACGACGAAGCGGCCGGTGAACGCGCCGTTCTTCTCACGCTCCCCCATCGAGCGCTCGACTGCGGTCTCACGTGCAGCGGCATTCACGACTTCCATGACGGAGCCCTCGTACTCGGTGCCCGCGACGAAGTCGCGCACAAGAGGATGCTCGGGTGCCAGCAGGAAGAACGAGCAGCCGAAAAGCGTGTCCGGCCGCGTGGTGAAGACGGTGATGCGCTCATCCGTGGGCTCGCCCGCTTCGTCGCACACCGTGAACTCGACCTCGGCACCGTGGCTTCGGCCGATCCAATTCGCCTGCATCGTCTTCACGCGTTCTGGCCAACCGGGCATCTTGTCGAGGTCGTCGAGCAACTCATCGGCGTACTCGGTGATCTTGAAGAACCACTGCTCGAGTTCGCGCTTCTCGACGAAGCTGCCGCACCGCCAGCACTTGCCGTCTATCACCTGTTCATTCGCGAGAACGGTCTTGCACGCGGGGCACCAATTCACCGGCGACTTCCGGCGCTCGACAAGGCCACGCTCCCAGAACTTCAGGAAGATCCACTGTCCCCATCGGTAGTAGTCGACATCGCACGAGACCACGGTCCGGTCCCAGTCGTATGAGAAGCCCATCCGCTTGAAGGAGGCTGCCTGACGCTCGATGTTCGCGTACGTCCAGGTTGCGGGGTGCGTGCTGCTCTTGATCGCCGCGTTCTCGGCGGGCAAGCCGAAGGCATCCCATCCGATCGGGTGCAGGACCTCGAAGCCGCGCATGCTGAAGTAGCGGGCGACGACGTCGCCGATCGTGTAGTTGCGAACGTGGCCCATGTGGATATCGCCCGAGGGATACGGGAACATCTCGAGCACGTACTTCTTTGGCCTGCCGGTGTCTTCGCTCACCGAGTAGAGGCGGTCCGCCTCCCAGACGGCCTGCCACTTCTCCTCGATGGCTTGTGGTTCGTAGGGTCGATCGACTGCCACGACGCCTCCTGCATGGGGTACATGGTCCACACGCATGATAGCCGACGACTTCTGCAGCCGCGCGCCGCAGCCGCGCGGCGGCCAACGCCGCGTCGCATGAGTGCCAACCGCGCAAGCGCTGCGTGTAACCTGTCGATATACAGACCAGAAGGTCAACTCCGGAGAGGTGAACGGCATCAGTCTGAGATGGTCCATCTTGTGCGGCGTCGCCTTCTTCCTCCTCGTGGCGGCGTGGTTCGCGGTCGGCGGCCTCGACCGCCGTCACCATACCCCCGACTGGATCACCGCCAAACCCATCGCTCACCGGGGCCTGCACAGCGGGGACGGACGGGTACCGGAGAACTCGCTCGCGGCATTCGAAGCTGCCGCAGATCGTGGCTTTGCGATCGAACTTGACGTCCAAATGAGCGCTGATGGGCAGGTTGTGGTCGTACACGACTCGAATCTCCAGAGACTGACCGGGGATCCACGAGACGTGGCAGCCGTGTCGGCAAAGGAACTGAAGTCGCTCAGGATCCTCGGCGGCTCCGAGACGATACCGACGCTCTCAGACGCTCTTGCTGCCGTGCGAGGTCGCGTTCCAATGTTCGTCGAGGTCAAGAACTCCGGAAACCCCGGCCCGCTGGAAGACGCCGTCGCGCGCGAACTGCATCAAACGAAGGCTCCAGTGGCGGTCGTGTCCTTCAATCCGCTCTCGCTCGGCAGAATCGCGAGGAAGTCGCCCGACCTTCCGCGAGGACAGTTGACCGGCACGTTCGAGGGCGAATCCGTTTCGCCGGCGAAGAAGCTCGTCTTGGGTGCGATGCTCACGAACTGGATCAGCAAGCCGGACTTCATCGTGGACGAGATGGCGGCGTTGCCCTCCTTCAGCGCCCGATTGCAGCGTCTGCAGGGTCGCCCGATCGTCGTGTGGGTGGCGCGAACGGCCGAGGAATACGAACGCGCGCGGAAGCTCGGCGACAACGTGATCTTCGAACTTGACGCTACCCCACCGCGGACGGAAAGCCGCCGTCAGGACCCCGTACGGGCCGACGACCTGCCGTAGACGACGCCGACTCCGACAGGGGAACGGGAACTCGCGGGAAGAGACTAAAGCCCGCCTTGGGTGGCGGGCTTTAGGGCTGCGATCCTTGGTGGAGCCAAGGGGGATCGAACCCCTGACCTCATGGCTGCCAGCCATGCGCTCTCCCAGCTGAGCTATGGCCCCACATCTCTGGGGCGCCCGAAGGCGCAAGCGGTAGTATAGCAGCGCGACCAGGCCGGTCAAGGCGACAACACGTACGGACGACGCGGGGTCCGGCGATCAACGGATCGACCCCCATCATCGCTGCCTGTCAGCCTTCCTCGCGGACCTCCACCACGGGCGCAGGCATGCCCTCGAGCGCCGGGTCGAGCGTCACGTGCTCGCTCTCGGCAGCTCGCGCGCCTATGAGCTCCGAGACGACCATGCCGCCGAGTATGAGCGTCGCTCCGGCGAGCCCCTGGAGCCCAAGCGCCTCGCCGGCCAACCATCCGAACAGCCCTCCGAACGCGGGCTCGGTGATGAGTATCAGCGCGGTTCGCGCGGGCGGGATGAACCGCTGGGCGTACGTCTGGACCGCAAAGGCGACCGCCGAGGCGACAATCCCGGTGATCAGCAGTGCGACCCAGACCGACCGGTCGCTAGGGAGAGAGCGCGCCTTCGACCAGTATCGCGATGCCGCCACATGTCACCGCCACGGTCGTCAGCTGCACGAGCGTCAGCGCGCCGACGTCGTGTTGCGTTCCCACGCTGCCAAGCGTGATGAGATGGCAGGAGTACGCGACCGCGCACAAAAGGACGCGAGTGTCGCCCGCCGTCCATTCTCCCCCGCCCCCACCCGACAGCAGGAGCAGACCTACGACGGCGGCCAATGCGCCGACCAGCGTTGCCATCCGCGGGACGCGGCGCAGGATCACTGTCTGCAACATCGGCGTGATCACGACGAACATCCCAGTGATGAACGCAGCCTTCGACGCAGTCGTGCCCTGCAGGCCCCACGTCTGAAAGATGTAGCCGGCGGTAAGGAAGGCACCCGCGATCAGCCCCGCTCGAAGCGTACTCGCCATTCAATCGGCGGATCGCTTTCGGGAACAGCCCGATGAACGCGACTACCGCGATGGCGAAACGGAGTGCGAGGAACGAGTACAGGGGGTAGAGCGCAACAGCGTCCTTGACGGTGATGAATGTCGCGCCCCACGTGGCAGCCACGCCCACGAGCGCGAGCTGGATGCCATACCGCTTCAGGGCATCATTCACTCGGCGCTGTCCCCGGCGGAGCTCGATCTCTCCGCCGCGCCGATCGACTCCTCTGCAGGTGTGCCTCTCTTACTGTCGCGCACCGGGCCCGTCACGTCTTCGGGGAGCGAGAGGCGCGGAGCGTCCCCCCAGAGCCTCTCCAACCGGTAGAACTCGCGCTCGTCAGGCTGGAAGATGTGAACGACGACGTCGACGAAGTCCAACAGGACCCACCGAGCTTCCCTGAGCCCTTCGCGCCCGATCGGCTTGATACCGAGATCCTGCCTGAGACGGTCCTCGACCTCGTCCGCGATCGTCTTCACCTGTCGATCGTTCCGGCCCGTACAAATGACGAAGTAGTCGGTCACCACGAGCAATGCCGCGACATCGAGGGCGAGGATGTCCTCGGCCTTCTTGTCCGAAGCGGCACGCGCGGCGGCGATAGCGATCTCTTTGGAGTCCAGCTGGTTCCTCCTCATCAGTCATTGCCCGCCGACTTCGGCGGCTTGTAGTCCTTGCCGATGATCACGATCACGTCGGCGACGTCCTGGTCGGCAGGCTGGTTCACGACCTTGCCGGTCTTCAGGACCTTGCGTACCCGCTCACCGGCGGTCATGTCGCGGTTCTGCACGACGATCTGCGTCTTCGTGTAATCGAAGTTGTCTGCATTCTTGGTGTCCACAACGCGAAAGCCGCCGCGTATCAGCTGCTGGGCCGCCTCGCCGGCGACGCCGGGCACGCCGACTCCGTTGTAGACGATCACGCGCACCGCCTGCTCGGCTTCGGAGAGCTTGACCCCCCACCAGGACTCAACGAGGTCCGCCAGTGCCTCTCGCTGGGGTTCGTAGTACGTCTGAGAGCCAACGGTGATCGGCTTGACTTCGAGCGGTACCAGCGCGACGTTCTTCGACGGGATCTCCTCGAGCAGACCCGCCAGCTCCTCGATGTCGGCCTGAGAGATGTTGGTCTTGGCCTGCGCGTCCACCACTCCCTGCATCGTCTGCCCGCGAAGCGCGGCTTGATACGCCTCCTCGGACACCACCATGTAGCGATCGAATGGCACACTCAGGAAATTCGATATGGCAGACATGGAGACGTCCGGCCCCGAAGCGTAGCTGTCCCCGATCCGCTCGAAACCTTGCCCTGGTACCTCCAGGAACGCGCCCTCCGGAATAGCCACGCCGAAGACCTTGCCCTTGTCCCGGTCGATCCGAAGCGCCAGGAAGCCCGTCGCCTCACCTTCCTTGGCGCTAATGAGCAGAACGTTGTCTCGAGTCGCCTCGGGTGCCTGGGTCGTCGACTCCGTGGCATCGCCTGCCCTCTTCGCGTTCCAGCGCGCCAGACTGTTGACGGTCCAGGCGATCAGCAGCAGCGCGAGGGCGGCCACGACGACCACCCCGGCGCCCAGGAGGATCCAGCCCACGAGACCGCGTTCGTTCCTGACCGACCTACTCATTGTGCCTCCGCCACCAACCAGTTCCAGACATCGACTGTCGTGGGATGGATCAGCTTGCCGCGGTCGATAAGGTAGCGAAGCGAGGCGGCATACGCCATTCGGAACAGCTCGTCCAGGCTCACCGTCCCCGCCGCTTCGCGCAGCGGTTCGAGCGGTGCGTGTTTCCTTCCGGGCTCGAGCATGTCCGCAATGTAGACCACCCGGTCGAGATCGGACATCCCTACGCCGCCGACCGTGTGGCACGCGATCGCGTCGACGACGTCCTGCCCGAGGCCGGGCAGCGCAAGCGACGCAGAAGCGGCGCCCGTCCTCGCGTGCAACAGGTACGGCACGCGAGCGTCTACGTCCGTGAGCTCGATCCCGAGCGCCCGTGCCTGTGAGAGAAGCGCCTCATGTGACAGGTCCTTGTCCCAGTCGTGGAGCAGCCCCGCGAGCCGCGCGGCCTCCGTATCGACCCCGTAGTGCTCGGCAAGTCCCCCAGCCGCCTCAGCCACGCGCCGCGAGTGCGCGAGGGCTCCTTGCGAAAGCCGGAGCTTCAGAGCATCTTCGGCCTGTTCGTAGCTCACGGCCGAAGCCATCTACGCGTTCTCCCGATAGAGACCGTACTTGGCGATGTAGGAAGCCACCGGCTCGGGCAGGAGGTAGCGTATCGGGCGTCTCTCGGCAACGCGGAGTCGGATGTCGGTGGACGAGATCGCGAGAGCCGGCACCTCGATGTACTCGATATGGAAATCCGTCGCCAGCTGGGTGTGCTCTGATGCCGCCGCGCGGACGTCGTAGCCGGGTCGCGTCGCGGCGATGAAGGTGCAAAGCCCCGCCACCTTCTCCGCGTCCCGCCACCCGAGGATCTCCCACACCGCGTCGGCGCCGGTGATGAAGAAGAGCTCCGTTTGCGGACCATGCTCTTCGCGCAGCGCGAGCAAGGTGTCAACGGTGAAGGTGAGCCCGGGCCGATCGATCTCCATGCGGGACACGTCGAAGTCAGGGTTGTTCGACGTCGCGATGACGGTCATGAGGTAGCGGTGCTCGGCGGACGTGACCTTCTGTTGGGTCTTGAACGCGGGCTGTCCGGTGGGCATGAAGATGACGCGGTCGAGGTTGAACTGCACCAGGGCCTCTTCGGCGGTCACAAGATGCCCGAAGTGAATTGGATCGAACGTCCCACCCATGATGCCGAGACGCGCTCTCACTCTCACTCTCGGATCTGCCCGCTTCCGAGCGCTTGCCACTTCGTCGACGTGAGCGCGGTCAGACCCATGGGCCCACGTGCGTGCAGCTTCTGCGTAGAGATGCCGATCTCGGCTCCCAGACCGAATTCACCGCCGTCCGTGAAGCGGGTGGACGCGTTCACGTACACCGCCGAGGCATCGACCTCGCCGAGGAACCGCTGCGCCGCGGAGTAGTCTCCCGTCACGATCGCCTCGCTGTGGCCGGTACCGTACCGGTTGATGTGCGCGATGGCGTCGTCCAGGTCCGCCACGACCTTGCACGCGATCTTGAGATCGTAGTACTCGGCGCTCCAGTCGGCCTCGGTGGCAGGCTCGATGCTCGAGATCGCTGCCAAGGCCAGGGTCTTTTCGTCGCCGTACACCGTGACGCCCTGCTCCTCTAGGGCCTTCAGGATTCCGGGCAGCACCGTGCGATGGATCGAATCGTCTACGAGCAACGACTCCGCCGCGTTACACACCGCAGGACGCTGGCACTTCGCGTTCACGACGATGCGCGTCGCCATCTCCGGATCCGCAGCCTCGTGCACGTACACGTGACAGTTGCCGATGCCAGTCTCGATCGTGGGCACCTTCGCGTTCTCAACCACGCTGCGAATAAGCGACGCGCCTCCGCGCGGGATGAGCACGTCTATCATGCCCGTGAGCGTCATCATCTCGGTGGCGGCCTCGTGGCTCGTGTCAGCGATCGTCTGAACGCTCGCGTCAGGCAGCCCGGCCTTGGAGCAGGCAGCCGACAGCGCGCGCGTCATCGCCATGCTGGATTTCGCCGCGAGCGATCCACCTCGAAGGATGACGGCATTGCCCGTCTTGACGCATAGGGCCGCGGCGTCACCGGTCACATTCGGCCGGGCCTCGTAGATCATGCCGACAACGCCGAGTGGCACACGCACCTGCCGAAGCTCTATGCCGTTCGGCAACGTGTAACCCGCGACCACTTCTCCGATCGGGTCCGGCAGAGCGGCAACGTCGCGTATCGCCTCGGCGATCGACCCGATCCGCTCAGAATCGAGCAGAAGCCGGTCGAGGATGCCTGACGCGGTCCCCTTTTCCCGCGCGGCGGCCATGTCTTCGGCGTTGGCTGCGATGATCTCCGCCTGGCGTTCCACGAGCGCGTCCGCCATGGCGAGCAGTGCGTCGTTCCGCTCGCGGGTGGAGGTGTTCGACAAGGCCCGCGAGGCGAGGCGCGCCCTCTCGGCGAGTTCTCTCACTTCCGACATACTTCACGCCCTCGGTCGAAACGGCTGGTATCGTGCGAGCCTACAGGATGACGAGGTGGTCGCGGTGAACGACCTCCGTGCTGGCTATCTCGGGATGTGCGGCCCGGATGTCCGCCGTTCGCATTCCCTTGATCCGATCGAGCTCGCTGGCCGAGAACTCCGTCAGGCCTCGCGCGATGACTGCCCCGGATCCGTCCTTCAATACTACCGCATCGCCGGCCTCGAACTTGCCCTCCACGTGTGTCACACCGGCCGCCAAGAGGCTCTTGCCGCGCCGAAGCAGCGCTTCGACGGCTCCGTCGTCGACAACGATCTCGCCGGCGGTCTTGCGCCCGAGCGCGATCCAGAGTTTGCGGGCGCCGATCGTGCTCTCCCCGCCCGTGAAGCGAGTTCCCACCGAGCGGCCCTCGGCCGCGTCCACCAGAGCGTCCACTCGGCGGCCGTCGCAGATGATCATCGGGATGCCCGCCTTCATGAGGACCTTCGCGGCATCGACTTTCGTCGTCATGCCGCCGCTGGCCAGTGAAGTGCCGGTACCCCCTGCTGCTGCCATGAGATCGGCCGTGAGTTCCTCAACGTTCTCGAGAAGCGACGCTTCGTCGAACAAGACGCGGGTCTGCGTCGTACAGGCCTTCGATATCCGACAACAAGACGACGAGGTCGGCAGATATCATCGTCGCGACGAGAGCCGCCAGGGTGTCGTTGTCGCCGATGCGGATCTCTTCTACGGCGACCGTGTCGTTCTCGTTCACGATGGGGACCACACCGAGAGTCAGAAGCCGCTCGAACGTATCGCGTGCGTGAAGATACGACTCCCGATGACCGGTGTCGTGACGAGTCAATAGGACTTGGCCAACGGAGACTCCGCGGGCCGCAAAGCGCTCGGCGTATACCTCGATGAGTCGAACCTGTCCGACCGAGGCCGCCGCCTGCAGGGAGGGCATGTCGTCGGGGCGCTCGCGCATTCCGAAAGCCTCCAACCCGGCGGCGATCGCCCCGGAGCTCACCAGCACCACGTCCGCGCCGTCCTTCTTGAGTACGCACATCTGCTCGACAAGCGAGTCGATGTACCCACTGTCTATGCGGCCCGTCGCATCGGTGAGCGTGCTCGTGCCTACCTTGACGACGACGCGCGAGTGTCGGCTCACCGCTCGACCACCTCGGTCGCGCCTTGTTCGGCGTCGTCCTCGATGTACGGGATCTCGGGATCTGACGCAAGAGCACTCTCGAACTCGAACGCCCGCCCGGCGATTCGGATCTCGTCACCGTCGCGCGCTCCCGCATCCATAAGTGCCTTCTCGACCCCGGCCTTCACGAGGCGCTTCTGGAGGAACGCCACCGCCTCGTCGTTGTCCACCTCGGTCATGATCACCATGCGCTCGACACCCGTACCGTTCACTTCGAACACGCCTCCACCGAGGTTGCGCACGGTGAACTCGCGGTCGCCGGGTCGATCGGACCGCCAGACCCGCTCGAACGCGGGCTCTTCGGCCACGGAACTCTCGCGCAGCTCGTGCACCTTCTCGGCGACCCACCGCACCAGCGGATCGACTCCCTCGCCGGTCACCGCGGACACCTCGAAATACGGCACATCAGCGTCTTCCGCGAAAGCAGACAGTCGGGCCGAGGACTCCGCAGTGTCCGGCATATCGCACTTGTTACCCACCAGGACCCTGGGGCGTGTGGCGAGTTCTTGTGCGTGCAGTCGAAGTTCGGTGTCTATCGTCGCTACGTCTTCAAGGACATCGCGGGACTCGTAGCTCCCTGTAAGGTCCACGACGTGCATGATCAGCGCCGTCCGTTCTATGTGCCGAAGGAAGGTGTGGCCGAGCCCCTTGCCCTCATGAGCGCCTTCGATGAGTCCGGGCACGTCGGCAGCCACGAACGATCGGTCCCCTGCCTTCACCACACCCAGATTCGGGACGAGGGTGGTGAACGGGTAGTCTGCGATCTTGGGGCGCGCGGCGCTCATGCGCGCGATGAGAGAGGACTTACCGACGCTCGGCATACCGACGAGTGCAGCGTCGGCGAGGAGCTTCATCTCCAATTCCACCCAGCGTTCGTGAGCAGGCTCGCCCAGCTCAGAGAATGCGGGCGCTCGGCGCGTGGGGGTCACGAAGTGGATGTTGCCGCGACCTCCGTGGCCACCGAAGGCGACGACCGCCTGCTGCCCCTGATGAGTGAGGTCCGCGACGAGCGTTCCGGTCTCGTGGTCGCGCACCACCGTCCCGAGCGGTACCTTCAAGAACAGGTCGGACCCGCGCGCGCCATGTCTCACCGCGCCCTTGCCATGCGTACCGCGCTGCGCCTTGAAGTGACGCTTGAATCGATAGTCGATGAGCGACGAGAGTGCGCCGTCCGCCTCGAGGATCACATTGCCGCCACGACCACCATCACCGCCGTCGGGCCCACCTTTCGGGACATACGCCTCTCGGCGAAACGACGTGCATCCCGCACCGCCGTCTCCGCCTTTGACGTGGATCTTCACCTCATCAAGGAACAACCTGACCTCCAAAGACGCATCATCGGGTGCCTTCGGCTGGGCAACGCGCCCGCCCGCCGCCTCCGGTCCCCGAACGCAGCCACATGATAAAGCAACGAGCCCCCCGCCCTAGATGGGCGGAGGGCTCGGTAGGCGCTTAAGCGCGCTGCGATACTCCGTTTACGCGTCGAGCGGTCGAATGTGCACCCGACGGTCTTTGCCGCGGGTGAAGTCAACGACGCCGTCCTTGAGAGCGAACAGCGTGTCGTCCCGGCCGATGCCGACGTTTTCGCCCGGCTTGAGCGCGGTACCGCGCTGCCGCACCAGGATCGATCCCGCAGTGACCGTCTGGCCCGCGTAGCGCTTGACACCGAGGCGCTTGGCCTTGGAGTCGCGACCGTTCTTGGTTGAGCCGAGGCCCTTCTTATGTGCCATGAGACATCTACCTCACTACGTTACGGACGGCTGCTCTATGCCTCTTCGGCGACCGTCTCGGCCGCCGGCTCGTCGATGACTTCGGGCTCTTCGGCCTTGGCCGCGGCCTTCTTCGTCTTCTTGGGTGCTGCGAGAGCGACGTCGGATATCCGCACCCGAGTGAGCTCCTGCCGATGGCCACGAAGCCTCTTGTAGCCCTTGCGCTTCTTGAACTTGAAGATGATCGCCTTCTCGCCCTTGAAGTGCTCGACGACCTCGGCGACGACCGTGGCGGAACCAAGCTCCTCGGGCGAGATGCTCAAAGAGTCGCCGTCGGCGACCATGAGTACATCGAACGTGACGGAATCACCGACCGCGGCGTCGAGCTTCTCGACGACAACGACGTCGTCTTTCTCGACACGGAGTTGCTTGCCGCCTGTTGCTACAACAGCGTACATCCGGAAAACCTCTCGTTGGGCTTCATGCGCGAGGAGATATGCTAACAGCTGCCCCGATGACCGTCAACGCAGCGCGGCGCGCGAAAACGGCTGGCGGTAGTGGGCCCTCCATTGCTACTCCGCGCCTCGGCGCAGGAGGCCGGTCTTCCCTTCGATCAGGACGCGCACTTGGGTCGGTTCGATGTCGTCATCGGCGACGATCGACACCTGCTTGCCGGTCTCGGCTCTCAGGCTTGCAAGCGTGTTCCGTCCCGGCGCCATGACCAGTTCGTACGTTTCGGTATTCAGGCCAAAGAGATACGCCCCTGACTTGCCCGTCAGCAGGATCTCCCGCATTCGGCGCTCAGCGGAGATGCGTCTCGTCGCCTGGGACAGGACGCGCCCATCGCCATCGCAATAGGGGCAGGTATCGGTGAGCACGCCGTATAGCCCGTCGGTCACGTTCTTGCGCGTCATTTCGACCAGCCCGAGCCGGCTGATCTCCGAGACTCTCGTCTTCGTGCGGTCGCGTTCGAGCGCGGTATCGAATCGCATCATGAGCGCCGCGCGGTTCCGCGCGCTTTCCATGTCGATGAAGTCGATCACGATGATGCCGCCGATGTCCCGAAGCCTGAGCTGGCGCACGACCTCGTCGGCTGCCTCCAGATTGGTCTTGAGGATCGTGTCCTCGAGGGTCTTCTTGCCGACGAAACGCCCGGTGTTCACGTCGATCGCGGTGAGCGCCTCGGTCTTGTCGATCGTGATGTGGCCACCGGAGGGCAGCTCGACGGTGCGCTTCAAGGCCGAGTCGATGGTCGGCTGAAGCGCGAAAGTCTCAAAGAGGGGGCCGCGCTCCCGATACAGGTCAACGCGGCGCAGCAGACCCGGAGAGGTCTTCTTCAGGAATGAAACGACTTTCTCGTAGAGCAACTTGTCGTCGATGAGCAGGCGACGGAAGCTCTCGGAGAAGACGTCTCTGACCATTCGTAGCGCGAGGTCCATCTCGGTGTAGACGACCTCGGGAGCAAGTCCCTCGTGCGCCTGGTGTTCGACCCGCTTCCAGAGTCGCAGCAGGAACTCAAGGTCGGAAACGAGGTCCCGCTGTGAGACGCCGAGCGCGACCGTTCGAACGATGACTCCCACGCCGGGCGGCACCTGACCGTCGATGCTCGCATGGAGGCGGTCGCGCTCCTCGTCGGGGAGCTTCCTGGACACGCCGATGAACTCCGAGAACGGCATGAGCACGAGGAACCGTCCGGGCAGGGTGACCTCAGTGGTGACACGCGCCCCCTTGGTGCCCATCGGGTCCTTCAGGACCTGCACCATGATCTGCTGACCAGGCCGAAGAAGCGACTGGATGTCCCGCTTCGGCATCCCCTCGACGCCTTCGGGCGCAACAACTTCGTCGACGTACAGAAAGGCGTTCTTCTCAAGGCCGATGTCGACGAAGGCAGCCTGCATCCCTGGCAAGACGTCCTTGACCTTGCCTAGGTAGACATTGCCGACGACGCTTCTCTTCGGCCTCTCGATATAGAGCTCCACGAGCTGCCGGTCTTCGAGAAGCGCGACCCGGGTCTCGCTGGAGTCATGCGAGATGAGCATCTCGCGTACTATGTCGCCCACCGTGCGAACGCTCCCGTCACGCCGGACGCGACCACACGCCTTCCTCGATCTCTACGAGCGTGTCGGTTCGCGTCACGTTGGTGACGACGCCTTCTACGTGCGCGGCAGCGAGTGCGGCTTGGAGGAGGACTTCAGGTCTGAGGGCCCCTTCGGGTCCCATACGGATGGCCAGAGTGACAATGACTCCGGTCTCCGCGTCACTCACCCGCGGCTCCTTCGGGAGGCTGCGAGCGAGATCGAAAACCTTGGTCTTGCGCCTGCGTTCCACCTCGAGCGTTCCAGCGCTGCGCATGCGTTTCAACGCCGTCTGTACCGTTCCGGTATTCAACTCCTTTCCTTCGACCTGCATATCGTACACCCCTAACTGCACTCCCGCCGATAACGAAGCTTCACGTTCGGAAACGTAGCGTGCCTCGACCGGCCCGAGGTCTGATGGAAGCGACCGGCTGAGTACGTCGAGGACTTCGGCTGCAGGAACGTACCGTTCCAGCCAGACGTCGAATGCCTCGCGCTCCCCTGCCGTGCCGACCGGCAATGCGGGTCCGAAAGCGATCCTCATGTGCGGATTGAACCCCTGCGTGACCGCGTAGGTCAGGCCCGCTCGTCTCACGCTGCGCTCGAGAGTGCGCGTGAGTTCAAGGTGTGAGAGCCATCGCAACCGGCCGGCCTTGCGATAGAAGACACGCAGCCTGTACTGCCCGCTAGCCATGTCGAGTGCCGTCAAGTACGAGGTCGACGCCCAACTCGCCACAGACGTCGCAGCCGGTACAGCTCTCGAAGCTGCAGTCAGGTGTCGTGGTTCCTTCGAGTGCCCTGACCCTTTCGCGCCAGAGGAAGTCTTGCGACACCCCGGCGGAGACACTCGCCCAGGGAAGGTGCTCGTCCCGAGTGCGTTCGCGTCCCGCCACCGCCGTAGGATCCACGCCGATCTCCTCGAACGCTGCCGACCACAACTCGAGGTCGAAACGCTCCGTCCACGCGTCGAAACGCGCGCCTCGGCGCCACGCAGCCTCGATGGCATCGGAGATCGTCCGGTCTCCGCGTGCCATGACGCCTTCGAGGAAGGAAACGTCTGCGTCGTGCCAAGACAGCTCCACACCCTTCCTCGGTGTTGCAGACCGAAGCAGTTCCTGGCGGCGTTCGATCTCCTCCAGCGAGATCTGGGCGTCCCACTGAAACGGTGTATGCGCCTTAGGCACGAAGGTGGAAACCGAGACGGATATCCGGATGGAGCCGCGTTCTGGGGGCGGAGTCACTTCTCTGGCGACGTTGAAGACACGCCGGACCAGCGTCCCGATCGCGAGGATGTCTTCGTCGGTCTCGGTGGGGAGGCCGATCATGAAGTAGAGCTTGACCCTGCGCCATCCGGCCACGAACGCGCGAGACACAGTCGCGAGCAGGTCTTCTTCCGTGATGTTCTTGTTGATGGCGTCCCTGAGCCGCTGCGAGCCCGCTTCAGGGGCGAACGTGAGCCCCGACTTCCTGCCGCGAGCAACGAGAGATGCGAGCTCTACTCCGAAGGCGTCCACGCGGAGGCTCGGCAACGAAACGGTGACCCCGGAGTTCCCAAGTCGGCGAGTCAGTCGGCGCACGATGTCTTCGATCGTGCTGTGATCGGTCGTGGAGAGCGACGTCAGCGAGACCTCGTCGTAGCCGGTGCACTCGAGGCCCGCTATCACGTCCCGCACTATGTCGTCCGCGCGACGTTCTCTCACAGGACGGTAGACCATGCCGGCCTGGCAGAAGCGGCATCCTCGAGTGCAGCCGCGGAGCACCTCGACCGTCAGGCGGTCGTGCACGACTTCGGCGAACGGCACTATGGGACACGAGGGCGGCCGGTGATCGGTGAGATCGCTCACGAGGCGCTTGCGCACGGGTGGCGCGTCGGCGTGGTGAATGCTCGGCACGTACACGCCCTCCACCTTGGAGAGTGCCGCCAGCATCTGCCCGCGCGAGGCCCCGAGAGCTATCTGTTCACGGTGCACACGAACGATATCGAGCACGGCCTCTTCGCCTTCGCCGATCAGTATGGCGTCGAAGAAGGCAGCGATCGGTTCGGGATTGAAGGCACACGGGCCACCGCCGAGCACGAGCGGTTCGTCCGTGCGCTCCGTGGCTCGCAACGGGATTCGCGCCAAATCGAGCGCCTCGAGGATGTTCGAGTATGTGAGTTCGTAGGGCAGCGTGATGCCGATCAGATCACACTCGACTAGCGGCGTGGATGACTCGAGCGTCGAAAGCGGTATGGTGGCCGCGCGCATGGCGTCGGCCATGTCTACCCACGGAACGTAGGCGCGCTCGGCAGCTACGCCTTCCGTCCGGTTCAGAATGTCGTATAGGATCCCGATCGCCTGGTTGGCCTGACCGATCTCGTAGGCGTCGGGATAGACCAGGCAGACCCGGTAGTCGGCGGACCGTTCCTTGACCGCCCCCCATTCCGAGTCGATGTAGCGAGACGGTCGCTCGACGTCGGGAAGCAGCCGCTCGACCGACGCCCAGATACCCTCAGAGGTCACCGGCACCCGCCGAATCGCCGCCGCTCTGCACAGTGGTTGCCGGACCGGCTGGCGGGCTGGGAGTCGGCGCGGCCGGCAAAGCGACAGGACGCGCGGGCGGCGCAGTCGCCGCCGTATCGCGTGAGCGTTCGGCGCGGCGCATGCGCGCCCGTGCCTCGGCCATCGCGCGGTCGCGAGCGTCCCGCGCTTCACGCAGGACCTCTCCGAAGTCCGCTCCCCGTTCGAAGTACGCGATCGCCGCCTCCCCCATCGCCAGCGTCCCTGCGTATCCGATACCACCTTTGATGGCCCAGCCGATGCCGGGAAGGAACACGAGCGCTTGTCGTGCGATGGCGCGCAGCGCGAACCCGCCCCCTACGACGGCGGCGAGCTCCTTGATGCGCTCCGTACCGAGCGCTTCGCCGTATGCCGCCGCGATCTGAAGCATCATCTTGGCTTGGTTCGCGGTCATGAGCGGCATGTCAGCACCCGGGATGACCGCGATCACGCCGATGACCGCGTTTTGGAACGCCGTAGCCTTGACAGCCTCGTCCGCGACCGCCTTGCGCATGAAGGCGAAGTTCGTTGCCAGCGCCAGCCGCTTGCTCGACAGCCTGTCGGCGAGCCATTCGGCCAGGTGTTCGTCGACAAGTTCGTCCGGGTCCGGTCGAACGAGCGTGTCCAGCAACGGGTGGCCCATGCGACGGGCCACAACGTCGCGGTCGTACCCGAGAGCGATCGCCGCCGACGGCACGTACTGCTCGCGTGCGTCTTCCAGAGAGGCACGCATCGACTCGGTACCCGAGCCGAGAAGCGCTATCACCGCGTCGGCCTCGGGGGCGAGGGACAACGTAAGACCCGGCTCCGCCATCGCAATGTGTAGCCGCGCTGACGAGGTCTGCGGCGCGAGCCGGTCGCGAACCACCTCGACAAGTGCCTCGGGAGCGTCCGGATCCACGAACACCGCAATACGCAGCGGCTTCTCCCGTTCTTCACGAGCATTCTTGCTCGCGTTCGTGATCTCTCGGATGTCGATCGGGAGCCTCACACATACACCTCCGTCAGGCGCTCTTGCGCCGAGCCCATATCGACAGAAGCATACCCGTTCCCGCGAGGTTGGTGACCATGAACGAACTGCCGAAGCTCATGAATGGAAGGGGTATGCCCGTGATCGGCATGAGGCCGATCGTCATCCCTATGTTCTCGAGGATCTGGAAGGCCCACATGCCGATCAGACCGGCTGCGATGAGCGAGCCGAGAAGGTCCTTTGACGATGCTGAGATCTCCAGAGCGGTCACGAGCAGGGCGAGGTACAGCCCGAGGAGCAGTACGGCCCCGAGGAAGCCGAGCTCCTCGCCAAGGACTGAGAAGACGAAGTCGGTATGACGTTCGGGAAGGAAGTTCAGGTTGCTCTGGGTGCCGGACCTGAGGCCCTTACCCGTGAGCTCCCCCGAACCGATCGCGATCTTCGATTGTTCCAGGTTGTAGCCCGCGCCGAGCGGATCGCGCGTGGGGTCGACGAACACCAAGAGGCGGTCCTCCTGGTACGCCTCGAGCATGTGAGTCTGCAGCACGACGCCGACAACGAGCACGCCGAGGAGCGCGAAGATCGCAAACCACCGGGCCTTGAGTCCGCCGATCAGCAGCATGCCCATCGTGAACGCTACGAACACGAGCGCGGTCCCCAGGTCAGGCTGCAGCATGATCAGGGCGAGCGGGACGGCGAGGAATGCCAGGACCTTCAGCACGTCCTTGGGCCGCTCGATCACTCCATCGAAACGGGATATCACGACGGCCATGATGATGATCGTCACGAGCTTCGCCGGCTCGGACGGCTGGAACAGCCGCACTCCGGCGACTTGGAGCCACGACGTGGCGCCCTTGGCCGTGTCCCCGAGGCCAGGGATGCGCGGCGACACGATGAGTAGCAGGTCGAAGACAACGAGCGCCGGCAGCCACGCTGCATAGCGCCTGTAGTCGATCGCCCACGTGACCAACATCGCCACCAGGCCGACAGCGATGCCGAACAGGTGCCGTTTGAACAAGGCATCGCCCGCGCCCATACCCGACGTCGCTGATTGGACGATCACCGTGCCGTACGCAACCAGCCCGGCGACGATCACCAGAAGCGGCACGTTCACGAAAGACAGCCGGGAGCGTTCGTTCACTGCTACCTCGACTCGTCCGACGCGCTCACGTGCGTGATCGGTTCGCCGAGAAGCGCGGCGAGGATCTCGCGGGCGGCTGGCCCAGCGACCGACCCGCCGTGACCGCCCTGCTCGATGACCACTGCGACCGCGTAGCGCGGATTCTCGGCGGGCGCGAAGCCGACAAAGAGCGCGTAGTCGTCCTTCTTCGCCACCTGCGCGGTTCCGGTCTTGCCGGCTACGGTCTGGCCGAAGCCGGCGAAGGCGCCCTCGCCGGTTCCCTCCTCGGTCACGCTGACCAGCGCGTCGGTCATCGTCGCAAGGTCAGCCTTGGAGACCTTCGTGCGGAAAGCCGGCGTGGGCTTCGATACGAGCGAGGCCTTCCCATCCGTGCCGAGGACCTGCTTGAGCACGTGCGGCCTTTGCACGACCCCGTCGTTCGCTATGCCGGCATAGGCAGCGGCGAGTTGGAGCGGAGTGACAAGCAAGTCGCCCTGTCCGATCGCAAGGTTGACGGTGTCACCGGGAAGCCATTGGCGGTACTCGGGATAGTCTCTATTGAACCGTGCCTTCCAGGCGGCGTCAGGTATGCGCCCATCGGCCTCTCCCGGCAGATCGATGCCGATGGTTTGTCCGAATCCGAAGCGGCGCGCGAACTTCTGGAGTTCCTCTTTGTCGCGCTTGTAGAACGAGTAGCCGATGTTGTAGAAGACCACGTCGCAGGAGTCCTTGACGCCTTCCATGAAGGTCTCGATACCGTGGCCGGAATGGTTCCAGCACCATTTCGGCCACTGTTCACCCATGTCGGTCCAGCGTCCTTTGCAGTCGTAGGTGGAGCCCGGCGACGAAACGCCGTACGTCAGCCCAGCCAACCCCGTGAACGCCTTGAACGTCGATGCCGCAGGGTACTGAGCCATGATGGCGCGGTTGGTCAGGGGATACTCGCTGCCCTTCGCGTTCAACCGCTTCCAGTTCGGCGTCGAGATCCCCCCGATGAAGAGTTCGGGTTCGTATGTCGGGAGGCTCGCCATCGCCAACACTTCCCCCGTCCGGACGTCGAGTGCGACCGCAGCCCCCGCTCGCGCTTTCTTGAAGTCATCCTTGTGTGCGTCCTGCAACGCACGCGTGAGCGCGGCTTCCGCAACCCTCTGAACGTCGGCATCCAGCGTCAGCATGACGTCGCTGCCGGCAATCGGATCGGCCTCTTCGATGACACCCTTCGACTTGCCCGACGCATCCACCTGGAGTCGTCGGAATCCGCGATCACCTTGAAGCGCGCGTTCGAACTGCCGTTCGGCGCCAGCTTTGCCGACGAGGTCCCCGAGCTGGTAGCCGGCAAGTTCCGGCCGCGACTCGAACTCGTCCTCTGACATCTCACCGGTGTAACCGAGAACGTGGGCGGCCAGGGAACCCTGCGGATACTCTCGTACTGCCTGCTCCTCGATCCCCACTCCAGGGAACTCGGTCTCGTGCTCGGCGAGGTAAGCGACCGAGGACATCGGCACGTCGATAGCGATCGTTCTCGGCTCGAGCGCCTGTTCGCGGGTCGAATTCACGCGCTCGGTGACGTCGGCGAGCGACATGCCCAAGACGGTCGAGAGCCGGGTGAGCATCTCCTCGTCGTCCTTCGACGCAGGAGAGACGGTGACCGCCATCGTCGTTCGATTCGCGACCAGCGGCCTGCCTTTGCGGTCGAGGATCCGGCCGCGCGGTGCTTCCAGGGTGATCTCACGAATGCGGTTGTCGTCCGCTTGGGCAGCGAAGGCGCCGCCGGACAACACCTGCATGCTCCAGAGCCTGACCAGGAGCACGCCGACAACACCCAGCACGATGAGGCCGAGTATCGCGTAGCGCGGTTTCAGTCGTTGACGGAAGGTGGGCACCTACGTGCCTCCACGCCGTATTCGGAGAAGGGAGTCTCGCACGCCTTGAGCGGGCTCTAGCCGATGCGTCTGAGCGTATTCATGGGGCGGTCACGTCGCAAGAAGCGAGCCAAGACCGGATACGTCAGCAGGCCTAGCGCGACATTATACAGGGCCTCGGGCAGCATCACGCTCCAGAAGGTATGCCACAGGCCGCTCGCCTCTCCGACAAGCGCAAGGATCAGCCCGTACGCGAGTCCAGCAGTGATGCTCGCGATACCGAGCACCGTGAGCGGCAAGAGCCATCCCTCGGCAAAGAGGTTCGCTTGCAGCGCACCGGCGGCGTAGCCGACAACAGCAAGCACCAGGGCCATCGGACCAACGGGCCCGCTGCCGATGAGATCGAAGAGCAGTCCGGCGACGAAGCCAGACGCACAGCCCCAGCCTGAGCCCTCGACCAACGCGAGGGTCACGACCACGAGCAGCAGGAAGTTGGGGACGATGCCCCCGATGGCCAGGTACGGAGCAAGCGCGACCTGCAAGACAAAGCCCAGGAGAAGCGCAGCGATCGTCGGTAGCGCCCGGTTCACTCGCCTTCACCGACGTCCGTCGTAGGCGGAGCGCCGATCAGTACGAGAACCTCTTCGAGTTCCGCAAGACGAGCGCTCGGCTGGACCGACACGGTGGGCGAAAGCGCGTTTCGCGGTTTGCGGACCTTGGTTATCTCGCCGATGACGATGCCCTTGGGGTAGACGCCGCCCATTCCGGACGTGATAACGACATCGCCGACCCTGAGCGACGCCTCCTGGCTGGCGAAATCAAGCGTCAGGCTCCGGTCGATCGAGCCGCGCACGACGCCTTCGGCACGAGTCCTTTGCACGAGCGCGGCGACACCGCTTCGCTGGTCGGTGATAAGTCTCACGCGGGAACTATGCTGCGAGGTCTCGACGATTTGCCCGAGCAGTCCGGCGTCACCGATGACGGGCATGCCCGCCTCAACGCCCTCCGCCGTGCCGCGGTCGATCGTGATGATGCCCTCCCACGAGTTCGAGCGCCGGCCGATGACGCGAGCGCCGAGCGACTCGAGGTCGCGCGTCTCCACGAACTTGACGAGCGAGCGGAGGCGCTCGTTCTCCTGACGGGCTTCCTCGAGTTCGGCATTGCGGGCACGAAGTTCCTGGTTCTGTCGTTTGAGCAATCCCACCTCAGAGCGAGACACACTCAGACCTGACACCCAAGAGCCGGCAGCACGCAGTGGACGGGTCACGAACTCTCCAGCCGCCTCGAACGGAGCGGCCACAGCGATGAGCGCTCGGCGCGACTGGTGGATCGGACCGGACCCTCCCTCACGGAAGTACACCGTGGTGAGAAGCAGTGAGAGAACAACGAACCCAACCAGCACGAGAGTGCGTGCGGTGGGGCTAGTGTCTGAGCCTGGTGTTCGCATGAAATCGGGCCTCTGCCAACGGCTAGCGGCCGCCCTGAAGCACCTTCTTCAGCGCATCGATCTCTTCGAGTGCCTGCGCCGAGCCGTCGACCACGTTCGTGAGGGCACTCTCCGAGACGTGTACCGGCATGCCGGTCTCGTTCCGAAGGCGTTCGTCGAGACCTCGGAGGAGCGAGCCGCCGCCCGTCAAGACGATGCCGTACTCCATCAGGTCACTCGCCAGCTCGGGCGGAGTCTGCTCGAGCGTCGCCTTCACAGCAGCAACGATCGCCGCAAGGGGCTCTTGAATCGCATCGCGGATCTCCTCGGATTCAAGCGTGATGGTGCGCGGAAGTCCGGACAGAAGGTCCCGGCCGCGTACCTCGACGTCCACCTCCTCGAGCATCGGCCATGCCGAACCGATCTCGAACTTGATCTCCTCGGCGGTGCGCTCACCGATCAACACGTTGTACTGGCGCTTCACGTAGTTGATGATCGCGTCGTCGAACTCGTCGCCTGCTATCCGGATGGACTCGGAGACGACGATTCCGCCGAGGGAGATGACAGCCACTTCCGTGGTCCCGCCGCCGATGTCCACGACCATGTTGCCTGTAGGTTCTTGGATCGGCAGTCCCGCGCCGATCGCAGCGGCCATCGGCTCCTCGATGAGGTAGGCCTGCCGAGCTCCGGCCGACATCGTGGCCTCGAAGACCGCTCGTTTCTCGACTTCGGTCACGCCGCTTGGCACGCAGACGACGACGCGCGGCTTCGGCTGCCACGGGAAGCGCTTGACCCGCGTCTTGTTGATGAAGTAGCGAAGCATCGACTCGGTGACCTCGAAGTCAGCGATGACGCCGTCTTTGAGGGGCCTGATGGCCACGATCGATCCGGGCGTACGCCCGAGCATGCGCTTGGCTTCGATGCCGACAGCGAGAACGCGCTTCGTGTCACGCTCCACGGCCACGACCGAAGGTTCGATGAGCACGATGCCACGACCGCGAACCGACACGAGCGTGTTCGCCGTACCAAGGTCGACGGCCATGTCGCCGCCCCATGAGTTGAAGAACATGTCGACAAGGGACAACCCGGTCGTTTCTCCTTCCGAAACGGCCCGTCCGGGTGCGTCGTAACCCTGACAGCCCGCCGTGCCGACCTCTCATCGGGGTCGAGTCGTCGTCTCTGTGCGCGCACAGCAAAGCTGGCCGCTGAAGGCCCGAAGAAGTGTAGCATAGCCCCTCCGTCGAACCCGCAGGCAGCGGGCACGGCTTGCCCCGTGGTCGAGTGTCGGCTCACTCGCCCGCTCGAAGCCTCGGATCACATCAAACCGAGGTCTCGCAGGCTGGTGTGTTCTCCTCCGTCCCCGATGATGACGTGATCGAGGAGCTCGATTCCAAGAACGTCGCCGGCCTTCACAAGACGCCTGGTCAGCTGGATGTCCGCGCCCGATGGTGTCGGATCACCGCTCGGGTGGTTGTGGACGACCACCAGTGCGGCCGCGCTTGCGCGAACCGCGCCTTTGAAGAGCTCGCGGGGATGCACGATCGAGGCATTCAGGCTGCCGACGGATACCTCCGTCGTCTTCACGAGCTGGTTCTTGGTGTTGAGCGAGAGCGCCCAGAAGTGCTCGCGGTCGAGACCGCGAAGTTGCGACGCGCACAGGGCGACCACGTCCTCGGCTGTCGAGATCGACGGGCGCCGTGAGCATCCCCACGTGGAAGCACGCCGACTGATCTCCAGGCAAGCCAGAACCCGTGCCGCGGCCGCCGGTCCCACACCTGATAGCTCGGTCAGGTCCTCCGCGCTCACACGCCACAGACCATCCGGGATCGGATGCCTGCTCAGAAGTTCGAATGCGCCGCTCTGCCTGCCCTCCCCGATCAGCACGCCGAGAAGCGCGGCGTCTGTGAGCGTCTCAGGCTGACCCAAGAGCAGCATCTCCCGAGGGTCGCAAACCGGTCCCGGTATCCGCGGCGCCATCGCGCCACCTCCTCTATCCCGCGAACCTCACCGAAAGACGGGAGACACGGGAGAGAAGTGCTCGGGCGAGGAACCCGATCGCGAGACCCGAGGGAAGGCTGAGAGCCAAGGCGAGTGGCGCGAGAAACAGGACCGCAGGTGTCGAGGTCAGCACGGCAGCGCATGCCAGCTGGCCTGCAACGTGCGCACTAGCGCCTCCTACCGACCATCCGATGACCGAGAACCGCGCGCCAGCCGAACGCAGGGCCACCATGACTGTCCACGCGGCGATCGCACCCGCGGCGGAGATGACCGACACCGGGCCAAGCAGCGTTCCGGTGGCGAGTCCAACGATCAGCACGCGGCCCAGAGAGACGAACAATGCCTCCGCAGGACCGAGCACGGCCAGCGCGACCACCACCGCGAGATTCGCGAGGCCGAGGCGGAGTCCCGGGACCGGAAGCGCGGGGAGCCAGAGCGTCTCGACGAGCCCGAGTGCAGCGGACAGCGCGAGCAGCGCGGCTCCGCGCGCCAGGTCTGTCGAGCCCTTGCTAGCGAGAGACCGCATCAAGATCGCCTTCGCCACCGCCGTTGCCTGACAGCGTCACACTTACGCCGTTCGGGACGCATACGATCGGTCGTCCCGGAGCAGCGGTCCCTGAGTTCACGCACACGTGGTCGGGACAATCCGCAGCGACCGCGGACACCGCACCGGCAGCGACGCGCAGGTGAACGACGCCCCGACGCCCCTCGATCTCGTAGTCCGCGTCCCTGGTAAGGTCGATGACCGTCGTTCCCCTCGCCGACTGCACGAGCGCAGACTCGTGCGATCCGCCGGAGGCAAGAGAGACGAGCGGAACGCTCAGAAGCACCAAACAAGCGACGGCAACGACCAGGATGCGGTCTCCGTGTGTCACGAAGCGCTGGCCGTGTCACCGACGGGAACGGGTTCGTCCGGCGTCAGCGGGACGAACCCCTCGACATTCGCACTGCACCCGTCGATCGTCGCTGCGGGCGCTAGGGCGAGCCGACCCGAGATGTCGATACAGTTCTGGGGACATACAGCGACGCATTGTCCGCACGCCGTGCACTTACCGTAGTCGACGACCGCGTTCAGATCGATCACGTGGATCGCGTCCGCGGGACACGCCTTCTCGCACTTCTTGCACGCGATGCAGCACATGGAGCAGTACGCCTTGCGGTCCTTGGGTTTGTCATGAGAGGCACAACGCACCGCTACCGCGCCTTCGTCGGTAATCAGCTCCAAAAGGCCGGTCTTGCTGCGCGGGCACTCGGCGATGCAGATGCCGCATCCGGTGCACTTGGCCAGATCGATAACCGGTAGACCACGCTCGTCCATCGACATGGCATCGAATGGGCACTCCTTCACGCAATCTCCGTAGCCGAAGCACCCCGCGGGGCACATGAGGTCGCCTCCACCCAGACGTGCGACGGCATTGCATGAGTCCACTCCGCTGTAAGCGAACTTGCGTTTGGCGTTCGTTCCGCCTCCGCAATGCCGTACCGATACGACGCGCTCAACTTCCGGGCTGTCGGCACCCATAACACTCGCGACCCCGGCGGCCACGTCCTGTCCCCCGGCGACACATGCCGTCACAGGTATGCGCTCCGCCGCGATCGCCTCTGCGGCGCCGAAACATGACGGATTGCCGCACGCGCCGCAGTTGGCTCCGGGAAGGACCTCCAGGATCCTCTCCACCCTCTCATCCACGTCGACGTGGAATCTGCGAGCGGCGGTCGAGAGCATCAGGCCCACCAGCAGCCCAATACCCGCGAGGGCGAGCGCTGCCTCCACAACAAGGGTGATGTCCACGTGCAACTCCTAGAGTCCGAAGAGTGAACCGAGGCCGATGTAGCCGAGTGACAGAAGCCCGGCCGCGATGAATGACATCGGCGCACCCTTGAGCGACTGCGGCACAGGCGCAACGTCCAGCCGCTCTCTCAACGCTGTGAAGCTAAGCAGAGCAAATCCGTAACCGAGCGCGACACCTAGCGTGTAGATGACGGCCTGCCAAAACGTGAACTGGTACGGCATGTTCATCTTGAAGAAGCCCGGCTTGACCGATTCGGTCGCGGCGGCAAGGACGGCGCAGTTGGTCGTGATGAGTGGCAGGTAGATGCCCATGGCGCGATACAGTGCGGGACTGTATTTGCGCAGGTACATCTCCACGAACTGCACGAGCCCGGCGATCACGAGTATGAAGGCCGGAATGTAGAGGAACTCGCCGACACCCAGCGGGTTGAGAACGCCGTAGTAGAAGACCCATGTCGCAGCGGAAGCCATAACCATGACGAAGATGACTGCGAAGCTCATCCCGACAGACGTCTTCATCGAGTTCGAGATCCCGAAGAACGAGCAGAGCGCGATAAAGCGTGTAAGCAAGATGTTCTGTACGAGGGCGGCGCCGACCAGCAGCAGGGCTATCTGCGTCCACCAGCTCATTTCATGCATGCCGTGCACCCCCCGCATGCTTCGCGCTTCTGCTCGGTGAGATCCGGTTTGCCCGTACGCGCCCTTGTTCGGCGATTGAGTGCGTGGCTTGCAGCAATGACGAATCCGAACAAGATGAACGCGCCGGGGAACAACAGGATGATGTTCGGCCCGACGTACCATGACGGCATCGCCACGATCTGGTTCCCGAGGAACAGCAAGCGACCGCTGCCGACGAGTTCACGCACCGCGGCGAGACCCGCGATGATGATCGTGTAGCCGAGGCCCATACCCAGACCGTCGGCGATCGAGAGCCACACGGTGTTGTGATAGGCGAACGCCTCGGCACGACCAAGCACGATGCAGTTCACGACGATGAGAGGCACCCACACCCCGAGAAACGCGTAGATGCTCGGGACGAACGCCTTCATCGACAAGTCGACGATCGTCACGAACGACGCGATCACGACGATGAAGATCGGGATTCGCACCTCGTCGGGCGTGAACTTGCGCAGCGCGGATATGAGAACGTTGCTCATCACGAGCACGAAGATCACCGCGATGCCCATGAACAGCGAGCCTTCGAACTTGGTGGACACCGCCAAGCGTGGAGCACAAAGGCCGATCATGAGCACCGTGAGCGGGTTCTCGAGCGAGATCCCGTCAAGGAATACCCTCCTGAAATCGCTCATGGCGTGACCGCCCCGCTTTCGACTAGTGCCGTATAGACGGCGGTTGCCGCCGCCACGCCGTTTCGTGCACCCCGGAGGACTTGGTGGCGCCCGTGATCAAGTCGACCTTCTTGAGGTCGTCCTCGGCCGAATCCGCCTTCACCTGCTCGAACTGGGGCAAGAAGTCCTTCTTGTCGACGATCTGGCTGCCCAGACCGGGTGTCTCATTCATGGTGACGATCGTGACGCCTGTCACTTTCCCGCTTCTATCCAATCCCACAACCATCCTGATCGGACCGCCGTAGCCCGCGGGTCCGACCTCCACCGCCGTACCCGATCGTCTTCGCCATCAGCGCTGGCCTTGTACACGCCGTAGACGAGTCACGTCGCCGGCCGCCTGCTGAGCGGTGGAGACCGCCGCGGGTCCGAGGGGTTCGAACGTGTCCGCACCCGCCAGAGACGCAACGAGCGCTTTCTCGCGAGCGAGACGGTCCTGCTCGGCGATACGATCCTTCGTCACCGAATACGTGAGCGCGAGGCCGCCAGCCGCGACCGCGCACACGACGACGACGGACACGATCATCTCGAGATTCGAAGCGCGCTTCTTAGGCATCGGCCTTCACCGCCTTGCGGCCGCGAGTCCAGCCGAACGTCCTCGGCTGGAAACCCCTGTCGATGAGCGGAGCGAGTCCGTTCATGAACAGGATCGCGAAGGTGGTCGTCTCGGGCATCGGTCCGTAGAAGCGGGTCACCGTGTTGAAGAGGCCGCACCCGATCGCCGAACACGAAGCCGGCCGCCGCGTGTCATTGGCGAGGTCACGTAGTCCGTTGCCATGAAGAACGCGCCGAGCAGCACGCCACCCGCGAGCACGTTGAAGATCGGGTCCGAGCCGAACAGCCACGACAACAGCGCGACCGTCCCGACATAGCCGAGCGGGATACGCCAATCGACGATGCCCTTCAGGATGAGAACCAGGCCACCGACGATGATGAGCGCCCCGGACACCTCGCCGATGCATCCCTGCAGGTTCCTGAAGAGCAGCGCGCCGTACTGTGCGCTGAGATCGAACCCGTACGAGCCGTTCGCCGCCCGGTCCGCGGAAGCGATCGCAAGCCGCGTGGCGCCCGTGATGGTGTCGACGCCTGGTCCGCTGGTGGGCGGCATAACCCGGTACCATCCGCCGGCGTACGGCTCGACCTTGCTCATCACGCCGAGCCATGACAGCAACACGACGGCCCGGCCGACCAGCGCCGGGTTGAACTGGTTCCACCCGAGTCCGCCGAAGATCATCTTGGCGAGCGCGATCGCGACGACGCCGCCGATGAAGGCGATCCAGAGCGGCGTGCGGGGCGGAAGGCAGAATGCCAGCAGCAGCCCGGTTACCAGCGCACTGCCGTCCCTGAGCGTTTGCGGCTTCCGGAACGCGGCGTTCCAGACCCACTCGGTGGCGACAGCGGATACCACGCACATGATGATCACGCTCGCCACGACCCAACCCATCAGCCAGACAGCGTAGAACGCTATCGGTAGGAGCGCCCCAACGACCCAAAGCATGATGTGCGTGACGCTTTCCGGGGCGACGATATGCGCCGAAGGGGCAACGTGCAGCGGGATCACCGGAGCGAGGGGTTCGGCTCCACTCTGCTCGGGTGCCGCATTCGATTCGGCCGTCACAGCTTCGCCCCCCTCTCCATGAGCGTCTGCTTGGACCGCCTGATCAACTGCACGAGTGGCCGCCGAGTAGGACAAACGTAGGTGCACGAGCCGCACTCGATGCAGTCGAGTGCGTGGTACTCCTCCGCAGTGTCCCAATCGCGCCTATCGGCGGCGCTCGCGATGGCCCACGGCTGAAGCATCATCGGGCAGGCGTGCATGCAGCGGGAGCAACGTACGCAGGGCTGATCGCCTTGTATGGCAGGCCCGACCTCGCTCTTCTTGAGCGCGACGATGCCCGAGGTGCCCTTCACGACGGGCACATCCAAAGAGCCGAGTGCGAACCCCGTCATGGGACCGCCCGCGATAATGCGGTCCACATCGTCGTCGAGCCCTCCTGCGAAGGCGATGAGGTCCGAGACGAGAGTCCCAACGAGCACCAGGTAGTTGCCCGGCCTCTTCACGCCCCCGGTGACCGTCACGACGCGCTCCATCAGGGGACGCCTGCGTTCCATGGCATCCGCAAGAGCCACCGCCGTCCCGACGTTCGACACGAGCGCCCCTGCCGAAGCGGGCAGCTTCCCGTGTCCGACCTCTTTGCCCAGGACTGCTTGTATCAGCATCTTCTCGGCGCCCTGTGGATACCGGACGGGCAGCGCCAGAACCTGCACGTCGTCGCCTGCGGAAGCTCGCATGCTCGCGACGGCCTCCGGCTTGTTGTCCTCGATCCCCACCACGACGCGCTTCGCACCTACCGCGTCCCTGATGAGTCGGGCGCCCGCGACGACCGCGCCCGGGTGCTCGATCATCAGGCGTTCGTCAGTAGTCAGGAACGGTTCGCACTCGCATCCGTTGATGATGACCGCCTCGATGGGCATGTCTTTCGGCGGGCGCAGTTTCACGTGGGTCGGGAAAGCCGCGCCGCCCATGCCCACAAGCCCTGCGGCCCGAGCCATGTCCGGAATCGAGTCGGTAAGCGGAAGCTCCACGAAATCGTCGAGGTCTCTGCGGCCGAGACACGGCGATCTCCACCGCCGTGGAGACCGTGCCGGCAGGCGTGAGGGTAGTCACGATGCCTGTGACATAGCCCGCCGCCGGGCTGTGGACAGGCGCGCTCACCATGGCGTCGACGTCGCCGATGAGCTGGCCCCGCAATACCGGATCGCCCTCGCTGACGAGCGGCTGGCATGGCGCGCCCAAGTGCTGGCTCATCGGCACGACGAGTCTCTCGGGCAAGGCCATCCGCTCTATCGGGCGACCGCGAGTCGCATCCTTCCGGTCGGGCGGATGGACTCCTCCCTTGAACAAGCTTCGCGCCACCCGAGCTCCCGTCTGCCGGAACGGATATTGTGCGCAGATTCTACAGGTAGGACGCGTTTCCTCTATTGGACCGCGCTAAGTCTGTGTAACGGCACTGTGATAATCCGATCTGCGGTGGCCCTTCGAGTCTTCTTGGCCCTATGCGCCAATGGCCGCGCAGCCGATACTCACCCGAAGAATATCCCGATCTCCCGCTCAGCGGACTGGGGCGAGTCCGAGCCGTGGATCGCGTTGGCATCGAGGCTCAGCGCGAAGTCCCCTCGAATGGTGCCCGGAGCCGCCTCGGCAGGGTTGGTCGCGCCCATGAGCTTCCTGCAGATCGCGACGGCATCAGGGCCCGAGACGACCATCTTCACAACAGGTCCGGACGTGATGTAGGCGACGAGTCCGTCGTAGAAGGGCTTCCCCTCGTGCTCGGCGTAGTTCGCCGCCGCCTCGGCAGCCGAGACCTGTCCGAGTTCCATGCGCTCGATTCTGAGCCCGACTGCCTCGATACGGCTCACGATCGCGCCGACGAGACCTCGCGAAACGGCGTCGGGCTTGATCATCACATACGTCTTCTGCTCCATTGCACGTCCTTCCTTCCGTGAAAGCTCAGTGTGTGTGCTGCAACCGCTGCGTCGCCCTTGGGCGCTCTATCTCACGCGATCGCAGGGGCAGCTCGTCAGGAGCTGCCGTTGGTAGACGAGTCCCAGTCGTTCTCGATGCCCGTGACCTTCCACCCGACCCCCTCGCGTTCGAGCGTGATCTCGTAGCGCAGGTCCGCACCGGAGGCGGGAGTGACGGTCACGCTCGCGGTCGACGCCGTCGATCCGCCATCGACACCGTCGACGGTGAACCCGGACATCGCGGGTATCTTCGCCATCTCCTTACGGACGTCACGTTCGGGAACGGCGACCCAGTAGCTCGTCACCGGCCGACCGTCCTGCTGTGCCGACAATAGGGCGTTCACCGTCTGACGTTGCGTGGGCCAGCCGTAACCGCCTTGGTACATCAAGCCCAACACAATGAGCACGCCCACGACCGCTGCCGCCGCGATAGCGATCGGCGTCCACGACGCGGCCTCGCGCTTCGCGCGCCTTTCGGCCTGACGGAGTTCGCGGTCCCGATCGCGCATCTCGTCTTCGGTCCTGCTCAGGAAGACGCGGACTTCCTCGTCGTCGTCAATGACGCCGGCACCTGGACCGCCGAGTGCGGCGATGTCGACGGGCTCCGACAGCCCCTCGTATCCGAGACCTTCGACCGACAGTGAGGCAAGCGCGCCGGTGTCCCATCCGGAGTCGTCGGACGAGGGTTCGACGACCGGCGGTATCTCGCCGGTGAGCCAGCCTTCGACCGTGGCGGGTCTCGGTTGAGTTGCGACAAGACTCTGCTCAAAGGCGGCTGTCGCGGTCGGCGAGAGCACGTGCCCGTGAAGGTTGGTGGCCTTGTCGAAGGCGCGCACCGCCTCCTCGTACCGACCGAGAGCCGCGTACGCCTGGCCAAGGTTGGCGAGTGCCTTTCCTCGGCCCGCATACTCGTCGAAGCCCAGTGCGGCCTGGTAGGCCTCCACAGCGTCCGCCGGGCGGTCAAGGGCCATGAAGCACAATCCGAGATTCACGAGGGCCGCGCCGGGATTGGGGTTGGTCTCATCCAGCGCCGCTCGGCGATAGGCCGCCGCTGCCTCCTCGGTGCGTCCCATCTCGAGAAGGGCCGATGCCATCCCCTGGAGGGCTTTGTAGGGAGTGGCATACGAAGGGTCCGCGAGCGCCGTTTCGTACGAGGCTATCGCGTCGGTGTACTCACCAAGAGCGACCTGTGCCGATGCACGGTTCACATGGACGGCCGCGTGCTTGGAGTACAGCTCGTCTTCGAGCGCATGGCCGTAGACGGTGACCGCGTCTACGAAACGGCGAAGCCGAAGGAGCGCGTTGCCTGCCATGTGGTAGGCCGCGCCGTTGCCGTCCTTCCCGTGTCCTGCCGCTGCCAGGAACTCCTTCGCGGCAAGCCGATAGTCCCCGGCGTCATATGCCTTGCGCGCTTCAGCGAAGCGGGCGTCATCCACCAGATGCCTCTGCGTCTCTTCCTAGTTGGCGTTCTCGATGGTCACAGACTCCATGACATCTCCGACGGAGGTCGCCTGAACGACGTCCATTCCATCGGTGACCTGACCAAAGACGGTGTATTGCCCGTCCAACGCCGGCTGAGGTCCCAGACAGATGTAGAACTGCGACCCAGCCGAATCCGGGTCTTGGGAGCGCGCCATGGCGACCGTGCCGGCCAGGTGCTTCTGGCTGTTGAACTCGGCCTTCAGCCGGTATCCTGGTCCACCCGTTCCCACCATCGGATCGTCGCTCTTGGACAGCGGGTCGCCGCCTTGGATCACGAAGCCCGGCTCGACTCGATGGAACTTCGTACCGTTGTAGAAGCCCTTCTTCGCCAGCTCGATGAACGCCGCAACGTGATTCGGCGCGTCCTTGGAGTAGAACTTGAACTTGATCGTGCCCTTCGGTGTCTTGATGACAGCGATCTCATTTCCGTTCGGTTCGTACTGTGCCGTATACAAGGGTTCCTCCCCTGTCATCTGGGCCGACTCGTCGGCCGTGGTCTCGGTAGTGGTGGCGGAGGTCTCCGGCGCCGTTTCTTGAGATTGCGTCGTTGCAGATTCCGAGTCGGTGCCGGAATTCGAACAGCCTGATGAGATACCGACCGTGACCACGGCGATCACGATCAACAGAGCTAGAGACCAGGAACGGAACCTCACAAAGACCCTCCTTGTTGATGCGAGTGAGCGGTGCACAGCGGGCCGAGCGGCCGCAGACTGCCCGCCATTCTACCAGTGCCTCGTGGGGCTGATAAGGAGTAGACTGCTGCGCTAGGCATACGACGCACCGGCGGGCGCCGGTCTGTTGCCTTCGCGCATTTTCGAGCGTCATGAAGGAGGAGATGCACTTGGGAGCCCTCGCTACTGAAAAGGTCCGCAACGTCGCACTCGTCGGCCACGGCGGTGCGGGCAAGACCTCTCTCGCAGAGGCGATGCTGTTCCTCTCAGGGTCGACGAAGCGCCTTGGGTCAGTCGATGCCGGGAGCAGCACCCTCGACTACGACTTCGAGGAACAGAAGCGCAAGTTCACTATGAACCTCGCTGTCGCACCGGTCACCCACAAAGGCGTGAAGATCAACGTCATCGACACTCCCGGTTATGCCGACTTCATCGGCGATGCCGTTGCGGCGATGGAAGCCGCCGAGATGGCACTCTTCGTGGTCGACGCGGTGTCGGGACCGCAGGTCCAGACCAAGCGCCTGTGGAAGATCGCAGGCGAGATGGGCATCGCTCGCGCGATCTTCATCAACCGGCTCGACAAGGAGCACGCGGACTTCGACTCTTCCATGGCGGCCATCGACGCTGCCTTCGGGCACCGCGTAGGCCCGGTGCAGCTGCCGCTGGGCAGTGAGGCCGACTTCAGGGGGGTAGTCGACATCATCCGGATGCAGGCCTACCACCACGAAGGCGACAAAGAAGAGGTCTTCGACATCCCCGCGGACATGGCCGACGTCGCCGAAGCCGCGCGCGAGAAGCTCTCCGAGCTGGTCGCCGAGGCTGATGACGCCTTGATGGAGAAGTACCTGGAGGGCGAGCGCCTGAGCCAAGAGGAGCTCGAGCAACTGCTGGGTCTTGCGATCGCACAGGGGATCTTCATCCCGGTCTTCGTGGGATCCGCCACCGCGCTTCAGGGCGTGGAGGATCTCATGGACGAGATCGTCGGCTTCTTTCCGCAACCGACGGCCCACGGTCCGCTCAAGACCGTCGACGGCAAAGAAGTCCCCTTCTCGACGTCGGGCGACCTTGCCGCCCACGTCTTCAAGACACTTTCCGACCCGTACGTTGGTCGCATCAACTTCATCAAAGTCGTCTCGGGAACTCTCACGGCGAATACCGAACTGACGAACTCGCGTACGGGCAAGAAGGAGCGGATCGCCCACGTGTTCAAGGCGACCGGCAAGGAGATGGCCGACGTGGATGGCGTCGTTGCTGGCGACATCGCGGTCCTCACCAAGCTGGCGGACACGATGACGAACGACACTCTCTCGCCCAGGGGCGACATCAAGTTCGCCCCGATTCCCATGCCTCAGCCGCTCTACCCCGTTGCTATCGTCGCCAAGACCAAGGCAGACGAGGACAAACTCGGTACGGCGCTCAAGTCCATCGTTGACGAAGACCCTACGCTCACCATGCGCCGCGACGAGGAGACCCACCAGACGGTCCTCACCGCACTCGGCGACACGGCGATCGACGTCGTGCTCTCGCGCCTGCGCGAGCGGTTCCACGTCGAAGCGGAGCTCGAGGAGCTGCGTATCCCCTACCGGGAGACCATCCGCAAGACCGCATCGGCGCAGGGACGCCACAAGAAGCAGACCGGCGGCTCCGGCCAGTTCGGCGACGCATGGCTGCGCCTCGAGCCGAATCCGGGCGGCGGATTCGAGTTCCTCGACGAGATCGTCGGCGGCAAGATCCCTCGCAATTTCATCCCGGCGGTCGAGAAAGGCGTCGTAGCGACGATGACGGAAGGCGTCCTCGCCGGCTATCCGCTGGTCGACGTGAAGGTTGCCGTCTACGACGGAAGCTATCACAGCGTCGACTCCTCAGAGATCGCATTCAAGACGGCCGCGCGGATCGGCTTCCGAGCCGCCGCCGAGAAGGCGGATCTCGTTCTTCTCGAGCCGATCGCCACCCTCGTCGTCGAGGTGCCGGACGAGTACGCTGGCGCGGTCATGGGAGACATTTCGTCAAAGCGCGGGCGCATAGCCGGCATGGAACCGATGGAGGACGGCGGACAGCGGATCCGTGCGACCATCCCGTACGCCGAGGTCGTGCACTACTCGACCACGCTCCGCTCGATCTCGAGCGGCACGGGCTCCTACACGATCACCGTGGAGTCGTATGAGGAAGTGCCGCACGACATGGCCAAGAAGGTCGTCGAAGCTGCCGCCAAGGCGCGCGCCGAGGGCCACTAGGCAGAAGCCACTCAACAGCACCGAGTAGCGAAGGGACCGGCCGAGTGGCCGGTCCCTCTTGTGTGCGTTGGCGCCCTCTGTAGGATTCGAACCTACGACCTTCTGCTCCGGAGGCAGACGCTCTATCCCCTGGGCTAAGAGGGCGCGCCGAGCGAGAACGCACTCTACCATACACTTGGCAGCCGCCGACAGGTTCGCGATCGTGCCGCCGAGCTACGTGGCTGGTCGCATAGTTGTGACCGAGGCGTCGTCCGACCGATAGACTGCTCACAGACGATGCGCCGGCACTCTCGGAGGCCGCATGCCCGGCAAGACGCTCCTGATCGTGAACCCAGCCGCTCGGCACGGCACGACCGCTTCACTCGTGCCGGCCGTCGAGAAGCTCCTGGAGAACGTGCCGCACGAAACGCTGATCACCGGCCGCATGGGGGATGCCGCCGAGTTCGCACGGACAGCAAAGGGGTGCGATGCTGTCGTGGCCGTCGGCGGAGACGGCACAGTCCACGAGGTCCTGAACGGTCTCATGGAACACCCGCCCGAGTCGCGACCGGCTCTCGGCCTGCTACCGACCGGATCGGGGAACGATACCCGCCGCACGCTCGGAGTCCCGCTGGAGCTGACCGACGCGGCTCGCGCCCTGGTCGTGGGCGAGAGGCGACGCTTCGACGTCGGGCGCTGCAACGGTGTCTACTTCAACAACAGCTTCGCTGCAGGGCTCGACGCGAAGGTGACGGCGAAGGCAGTCGAGTACAAGGTGACCAAGCACCGTGACGGCCTCTGGCTGTATCTCACGGCTCTCATGCACGTGCTCTTGCACGATCTCTCGAGCTTCCCGCTCGAGATCACGTTCGATGACGACGATCCCGCGATGCTCGATTCGCTGATCATCGCGATCACGAACGGGCCGACCTACGGCGGTGGGTTTCGGATCGCCCCCGATGCGGTCCCGGACGACGGCCTGTTCGAGATATGCAGGATAGACCCCCTGTCTCTTCCGCAGGCCTTGTTGCGCTTGCCCTTCCTGGTATTCGGTCGGCACACCCGCATGAAACCCGTGCATATGTCTCGACACGCGCGGATCGCAATCGCCTCCGCGGAGCCGGTTCCCGCACAGATCGACGGTGAGTTGCTCTGCGAGCGTCGCTACCAGATCGAGATACTTCCGCGTGCGATCGAATGCATCGTGCCGAAGGCCGCCCGGTGATACCCACGGCGGACGTCCTCACGCCTCTCGCGGAGAGCTGGCTGGCGTTTCTCGCGGCGTTCCTCGTCGCGTACCTGGTCGGATCGATCCCCTTCGCGTACATCATCGTGCGGGCCGTGACCGGAGAGGACATCACCAAGCACGGCACGGGAAACGTCGGCGCGATGAACGTTCGCCGCGCCACGGGCTCGTGGGCGTGGTTCGCGGTTGCGATGCTGGCCGACTTCGGCAAAGGGTTCGTACCGGTGCTGATCGCGCAGGTCCTCACGGGCGGCTATCACGGCCTGTTCGCACAGGTCGGTGCGCTCCGGCTTTCGTCAGAGACCGCGGCGCTGCTGTTCGTCCAGTCAACCGTGGCCGGAGTCGTGGTGGGGCACAACTACTCCCTGTGGATGGCGCTCATCTCCCGACGCTTCTCTCGAACCGGCAAGGGTCTCGCCACGGGCGCGGGAGCGCTACTCGCTTACGACTGGCGCTACTTCCTTGCGGTCCTCGTTGTCGGTCTGCTCGTCATCGCGATCACGCGCTACATGATGGCGGGACAAGTCGCGGCGGCGATCACCCTTCCCGTCACGGCGATCATCCTCGGCGAGCCTGATTGGCCGTTCGCGCTCCTGATGGGACTCCTCGTGTACTCCGCCCATCATCGGCGGTTCATCGGGCTTCTCCGTGGTGAAGAACCGCGCCTCTACGTCGAAGACCGCATGGGCCCGAGGGGCTAGTGACACGCACTGCGCTCGGATACGACAACGGGCCCGATCGATCCGGACCCGCTGGCGACGCTTTGCACCTGCGAGCTAGTCCATCGAGATGGCGTCGCTCGAGCAAGAGTCCACGCAGATACCGCACTCCGTGCAGTCCTCGGGACGCGCGAGGACGGCGACGTCCTCAAGGTCGTAGCAACCGCTGGGGCACTCGTCGACACAAGTACCGCACGCAGTGCATGCGTTCGAATCCACGACAGGAACCGACATTGGTACTTCCTTCCACTTGGTCAGAAGAGGTTCGGACATGATAGCAGCGCGCGTGCCGAGGCGACCAGCGACGCGCAAACCGGCGCTTTCACCGAGGATCATCCAACGCGGCCGGCGATGACCTCGGGCGTCCAGTAGCAGAACGGATACGTGCGATCCTCAAGGATTCGCGCTTCGTCGTGGGCCGCCTGGAGACGTGCGGCTTCCATGCGCAGCTGTTCTCCGAGTGGTGCAAGCAGCTCTCGAAGCGTCGCGTTCACATCACGGATCGCACGGCCTGTCGCCTTGCGATCGGCACCCTCGCGTGAGATCTCGGCAACCAGGTCCGTCTTCTTCGCGGCGAGCGCTGCCGCCGTGGCGCGGTCGTTCGGATCATCGAAGCGCATCTCGTCCAGCAATGCGTCGGGGTTGTGCTCGTATCGGTTGAGCCGTTCGCGCGACCGGGCCACCTCGGCGTCGCTCACGGGTTGGATCCCGGCACGTAGATGCTCCGTCAGCGAAGCGACCGCGTACTCGGGGGGTTCGAAGCCGTAATGGCGCCGGATCACCCCGTCGGTCACGCGGTCGTAGCGCGCTCCTCCAGTCCCGTGGATGAACAGGTCCGCAACGAACACCCGCGCGAACAGCGTGAGCGCGAGCGCCTTTGGTGCGACCACGTGCTCGCGCAAGAGCGCAGCACACGCATCCTGGTCGTCGGCCGCGATGCTTGCCACGCGCTCCGCGTCGGCGTAGAGCGCGATTGCTCCGGATGCGGCGGGACCGACCCAAAGCGTCCTTCGGCGACCTCCGCCAAGGAGCCAGAAGGGCAGCTCGCAGCGGTCTTCGGCGCACTCCAGGTTGGGGAACGGCTGAGCTGCCGTGCGGGTGTTCGTGGCCGCTCGGAACGCATCGAGTTCGGCATTGTAGGCGAGCCTGAACTCAGCCGCCCTCGTGGCGATATCGAGCACGAAGAGCGCAAAGGCGGACGAATCGGACATCGAGGTCACGGAGAGTTCGAGGTACTGCGTCCCGACGGGCGCTTCGAAACAGCGCCGAGCAAACGTGATGAGTTCGCCGACGTTCTGCGCCTCATCCGCACGCTCGAGGAGACATTCGGCGAACCTCGCGAAGTTGGTGCGTGGCTCAGTCGACGGCAGGGTCGCAAGTGCCCGATCCACTTCAGCGCAGAAGTCTTCGATCGAACCGCGCGGGGGAACCGGAGTGCAGGCGAAACACGCTCCGACATCGGCTTCGACCAGCGTCGCGCGACAGGCACGGAGGCCTGGTCCCAGACAGGGCGCGGCTGCGCCGATCTCCTGGAACGTGTCCGAGTCGACGATCAGGTCGACGCCGACCGCGTGGAGCTCTCGGCTGAATCTGTCGACCAAGAAGTCCTTCACCCACACGCCGGGGTGGTACAGCTCGGGTTGATGACCGGTCATGATGATCGGCGTATCACTCGCCAACGCATCCTCGCACTCCGTCCGATGGGATACAGCCGCAGCGGCGCGAAAGCTCACCGGCGCGTGCGATCGCCTCATCTCGCGCGACCTTTCGCAGGTGCTGAATGTCGACACCGGCGACTGAGCATTCCCAATCCCTTGCCGCCGCCCTGTTTCGGGCAAGCATCTCCGGCCACAACTCGAGTGGAGGATCGGCATAGAGCTGGCCCTCGGCTGGGAGCGGCACCGCAGCGTCCTCCATGACGTTCTAGACCAGGTCCTGGATGGATCGGATGCCGAGCGGCTCTGGCGTGAAGAAGGGCTCGCCGGCGCTCGTGCCGATGCGGCTCCCCCACCACCTGGCCGTCTCCTCCATGGTCGAGATGATCGAACGGTTCCCCTCGGGTGCCGAGAACTGGGACTCGTACGCCGCCAGCGCATCGAGTTTGCTGCCGAGGTCGTCGGACACGTCCATGACGAAGGCAGGTTCGGCAAGGATCCTCATGTGGACAGCCATGTACTGATACACCCGGGCCGGATAGTGCGGCTCGCCCAACATCTCGGTCTTCGTGAACTTCGCGTAGAAACGCGCAGCCGTGGCGATCGCGTGCGCTGCGATGTGGTCGGGATGTGCATCGACGGGATACGGCACGAACATGATGAGCGGACGCAGCTCCCGAAGCACCTCGGCGAGCTCGGTCCGAGCCTGAACGGTATCGAGAAGGTAGCGGTTCGGCTGGCTCAGCGTCCGGCGCTCGGCCACCGCGAGTATCTCACCTGCCCGCGAGGCCTCGGCCATGCGACGCTCCACCGTTCCATGAGGCGTCGGTTCGCCGTCCGTGAGATCGACGATCGCGACACGCATTCCCTGACGGGACATGCGGCGCACCGTCGCGCCCATGCCGATCTCGACGTCGTCGGGATGCGCGCCGATACAGACCGCATCGACCATCACGCCTCCTTCAATCCCTTGTGCCAGACAGCTAGGTAGTACTCCAGCCGCAGGAGCGGATCGTCGAGTTCGGCCCCGAAACTCCGGTCGTAGTCGCAGTAGATCCTCTCCACAGGTATCTCTCTCACCGACAAGCCGTGGCGAAACGCCTTCGCCCAGAGCTCGAGGGGCATGGCGTATCCCGGCTCGACGATCTCGATCCCCTCGAGGCTCGCGGCACGATACGCCTTGAAGCCGCAAAACGCGTCGGTGATGCCCCATCCGGTGACACTGTTGATCTCTTCGGTGACGATCCGATTCACCTCACGCCGCCGGCCAGGCGGCTTGCCCACCGCGCGACTCTCGGGCAGGTAGCGACTCCCCGAGACGATGTCGCCCCCTGCGCCGAGGGCGTCCAGGAACTGAGGGATGTGAGCGGGTTCGTGTTGCCCGTCGCAGTCCATGGTGATGAGGCGTTCGACCCCAAGCGCCTTGGCTTGCGTGATGCCCTCGGTCAAGGCACAGCCATAGCCGCAGTTGTCCGAGAGGGTCCTCACCATGATGTCCGTCCTGCGCGCAAGAACGGCTGGCGTCTCGTCCGAGGATCCGTCGTCCACGACGATGATCGGGCCGGAGAACCTGCTCCTGACCTGGTCGATGACGCCGCCTACGGTGGCGGCCTCATTGAAGACGGGCATGACGACGGCCGCATTCACGACTCATCGCTCATCGAGATCGAAAGGTAGTCCATGCAGCCTATTGTTGCCGAGGTCGGCTGTCTCGTCACACCGAAGGAAGCGAGACGTCCTCGACCCGATAGGAGCTCGTGACATTCACCTGTGGTCCGAACATGCCCTTGACCGAACAGTACTTCTGCTCGGAAAGCTCGATCGCGCGCTCGACCGCCGCTTCGGACACTCCGATGCCTCTGACCACGTACTCGACGTGGATCGTCTCGTAGTAGTGCGGGAAATCGGTCTCGCGCTGCGTCCCCGTCACGACGACCTCAACGCCTCTCACGTCTTGGCGCTTCTTCTCCAGCACTGACACGACGTCCATCGCGGTACAGCCGCCCAGCGCGTACAGAACGAGCTCTACGGGTCGCGGCCCGGTGCCCTCACCCTTGTACTCGGGCTTCGCATCCATGACCAGGCCATGTCCCGCTGAATCCCAGCCGATGAACTGCCTATTCGACGCAAACCGGACGCGTACGGTATCCATCGTCAGGGTCCCTTCGACGAACGGCATGGCATCGTCCCCACGATCGGTCCGGTCGTGGGCACCGCGCGAGACGATACGAGTGGATTCTACAGCCTGCGGCCCACCATCTGCGCGAGCTCGCGCGGGTTCTGCGCTTTCGAGATCGCTTCCTCGAATGTGACGCGCCCCGCCTGCATAAGCCGCTTTAGATCCTGGTCGAGTGTCTGCATCCCCATGGATGCACCCGCCTGGATGATGGTCGGCATCTGATGCGTCTTGCCCTCGCGAATCAGGTTGCAGATAGCCGGCGTGCCGAGCATGACCTCCATCGCCATGACTCTCGTCTTGCCGTCGGTAGAGCGAAGCAGCGTCTGCGAGAGGACGCCCTGCAGCGTCGTCGAGAGCTGCATCCGCACCTGCTGCTGCTGGTGAGGCGGGAATACGTCGATGATACGGTCGACGGTCGCGGGTCCGCCCGTCGTGTGGAGTGTGGCGAGCACCAGGTGACCGGTTTCGGCGGCAGTGATCGCGGCGGAGATCGTCTCGAGGTCTCGCATCTCGCCGACCAAGATCACGTCGGGGTCTTGTCGCAACACACGCTTGAGTGCCGACGCGAACGAATGGGTGTCTTCACCGATCTCGCGCTGGTTCACGTACGCACGCTTGTTGCGGTGCATGAATTCGATCGGGTCCTCAAGGGTGACGATGTGCAGCGGCCTGGTCTCGTTGATCCGGTCGATGATCGCGGCCAGCGTGGTCGACTTGCCCGAGCCGGTGGGCCCGGTGACCAGCACGAGCCCACGGGGCCGATCAGCCAGGAACTCGGTCACCTTCGGCAGATTGAGATCTTCGATCGTCGGGATCTCGATCGGAATGACTCGGAATACCGCGCCCATGCTGTTGCGCTGCTGGAAGACGTTCACGCGGAAACGGGATACGCCCGGTATGGCATACGCCCAGTCCAACTCCAACTCGGTCTCGAACTTCCTGCGCTGCTCCTCGGACAGCATGGCGAGAATCATCTCCATGGTGTCCTTGGGCATGAGCGGCCGGACCGACTCGACCGGGACGATCTCGCCGCGTTGACGGATTCCCGGAGGGCTACCGACCGTCAGGTGAAGGTCGGACCCACCACGCTCCAGCATGACCCGCAGAAGATCGTCGATGCTCGGAATCTCGTCCGAAGCCACCTGCGGAGCCGCGCTACTTTCGACCGGACCCAGACGACGGCGTCCTCGCGGATCGGGTCCCTGAAGCGGGAGAGTCTGCTGCCGGACTCGCTTGAGTGTATCCGCCAAGCGCCGCAGCCGGAGCGGTCGCCGCGACCGTCTGAGCCGGCGGAGCTGCCTCGGCAACAGCGACCGAACTCGCCACAGGCGCGGCGACGAGATAGGCGACGTTGGAGACGAGCGTATCGATCGAGGCGACGGAGGAGACGTGCGCCGAGGCGCCCGCTGCCCTCGCTCTTTCGGCCGACGCATCCGTCGGATGCGGCGACATGATGACCACAGGAACGTTCGCGCCTATCGCACGGGACTTCATTACCTGCGTGAGTGTATAGCCGTCCATGCCCGGGAGCTCCGCATCCACAATGACCACGTCGGGATCGACGCTGCCCAACATCTCCAGCGCAGCTTCGCCCGACTGAGTCGAAGCAACTCCCACGTCGAGTCCCGCCTCGCGAAACGCGCGGGTCACGCTCTCGACGAAGTCCGCGTCGCGATTGACGACAAGTGCCTGTTTGAATGTCACCCTCCACTACCTCCCTAGTCGCGCCGAACGTCAGCCCCGACGTAGCACGGCGCATTTCCGCCCTCGTCAAGTTTATCGGCAACGTCAAACCGCTGCTCAAATGGTCCAAGAAACACACGGAGCGCGTACGATGGCACCTACCGATCGTCGAATGCGACGCTCGGGGCCGGATGGACGATCCTGGAGTGCGGATGGTATCGATCGAGAGTCTCGCCAGCAGCGGAGAAGGCGTCGGCCACCTCGACGATGGACGCGTGGTGTTCGTTTCGGGGACGTGTCCAGGTGACGTAGTCGAGATCGAGGTGCTCGCCGAGAAGAAACGCTGGGTCTCGGCCAAGGCGACAGCCGTCGTCGAACCCTCTAAGGACCGCGTGCAGGCGCCATGCCCGTATTTCGGTGCATGCGGCGGCTGCCAGTGGCAGCACATCGACTACTCAGTCCAACTCGAAGCGAAGAGACGCATCGTCTCAGACGCGTTGCAGCGCATCGGAAACATCTCCGCCGAGCACATTGTGAGCGAGACAGTCCCCTCCCCGTCGACGTACGGCTACCGGAACAAGGTGGAACTGGTTCCATCACCGGGACCAACGTTCCGATTGGGTTTTCACCGTCTGGGCAGCGAAGAGGTGCTTCCGGTGGATCGCTGCCTGCTGTTGCCGACCGGGCAGGAGAAGGCTCCCGCTCGCCTCGCCGGGGCGATCAGATACGCCTCGGGGGCTCAAGACCTTGGCGTGCTTCGCGTCGGACTGCGGGTGTCGGTCGAGACTTCTGACGTCGAGGTAGCCCTTTGGACCCCGCCCTCCGCGTTTCCGAGATCGACCGCGGCGACAACGCTCACGACCTCGGTGAAGGCGTCCAGCGTCGTACGGATCCTGACGAAGGACGTGCGCGACCGGCACGCGGCCACATCGGTTGAAGTCCTTGCCGGCAATGGATTCTGGAGCGAGGTGCTGGGCGGACACCGTTTCCGAGTGTCGGCTCCATCGTTCTTCCAGGTGAACACGGCCGCTGCCGGGAAGCTCGTGACAGAGGCGGTCTCGGCACTCCAGGTGGACGGCTCCGACGCGGTACTGGACGCCTACGCGGGCGTGGGCACGTTCAGCCTGCCCTTAGCGAAGAGGGCGGGGGCACTTGTCGCGGTGGAAGGGTCCGGCTCCGCGATCCGAGACCTGCGTCGGAACCTCGAGGCCGCCCGACTTGACGCGCAGGTCGAGGCGGGAGAGGCGGGGCGAGTCCTCGCGCAGCTCGGGACGTTCGATGGCGTGCTCGTGGATCCGCCCCGGTCCGGGCTCACCGACACAGTCGCCGCCGCACTATCCCAGACGCGGGCGCGCAGGCTCGTGTACGTCTCCTGTGATCCGGCGACGCTCGCACGAGACGCCCGATCGCTCGGCGACGCCGGCTATCGGCTCGTGTCGGCCGTTCCGGTCGACCTCTTCCCCCAGACGTTCCATGTCGAGACGGTAGCGACATTCGAACCAAGCGGATGAGGGCACGATCGCGTCGATAGGCGTTCCGGCGCGATCGTGGGGTCTTCAGACGAGTTTGCCGACCTCGGGGAAGTCCGTGACGTAGACGTCATGCGGAGCGTCCTCGTGCTCGTCTGTCAGGTCTGCCCCGGCAGTGTGCATCCCCTCGTGGTCGCCGTCCGTCCACATGGCGCTCTCGGTGACGTCGTACACGAGTCCCTTGTACACGACGTACGCAGGTCGACCGTCACGTCCGTCGAACTCGGACAGTTCCTCCGCGCTGAATTCCTTCATGTGCCCTCCTGGGTCGACAGCTGTCCTGCTGGGATTCTTCCCCCTCGTCGATGCGCACGAGACGCAAGAAGGATAACCGAGGGAGACGCGCGCAGCCGGCAGGCGTTCCGACGCACGCGTCAGTCGAGTTCGAGCCGCTCCTGCAACGCGAATATGTCGACGACGATGCGGCGCCCTCTTGTGGCCACAATCCCCTCGCGACCGAGCATCGAGATCACACGACTTGCCGTCTCGCGCGACGTACCTGCCAGCGTAGCGATGTCGTAATGGGTCAGACCCTCGATCAGAGGCACGCCCTTGCTCTCGTAGCTCGCGGTAGCGACGTTGAGCACCACCCGCATCACCCTGTGCGTGGCGTCGTGGAACGCCATGTCCTCGAGCCGGTTGATCGTCTGCCGAAGACGAGTTGAGAGTGTCGCGATGAGCGAAACCGCGAGCTTGGGTTGGATCCTGACAGCTTCAGACAGGTCCTTACCTTCAAGCGCCAGGACTTCGACGTCTGTCGTGGCAATCACGTCCGCAGAGCGCGGTTGGCGGTCGACCAGGCTCATCTCGCCGAAATGCGCGGGGGCCTCGAGGTAGTTCAGTGCGAGTTCCTTGCCGTCCGGAGAGGCGAGCGTAACCTTCACACGTCCTGCCACGAGCAGGTACATACACCCGCCGGCCGCGTTCTGATTAATGATCACGCTGTTTCGCGGGTAGCGCCGCGGCTGCACCAGCCGCGCAAACGCGATGAGGTCGTCCTCTGCAAGGTCCGAGAACATAGGTATGCTCCGCAGCCTGGCTGCGGTCGAGTCCCTTGTGGTGGTCGGTCTCATGGCCGTGCTATCGGCTGGAAGACAGGCCCACTTGAGAAGGCCCGCCGGGGTCCGTCGGTACACCGTGCTAGCATTTCGACGGTCAGTCAGCCTCCCCGAGCAACCTGGAGTCGATAGTGCAAGCAGTCCTGTTCGATCTCGACGGAACGTTGCTCGACATCGACATGGATAGGTTCCTCCCCCGGTATTTCGGCGCCCTCGGGCCGGTTCTCGCCGCCATCTGCGACACCGGAGAGAAGCGATCCATCGATGCCGTCATCGACGCCACGGCGGCGATGATGCGTCCCCATCCCGGGCAGACGAACCGAACAGCGTTCGATGCCCGATTCCGCGAGATCACGGGAATCGACCTGGCCGTCCATGCGGACGTGATCGACGACTTCTACTCGCGCGTCTTCCCCGCTCTCGGCGACGGGATCGGACCACGTGCTGCCGCTCGGGAGTCTGTGGTCGCCGCGATCGGCGCGGGCCTTCGGGTCGTCCTCGCGACCAACCCGATCTTTCCGGCCCACGCCGTCGAGGAGCGGATGAGGTGGGCTGGCTTGGACGACGTGGCCTTCTCCCTTGTCACCACGTACGAGAACATGCACGCGTGCAAGCCGGATCCAGCGTACTTCGCCGAGATCGCCGCAGCCCTCGATGTCGATCCAGCCGAGTGCTTGATGGTTGGCGACGACACGGTTCTCGACATGGCGGCGGGATCGATCGGCATGAGAACGTTCTTCGTGGGTGAGTCAGCCAACGGTCCCGTCGACTATGTGGGCGACTTGCGCGATCTCATCGAACTGATGCCGGTGCTCGGGCGGCCCGCCAGCTAGACGCGTCGGATCGTCTCGATCCACGCACCGTCGCTTCTCTCATTGCATTCGTAGCGAAAGAGCCCTCGCGTCTCGCGGCGCATGTCCAACTGGTACGCGAGGCCGCTGCACTCGTAGTCGCTCACGATCATCAGCTCGTCGGTTGCGCCGAGCCGCACCATTTCGTCGACCACTGCCGTCAGGAACGGTCGCACAAGCTCGGGCGTGAAGTCGCGTACGTCTATGCGGATCAAGCCCGTTTGTCGCTTCCCGCCCCCGGACTTCCGAGGTCCGCTACCACCAAGGAACGCCATGCCCTACGACCCGCCGTCTTCTTCGTTCTCGGAGTGCTCAGCCGTCCTCAGGCCCGCGCACATCGCGGTTTCCTTCGGCGTGAGATCGTCCCGTTCCTCCCTGCAACGCTCAAGCACGCCCGAGCCGGAAGCGGGTATGTCAGGGGCCCCGCCTAAGGAGCCTCGATCCTTCAGTTCGGATTCATCGAGCTCAGAGCCCTCGTATTCGCCGGTCTGACGAGCGTCATCCTCATACATCGTCAGTGCCTCCTGCCTCGTATGATCAGATGCAGCTTCGGGGCAAATCAGGTACGCGTCCCGAGTCCTTAAGGTAGAATGTTCCCGAGAAGCCGAACGCCCGTTGCCTGAACGGACCTCGACTTCAAGCAACGTCCTCGAGCCGCACGGAGGGCCCGAACAACTTGAGTGAGGTAGCGTTGCGCGCAGGCGCACGCGTACATCGGCGGACTGCTGCCGGGCAGGGCGTCTCTCAGCGGGGTGGATTCGCCGCCCCGAGTCTCACTCACTCCCCTTTCGTAGGCGTTCAACCTTGCCCACACCTGCGGGTCTACCGCGCCACTGGCCGATTCGGCCTGCGGCGCGTGGGTCGTTCACCTATTCCCTGAGTCGCTTGAAAGGAGGCGTGCCGGAGTCTCACCGTCCGCCGACGGGCTATGCCTGAGCCCGAAGGCAGTCAGTCCGTACCGTACATTCCAAGGAGGTGTATGGCATGGCACAAGAGGGCCACGACGCGCTCAACGACTACCTCGCAGTCAGAGGTGTGACGCGTCGCGACTTCCTCAAGTACTGCGGATCCATCGCAGCTCTGCTCGGTCTGTCCGAGAGCATGGTTCCCCAGATCGCCGCGGCGATCCAGAAGGGCGCCAAACTCAAGCCGGCTATCTGGATCAACGGCGGCTCCTGCACCGGTTGCACCGAGTCCGCCGCGCAAGCCGACTATCCCGATGTCGCGACGATCGTGCTCGAGATCCTCTCCGTCAACTACTTCGAGACGATCATGATGGCCGCAGGAAAGTCAGCCGATGAGGCAGCCGAGCAGACCGTTGCGGACGGCGGCTACATCATCATCTACGAGGGCTCCGTCATGCGGGGCTTCGACGGGAACTCGCTCTTCTTCGGCGGTGGCCCCAACAACGAGGGCGCGAAGACGGGCATCGGCTGGCTCGAGGAAGCCGCCAAGGGAGCCGAAGCGATCGTCGCCGTCGGCTCGTGCGCGGTCGATGGCGGCTGGGTTGCAGCGAACCCCAACCCCGCCGACGCCACGGGCGTGCTGCCGTTCCTGAAGGACAAGGGCATCGACACACCGGTCATCAACCTGCCGACGTGCCCGGTCAATCCGGAGTGGATCGTCGCGATGGTGGTCGACGTCCTCATGCTCGGCAAGTTGCCGGATATGGACGAGTTCAACCGGCCTAAGCTGATCTTCGGCCAGACGATCCATGACAACTGCCCGCGTCGCGGTCACTTCGAGAACGGCGAATTCGTCTACGAGTTCGGTTCCGAAGAGGAGCGCAAGAACTACTGCCTGTACGCCGTGGGCTGCAAGGGCCCGCAGACGTTCACAAACTGTCCGATCGTTCGCTGGAACTCCAGGGCAAGCTGGTGCGTCGAGGCAGGCTCGCCCTGCATCGGTTGCGGAAACGCCAATCCGCTCCAAGCCGGGGGCAACTGGGTCGACGTAGGCTCTCCGTTCCTCAATCGTTTCCGAGATCTGCCTATCGGCGGCAGCGTCGGATACGTCCAGCCGACCACTCCCGCGCTCATCGCGGGCGGGGTCGTCGCGGCCGGCCTCGTCGCACACGGTATCGGCATGGCAGCCACCGGTCGCACCAAAGGCGGCGCTGCGTACGAAGAGATGAAGGAATACGACAAGAAGAAGTCAACGAAGGGAGGCGGTAAGTAGTGGAAAGCTCAGCCACACCTACACCCACGACGACGTCCGCCACCCCGACCGTAACGTCGGCGACTCCGAAGCCATCGGGTCGGGCTGTCCTCGACCCCCTGACCCGGATCGAAGGTCATCTTCGTGTGGAGTGCGAAGTCCAAGACGGGCAGATCGTCGACGCCTGGGTCAGCGACACGCTCTACCGTGGCATGGAGACGGTCCTTGTGGACCGCAAGCCGGAGGACGCGTTCTACGTCGCGCAGCGCATTTGCGGCGTGTGCCCGATCTCGCACGGCCATGCATCCACGATGTCTGCCGAGTCCGCGTACGGACTCACGATCCCGGCAGGCGCCAGGATGGTCCGCAACCTCATCGAGGCCGCGCAGTACCTGCACAGCCACGTACTGTGGTTCTACACCCTGACCGCTCTCGACTACGTCGATCCGGTGAAGGCTCTCTCGGCGGACATCGCCGATACCTACGCCTTGGCGCAGGCGGCCGGAACGGGCGTTTCGGACTTCGGTGCGGTGGCGTCGCGCCTCAAGGCATTCGTCGATAACGGGCAACTGTCCATCTTCACGAATGGCTGGTTCGGTCATCCGGCGTACGCCGCCGACATGCCTGCCGAGTTGCACCTCATCGCAGTCGCCCACTACCTCGAGGCGCTCCAGATCCAGGCCGATGCGAACCAGATCGTCGCCATCATGGGCGGCAAGTTCCCGCACTTCATGACGTCGATCCCAGGCGGAACCGCTTGGGTCCCCACTGAGGAGAAGCTCGACGACGTGATCTTCCGTTTCAAGAAGATCAACGACTGGGTCACCAACACCATGATTCCCGACACCTTGGCGATCGCGCCGTTCTACAAAGGGGCGCTCGGCTACGGTGGTGGAGTCAAGAACTTCCTCGCGTGGGGTGTCTTCACGCAGGAAGGCGGCGAGGCGAACGCCGAGGGCGCATACGACCTCACCAAGCGTTACTTGCCAGGCGGCGTCATCACCGGCGGTCAGCTGGCCGTCGCGGATGCCGACCCGACCAAGGTCCTCGAGTATGTCGAGCATTCCTGGTACAGCTCGCCCAGCGGGCTGAATCCCACGGACGGCGAGACTAAGGCAGACTTCACGCAGTACAGCACCGACGGCCAGTACTCCTGGGGCAAGGCGCCTCGCTACGACGGCAAGCCCATGGAGGTAGGCCCCCTATCGCGCATGCTGATCGCTTACCTCAAGGGCGTCGCTCCCGTAAAGAGCATCGTCGACACGGCGCTCGGAGCGCTCGGAGCCGCCGGCAAGCCAGAGGTTCTCGTTTCGCTCCTCGGTCGCGTCGCAGCCCGCAATCTGGAGACAAAGGTCGTCTCCGATTGGTCGCTCGAATGGTGCACTGAGCTCGTCGAAGCGATCAAGGGCGGCGACGTGAGCCTGTTCCAGAACGCACCCAAGGACGAGGGCAAGGGTGCGGGTCTCTGGGAGGCTCCCCGCGGAGCTGTCGGCCACTGGATGAACGTCAGCGGTGGAAGGATCTCGGGCTATCAGGTGGTCACGCCGTCGACGTGGGACACGTCACCACGCGACAAAGACGGTGTCCGTGGTCCAATGGAAGAGGCGCTGGTCGGCGCTCCGTGCGTGGACGTCGAGAAGCCACTCGAGGCGCTTCGGATCGCCCACAGCTTCGATCCTTGAATTGGCTGCGCGGTTCACGTGATTGAACCGAAAACCGGCAAGGAAGCAACCGTACTCACCAAGGCTTGGGGGGTGAAGTAGATGTCGCACCCAGCTCACTATCGTGAGGCTCATCCGATCCCGTTCGTGCTCACGCACTGGATCAACCTGTTGGCGATAGTCTTCCTCGCCTTCTCGGGCTTCTACATCCACTACCCGTTCTTCCCCGGCTTCATGGGCACCGCCAGGGGCATCCACTTCTTCTGGATGTGGGTCCTGCTGATCAATCTGATCGTCCGCATCGTGCTGGCTTTCGTGGTCAAGGACTCCCCGTACCTCGGCTCGCGCGAAGTCGATCGGGACATCAAGAACTGGCTCCCCCAGAAGCAGAATCGCCATCAGACGTGGCCGTGGATCAAGTACTACATCTTCGCCAAGAAGGAGCACCCGATCAGCGCGAAGTACGGTGTCCTTCAGAAGATCGCCTACATCGTGACCATCCCGCTCACGCTGCTGGCGGCCTACACCGGCTTCTGTCTGTTCAACCCGGCGCAGGGTTGGCCGGTCTGGCCGATGTTCGGTGCAGGCGTTGACCTCGTTGGCGGCTTCATGAACATGAGGATCGTGCACTACTACATCATGTGGGTGTTCATCCTCTTCACCGCCATCCATGCGTACCTCGCCAACGTCGAGGGCTTCTCGCCGTCGCGGATCATCTTCGCCTGGCAAGAGACGCCTGGGTTGGAGTTCGATACCGAGGGACGCGTCATCAAGACGTCGAAAGGTGAGAGCGCCTAGGACTTCGAGCGCCGCTCGCGCACGATCACGGAGGGGCTCCGCAGCGCGGGGCCCCTCCCCTCGCCCGTAACCGACCTGCCGAAATTGCAGGGAGCGCCTTTGCGCCTGTCGAACATCATGTACAGCGGACCGTTCGGCACGCTCGCTGCCGTATGCGAGGCGTGTTCGACTGGTGCAGGGGCCGACGGAAGTCGGCGGGGCACTGGAGGCAGGCGCCACGGGCCGTTACCGGCGCTCATACGAAGTCCACATAGTCGATGGAGCGCGGATGTTCCCTGAGCGAGTCGTTTCTTCATTCGTTCGCCGTCTGAACCACACGTACCTTGCGACGGCGCCCACAGAGCGCAGGACCCTCCCTCCGCCCGAGGCCGGAAAGCGCTACGTGCTCTACGCGCACGTCCCGTTCTGCGAGCGTCTGTGTCTGTACTGCTCGTTCAACAGGTTTCTCTTCAAGGAGGATCACGCGCGGGCGTACTTCCGCAATCTCCGGGAAGAGATGCGGATGGTGGCCGATCTGGGATACGTCTTCGACTCCCTGTACGTCGGCGGTGGCACGCCCACCATCTTGCTCGACGAGCTGTGCGCCACGATCGATCTCGCGCGCGAGCTCTTTGGCGTCGGGGAGGTTTCCGCAGAGACAAGCCCAAATCACCTCGGTGCGGAGCTTGCCGATTGCTTGGCTGAGCGCGTTCAGCGGCTCTCAGTGGGCGTTCAGAGCTTCGATGACCGCCTGCTGCGCCAAATGGACCGCTACGGGAAGTACGGCTCCGGCGACGACGTCTTCGAGCATGTCGCAGGCGTTGCGGGGAAGTTCCACTCACTGAATGTGGACATGATCTTCAACTTCCCGACGCAGACCGAAGACGTCCTCATGCGCGACATCGACTTGGTGAAGGACACAGGTGCGAACCAGACGACGTTCTACCCTCTGATGGCTTCTCCCGCGGCACGACGGGAAATGGAACCCCTCGTCGGCAAGATCGATTTCAGCCGCGAGTACCGCCTGTACGGGGATATCGGCGCCCGACTGCAGCCGGAGTTCGAGCCTGCGAGTGCGTGGACGTACTCACGAGACCGAAGCGAGATGATCGACGAGTACATCGTCGACTATGAGGAGTACGTGGGGGTCGGCTCCGGAGCGCTCTCGTTCCTGAGAGGGACGATCTTCGCCAACACGTTCTCCCTCCGCGAGTACGGTCGGCGCATTTCCTTGGGAGAGATGGCGGTCGAGAAGGCAAGTCAACCCTACGGCCGCAAGGCGCTCATGCGCTACCGCTTCGTCACGGACCTGTTCGGCCTGCGCTTGGACAAGCGACGCTTCGAACGCGACTTCGGAGTGAGCGTTGAGCGAGGATTGCGGGCCGAGATGGCATTCATGAAGGCCGTGGGTGCAATCGACCGCAACGACGAGGAGTTCCTCACGCTGACGCCCGTTGGCCGCTACCTGTTGCTCGTCATGATGCGTGAGACCCTCGCTACCTCAAACGAACACAGGGATGCGGCGCGCGCGAAGCTGCCCGTCGAAGAACGCATGCTCCTCCTGGAGGGCGACAAGGCGTATCCGCGAATTCAGGAACGACTCGCTTCCGCGGTCTCGGCCTAGTGTCCGGAAACGCGCCGGCCGAGCGCATCCTCGTACTGTGCGTCGGTAATCCCTTGATGGGCGACGAGGGCGTCGGTCCGCGATGCGCGGAGTATCTGATGAAGCAATACGCTTTCCCGGACGGCGTCGAGGTCGTGGACGCCGGAACGATGGGATTCGGCATCCTGAACATGTTCCAGGACGTCGACTTCGTTATCGTCGTCGACGCAGTGCAGGGTACGGGTCATGCGGCAGGAACCGTCGTCTCCCTGGAACCCCAGGACATGGCGCCCAACCAGATCCTGCACTCGCTCCACGATGCGCGTCTTACCGACGTTCTCGACGCTGCCACCCTGATGGGCCTCGAGCTCGAAGTGACGTGCATCGGGGTGCAGGTGGACGAGATCGTTGAGTGGCAACTCGAACTCTCTCCGGTTGTCGAAGCGTCCATTCCGTTCGCGGCCACGGCGGTGGTAGAGGTGCTTGGCACGCGCGGCGTGTCTGTGCAGACGAACGACGCCGAAGCGGGCCGTGCCGCCCGGATCATCGAGTCGCTGCGTACGAAGGACGACCTCGGCAGCTAGTCGATGGCAGGCGAGTCGACCGGCTCCATCTCGCTGCGGATGGCCGTCGCGATCGAGTCAGCATCCAGCCCCGCCCCTCTCAGAAGGTCGGTGCTGGGCCCGGACGACTGGTACGACGTCACCCCAAGCCTGATCAGACGCTTCGCCACGCCGTTCTCGACCAGCCACTCAGCAACGAGCGAACCCAGGCCTGTCGCCGCGTTGTGATCTTCGACCGTCACGATGAACTCGCTTGCACAGGCTCGGTGCATGCCGAAGGCGTCCAGCGCGAGCGGACTTGCGGCGACGCCGACCGCGACGTCCTTGCCGGAATCCCGTCGCAGCGCATCGCTCGCCGCGACTGCAGCTCCCACCGTCGTCCCCATCGACAGGATGCATGCATCGGCGCCCGAGCGCACCCAATCGATGCGCCCGTAGACGAACTCGTAGTCTCCGGCGAAGAACGGCATGCCATCCGGCCCAGCCACGGTGGTCAGCTTGCTTCGGCCCATGGCGATGGCTACGTTGCCCTGCATTGAGGCGGCCGCGCGCACGGCCCGATCGGTCTGATTCGGGTCGGCCGGCACGATGACTTTCCAGCCGAAGAACTGCCTGAACGCACCGACGTAGTCGATGCATTGGTGCGTCTTGCCGTCCTCGCCCACATCGAGCCCGCAGTGCGTCAACGCAAGCTTGAGTGCCGCACCGTTGATGTCGTTCAGGCGCTGCTGGTTGTATGCCTCGTCAAGCCCAAACACGCCGAAGTCGGCCCAGAAGGCGAGAACGTCGCATATCGACATCGCACCGCTCACCACCGCGGCGTTGTGCTCCCCTACTCCAGCTTCTATGAACCCGTCGGGACGGGCCGCGGCAAACGCATCGGTCTTGACCGACGTCGCAAGGTCGCAGTCAACGACGGCGATCGGAAGGTCCGGGTTCGCTTCCGCAAGGTCGACGAGCGCCGCGCCCCATGCGGAGCGGTTGTCGGTCTTCACGTCGACTCCGTAGGTGCGCGGCGTACCGTGCGCCACATCGAGCGCCGGTGTCTGGTGCGGGAGCGGTTGCACGGCGCACGGTTGCGCGCGCCTTGCGCGCGCCTCGTCGAGCGCAGCCGGGTCGAGACCGAGTTCCGACATGGCGCGGACGTATTCCTCTTCGGTAAGTCCGCGACCGTGGAACTCGGGCTTGTCGTTCATGAAGCTCACCGGTGTGCCCATGATGGTATGGGCGACGATCGCCGTCGGCCCGCCATCAACCGCGTGCGCCTGTCGTATCGCCTCGTAGACAGCCCCCAGGTCGTGACCGTCCACTTCGATGACGTTCCATCCATCGGCGGCGAAGTCACCGACGACGTTCACCGGCATGATGTCCCTGGTGTGCCCGGAGATCTGAACGCCGTTGAAGTCGACCAAGAACGGTAAGCCTGCTCAGTCGCTCCTTCGCAGCCAGGCGCCGCGCCTCTGCAACCTGGCCTTTGTGCTGTTCGCCGTCGCTCATGGCGACGTACGTTCGCCACGACTTCCCGGTCAGGCGAGCGGCCAGCGCCATTCCGACACCCGCCGACAGACCCTGGCCCAGATTCCCGCTCGACCATTCGACGCCCGGCACGCTTCGCTCCACATGGCCTTCGAAGACGCTGCCCGCCTCGCGGAAATGAGCGGCAACCTCCTCCGCCGGGAAGAAGCCGGCTTCGGCCAGAGCTGTGTAGACACCAGGCGACGTGTGTCCATGGCTGACGACGATGCGGTCGCGATCCGTCCATCGCGGCTCATCGGGTCGGAGGTCGGCGCATCCGTAGAGAACCGTGTACAGCTCCATCGACGAGAAGGACCCCCCGGGATGGCCCGAGTTCGCCAACGTCGTCGCGGTGAGGACGTGACCGCGAGCGCGGTTGGCCCGGTGCCGAAGCTCGTCCAAGTCCCCGTCGGACAGTGGTTCCACGAAACCCCGTGCGATCATGTGCGACCCTCTCGACGTCGGGCCATCAGGCCCCCACCAGCCGCTACACTTGTCGCTACGGCTATCTGGATTATCTCCGAAGGAGGAACTTACTTGCGCGACATCCTGGAGACCGCCCGGTTCGCCGCGGCAGCGGGGGCCACGGTCCTGCGAGAGAGGGCCAACGACCAAGGAGCGCGCCGCTCCAAGAGCTCGGCAAGCGACTTCGTCACCGATGCAGACATCGCAAGCGGTGTCGCTATCGCCCGCGCCGTGCTGCAGCGCGACTCATCGGCGCGATTCGTGGTCGAGGAGGAGGAAGTCTACGACCTTGCCGCTGCGCCGCGCGGCACGCTTGACGACGACGAGGTCTGGGTGGTCGATCCCCTCGACGGTACGACCTCATACATCCACGGGTTCCCGTGCTACTCGGTATCCATCGCGTGCCTCAACCGAGGACGGCCTGTCGCCGGCGTGGTCCTGGACGTCGCACGCCAGGAGACGTACGCGGCAGCAGAGGGTCTCGGTGCCGAGCGGGACGGCGCCGCCATCGGCGTGGCCGCTGCCGAGAGGGTGAGCGACGCTCTCGTGGTCACGGGCTTCCCGTACGACCGCGGCGAGCCGCTCGACAGGCAGCTCGCGGTCCTCTCGGCGTTCCTGCGCTCTCCCGTTCATGGCATCCGCCGCGACGGTTCGGCGGCGGTCGACTGCTGTCACGTCGCGTCCGGACGTGCCGACGGGTTCTGGGAGTACGGACTCAAGCCGTGGGACATGGCCGCCGGCGTGGTCATCCTGCGGGAAGCAGGCGCGCTGGTGACCGAGGTGAACGGCGCGCCCTGGACTCAGATGTCGGACAGCATCTGCGCGGCCAACCCGTCCCTGCATGCACTGATGCTCCAGGTCATAGCCGCCGCGTAGGATCGCCGCGTGCGGCGAGAGGTGCGACCTGCGCTCAGTACGTCCGCGTCTGCTGGACGTGATCCTCGGCGATGTCCATGCCCCACTCGCCAAGAACCTTCGTGACCGCGCGCTCCCCGCTCTCGATGCAGTTCGGCACGCCGACTCCGCGATAAGCGCCGCCCGCAAGGCCCAGGCCGCGCGCGTCACCAACCTGCCGTTCGATGTCGTCGACCCGATCGAGATGGTGCAGGGTGTACTGCGGCATGCCACCTATCCACCGGTAGACCTTCGCGAAGACAGGCTGCACGTCCGGGTCCATCCCGAGCAACTCGACGATCTGACCGCGAACCGTCTCGATGATCTCCTCATCGCCCGCTTCAAGCAGGTGCTGATTACGCGGCCCGCCGATGAACCCCCGCAGCAGCACGCGTTCTTCGGGCGTGCGCGCGGGCCACTTCGATGAGGAGAGCGTGATCGCGAGTATCGGTCTCTTCTCGACGAGCGGCGAGAGGATCCCGAACCATTTCCGATCTGCCGGGAAGTCCTCTGAGCGAAATGCCATGGGCACCGTTGCCGATGACGAGCACGGGATCGTTGCAAGTACGTCGGCGATACTCGGCGCCACGTTCCGTACCAGCTGCTCGGCTGCCCAGACCTCAGTCGCGACGATGACGGCGTCGGCAACGAGTGCCTCGCCATCGTCCAGGACGACGCGCCACGTGCCGTCCTCGGCTCGCTCCAGAGCGGTGACCTCCACCCCCGTGCGAATGCGCTCGCGTCCGATGGCATCGGCCATAGCATCGGTGAGCTGCTGCATGCCGAGGCGGAACGTGTTGAAGAACGTCCGCGGTTTCGCGCCGGGTTTCGGCGGATACTTCTTCTTCATCGCCTCGTTCTTCTTGCGCTGGTCGAGCATGCCGCGCACGAGCGAGCCGAACTTCTGCTCCATCTCAAGGAAGTTCGGGAAGGTCGCGGCAAGCGACATCTGCGATGGGTCGGAGGCGTGCACTCCGCCCACGAGAGGCTCGGCCAGCCGGTCCAGGCACTCCCTGCCCATCCGGCGCACCACGAAGTCCTCGAGCGTCTCGTCGTGGTCCTGCGCCGTCTCGCCCTCGGCCCACTTGACCTTCGCCGGCTTGAACAGATCAAGCGCCATGCGGAACTTGGCCGGCCAGGAATACAGTCTGGTGGTCACCATCGGGACAAGCTTGGTCGGCGCGAACATCATGATCCCGTCGGGCATCTCGACGAGGCGCGATCTCTTCACGATGAGTGTCTTCTTGTTCTCCTCGCACGCCGGCGTCATCTCGTCGGCCATGCCGAGGAGACCTGCGATGCGCCCGATGGCCGGTTTGCTCATCACGAACGCGTCGGAGCCGCCGTCCACGACGTACGTCCCGCCCTCCGGATCCTCGATGAAGTCGGTCGCGAGCTTGCCTCCGACGCGGTCGTTCCTCTCGAGGAGCAGGCAGTCGACGTCAAGTCCTTCCGCCGCCGCCCGTCGTACCTTGAAAGCGGCGCCGAGTCCCGCCGCGCCACCGCCGATGATGATGACCTTCTTCACAAGTGCGTCCCTTGTCGGAATCAGTAGACCCGCTTCTCGGTCCGTGCATCTTCTTCGAGTTCGATCCCCAAGTCCTTCAGGACCTTGCTTGCGGCACGCTCCCCGCTCTCGAGCGCGTTGGGCACACCGACACCCCTGTACGCGTTACCGGCCAGAGCGAAGCCCTGAAGGGTCGTCTGCAATGCTTCGATCTCGTCGACGCGATCGAGATGGCCCAGCGTGTACTGCGGCATGCCGCCGTCCCACCGGAAGAGCTTCGCGTAGCGTGGCGTTGCGGTCGCGCGCACCCCGAGCAGGTCCACGAGCTGGGCGCGCGCGATCTCGATGAGATCTTCGTCCGATCCGTCGAGTACCTTCTGGTCCCGCGGTCCGCCGAGGAAGCCCCGCAGGAGGACTCGACCCTCGGGCGCGCGGTCGGGCCACTTCGACGACATCAGCGAGATTCCCGTCAGCGGCCTCTTCTCGACGAGCGGCGACAGTATGCCGTGCCAGTCCTTGGCGAACGGGCAATCTGCTTCGTCGAACGCCATGAGCACCGTGGCCGAGGAAGAGCACGGAATCGTGCCGATCAGATCCGACAGCTTACGGTCGACCTGCGCGGTCAGCTCGGCAGCCGCCCAGGCCTCCGTCGCCACGATGACCGCAGTCGCATCGACGCGTTCGCCATCGGCAAGCACGACCGACCACGTCCCATCGTGGCACCGCTCGATACTCTGCACCGCCGCGTTGGTCCGAATGTCCTCGAGCCCGGCCGCCTCCGCCAGGCGGTCAGTGAAGAAGCCGAGACCGCCTCTTGAAGGAGGAGAAGAACGTGCGCCTCGGTGCACCAGGTTTCGGCGGGTGCTTCGCCCGCATCTCCTCGATCTTCTTTCGCTGCCCAAGAAAGCCGCGGATGAGCGAACCATGCTCCTGCTCCATGTCGAGGAGCATGGGATACGTCGCTGCGAGCGACATGTCTTTAGGATCCGACCCATTGACCCCGCCCACCAGCGGCTCGGCGAGCCGGTCCAGACACTCCCGGCCCATCCTGCGAGTCACGAAGCTCTCGAGACTCTCGTCGTGATCCTGCGCGGTCTCCCCCTCGGCCCAGCGCGACTTGCGAGGGAGAACCAGGTCCATCGCCATGCGGAACTTCGCCGGCCAGCTGTATAGGCTCGTGGTCGCCATGGGCGCGAGCTTCGTCGGAGCGAACATCATGATGCCGTCCGGCATCTCGACGAGCTTGCCGTCCTTGACGATGAAGGTCTTCTTGGTCTCTTCGATGGTGCCGGTTTCGTCCTCGAAGATGCCGAGGAGTCTGGCTACACGATGCACCGCCGGCTTGTCGGTGAGAAACGAGTCGGACCCCCCGTCGGCGATATAGCGCCCGCCGTCGGGATCCTCAGCGATGTGCGTGTGTATTTTGCCGCCGAGCCGGTCGTCTTTCTCTACGAGAAGGAACGAGACATCATGCCCTGCCTCGGCGGCTCTCTTGATCTTGTGCGCCGCGCCCAGGCCTGCGACGCCCCCGCCTATCACCACGATTCGTTGCATGAGTTTCCTTGAGCAGTCGGTCCGAACGGTGCCGGCACACCGCCCTCTGCACAGCGTAGTCGAACGGATTGAGGTCTCTAGAGCAACGGGCGAATGACCCCCGCCAGACTCTCGATGAGATGCTCGTGATCGTTCGGCACTGGCCCGCGCGCGAAGTCCATGTCGTAGTCGTACGCGCGGCCCGCAGCCTCGATGTCGATGTCGTAGAGCGTCTCCAGGTGGTCGGTCATGAAGCCGATCGGGATCATCGCGATCGATGGCACGTTGGCCGCGTGAGCCGCGTCGATGACTTCCTCCACGCTCGGCACGAGCCACTCTCCAGGCCGCTTGCCCTTCGACTGGTATGCAAGCACCCAGGGCTGCTTCTCGCCACCGAGCGCGCCATATGTGCTGATGCCTTCGAGCAGCGGCTCCCCTTGGTCGTCGCGGCCATGCTCCCAACCGGCGTATTCGGCCGCACGATCGACGGCCTGACGCAGGCCCTTCACGTAGGGATCGTCGTTGGAGAGGTCTGAGAGCGGCAGGCTGTGCGCGCTGAAGACCACGAGCGCGCCAGCGGGCGACTCCAGCTTCCCCAATGCGGCGATGCCGGAAGCGGAGGCGAATTCCGCGAAAGCCTCGAGTGAACCGATGAGTGGCGCCTCGAGCAACTGCATGGAGTCGTGACCCTCCATGGCCTCGGCGATCGCCTCGCGGTACGCGCCATGCGTGACCTTGGATTCGAATGGCGACAGGGAGACCATGACCACGGATTCGACCCCGGCGTCGCTGAGTGCGGCCACAGCGTCCCGTATGAAGGGTGCGGTGTATCTCATGCCGACGGCCACCGGAATCGACGAGCCGGTCATCTCGGCGAGTTTCTCGGACAATGCACTCGCAATGCCCTGCGCGATCTCCGGCAGCGGAGACGAACCGCCAATCGCGAGGTAGCGCATGCAGACCTCGTCGACAACCTCGTCAGACGGCTCGCGTCCCATGAGCTCGCACATGAACGGCCGTACCGATTCGATCGAATCCGGTCCGCCGAAGCCGACGAGAAGAACGCCGCTGCGAGGCGCTGTGTCGCTCATCGTGACGCTCCCGACCTGATGCGCTCCGAATGCTCATGCACGAGTCGCACGAGCTCCTGGGCCTTACCCGGGTCGGTCGTCTTATGGATGCCGTGCCCGAGGTTGAAGATATGCCCGGGACGGTCCCCTACCTTCTCCAAGATGTCCACGACGATGCGCTCGAGCTCGTCATCGGGCGCGAAGAGCGCGACGGGGTCGATGTTGCCCTGTATCGCGAAGTCGGGTCCGATCTGCTCGGCAGCCTTGCCGATGTCGATACGCCAGTCTAATCCGACGACGTCGCCGCCAGCCTGTACCACGAGGTCGAGCATCGATGTCCCCTGGTTCGCGAAGTGGATGACGGGGACGCCCTTCTTCGAAAGCTCGGCGATCACACGCTTGCTGTACGGAAGGATGGAGTGCTCGTAGTCGCGTGGGGCCACGTAGCCGACCCAGCTGTCGAAAACCTGCACGGCTTGAGCACCGGCATCGATCTGGGCCGAGAGGTAGGCGATCACCGTGTCGGAAGTGACCGTCATCAGGTGGTCCCAGGCCTCCGGCTCGCTCCACATCAGCCGCTTGGTATTGATGTAGTCGCGCGTCCCATGGCCCTCGATCATGTAGCTTGCCAGTGTGAACGGTGCGCCTGCGAAGCCGATGAGCGGCACCTTGTCGACCAGTTCGCGTCGGAGGATCTTGATCGCCTCCATCACGTACCCGGTGTCCTCGATGGGATCGGCGACTCGCAGGTTGTGCACGTCGGACACAGTCCTGACGGGATTATGGATGATGGGTCCTTCACCTTTGGCGAACTCGAGATCGAGTCCCATTCCGGGGAACGGCACGAGTATGTCCGAGAAGAGGATCGCCGCATCCACACCGATGATGTCGACAGGCTGGAGCGTGACCTCCACCGCGAGCTCGGGCGTGCGGCACATCTCGAGGAAGCCGTGCTTCTCCCGGATGGCGCGGTACTCGGGCATGTACCGCCCCGCCTGACGCATCATCCAGATGGGAGTGCGCTCCGTCGGCTCGCGGCGTGCGGCGCGAAGGAACAGATCATTGAACGGCATAGGGAACGGTCCTTTCGATCCAGGACGGGGGGCAAAACCAAGTGCATAGTCTACCACGCGCTATGGGCCCTCGCGCCGAAGACGAGGACCCCGGCGCGAGGTTCCGCGCCGGGGTCCGGTCGTTCTAACGTGATTCGGTCGCCGGTCTATTGATCCGGCGCCGACTCCACGATCACCTGCACGATAGACGGGTCTGCCAGCGTGCTGATATCGCCGAAGGCCTCCATGTCGCGATCGCCGGCTGCCACCTTGCGCAGGATCCGGCGCATGATCTTGCCCGATCGCGTCTTGGGAAGCTCAGGCACGAAGTGGATATGGTCCGGCGTGGCGATCGGCCCGATCTCCTGCCGCACGTGTCCGACGAGGATCTTGCGCAGGTCCTCGCTGTGCTCGAAGCCGGCCTTGAGGATGACGTACGCGTAGATGCCCTCGCCCTTGATGTCGTGCGGGAAGCCGACCACCGCCGCTTCGGCGACAGCCGAATGGCTCACAAGAGCACTCTCCACCTCGGCAGTACCCAGACGGTGTCCGGAGATGTTGATCACGTCGTCGACGCGGCCCATGAGCCAGTAGTAGCCGTCGTCGTCCTTGCGACACCCGTCACCAGTGAAGTAGTAGCCGGGGTACGTGGTGAAGTAGACCTCTTTCACGCGGGCATTTGAAGGGTCGCCCCACGTTCCGCGCAGCATGCCCGGCCACGGGAACTTGATGCACAGGCGGCCGCCAGCGTTGACCGCACTCTCGGTCTTGTCCTCGTTGAAGATGATCGGTTGCACGCCGAAGAAGGGCTTCGTTGCAGAACCAGGCTTCATCGGGGTGCACCCGGGCAGATTTGTGATGAGGTGTCCGCCGGTCTCCGTCTGCCACCAGGTGTCCACGATCGGCACCCGCTCCCGACCGATGTGGTTGTAGTACCACAACCAGGCTTCCGGGTTGATCGGCTCTCCCACCGTGCCGAGGACACGCAGGCTCGAGAGGTCGTACTTGGCCGGCCACTCGTCGCCCGCCTTCATGAGCGCGCGGATCGCAGTCGGAGCGGTGTAGAACTGGTTGACGCCGTGCTTGTCGATGATCTCCCAGAAACGACCCGCGTCCGGGTAGGTCGGTACACCCTCGAACATGACGGAGGTGCCGCCGAGCGCGAGCGGTCCGTAGACGACGTAGCTGTGTCCGGTCACCCATCCGATATCGGCGGTACAGAAGAAGACATCCTCATCGTGGATGTCGAAGGTGTACTTGAACGTGATGGTCGAGAACAGAAGGTAACCGCCGGTTGTGTGCAAGACGCCCTTGGGCTTGCCGGTCGATCCGGAGGTGTACAGGATGAACAGCGGGTCCTCGGCATCCACCCATTCGATGTCACAGTGACGATCGATGCCGACGGCGCGGACTTCCTCGTGGTACCAAAGATCGCGTCCCGGCTCCATGTCGACGCGCGTCTGTGCGCGCGACACGACGATGACGGTCTCCACCGTCGGGCATTCGGCGAGCGCTTCGTCGGCGGCGGCCTTCAGCGGCACGACGCGACCGCCACGGATGCCCTCATCGGCGGTGATGAGCATCTTCGCACCGGCATCCTGGATGCGGTCGCGCAGCGACGTCGCCGAGAACCCGCCGAAGACCACGGTGTGGATCGCGCCGATCCGCGCGCAAGCAAGCATCGCGATGGCGAGTTCCGGGATCATCGGAAGGTAGATGGCGACGCGGTCGCCCTTCTTGATCCCGTGCTTCTTAAGGACGTTCGCAAAGCGACAGACCTTGTAGTACAGCGACTGGTACGTGTAGACCTTGCTGCGCCCCTCGTCGCTCTCCCAGATCAGGGCCGCCTTGTTCCGCCGCCAGGTCGTCAGGTGCCGGTCGATGCAGTTGTACGTGACGTTCGTCTTGCCGCCCTTGAACCACTCCACCTTCGGCGTCTCGAAATCCCACTCGAGGACCTTGTCCCACTTCTTGTGCCAGTACATGTAGGTTTCGGCCTGCTCGGCCCAGAACCCCTCCGGGTCTTCAACGGAGCGCTGATACATGGCGTCGTACTCCTCCATCGAGGAGACCCATGCGTGCTCACGTACCCAGTCGGGCGGATCGATGACACGACCCTCGGCCTGCAGTGATTGAATCGACGCGGACTCTTCAGCCATAACGCCTCCTTGGACCGGGATACCACCAGGACGCCGTGCAAGATGTCGCTCGTCTGGCTCCAAAGGCGCAGCGGACGGCTGCGCGTTTGACAATACTACCTTTGACGTGCTGTTTTCTCCGAGCCTCATCTGGCGGACGGCGCGTCTTGCTCGGTAGACGGTCAGGCGCATCACGAGCGCATAGGGCTCTGAGCAGCGGAAACGCGAAATGGGACGGATTGTTAGTGTTTCCGAATGTAACACCGGTTGCAAAACCCGGGAGGGTGCGTGTATCGTCCTCAGGTAGTTACAGGTTTCCCTTCCCTTACATACGCCGACCGGGGAATCCGGACGGCACACAGCGCGGGCAATCGGCGACCGGCATCCCGATTCGTGAGGTTCCCAGGCAGACCCACGACGGCCCGCAGAGACTCAGGGGTAACAAGGGAAGGACTGAGGAAGCCCCGGCCCGAAGGCCGGGGCTTCCGATCGTCTACGGCCGGTTGGGTTTCGTCGGCCGCTCGTGGCCCCGGGTGCGGGTAGCCCGGCACCGCACGAAAAGCACCTCACTCGAGCGACCATGGTTCCAGTCGCAGCGCCGCGAGATACCGGCCGCTGAAGTCTTCCTCGAGTGCCAACTGTACGTGCCTCAGTCTTGCGCCGACGCCACCCAGCTGGCGCTCCAGTGTCGCGTCCACGGCGATCATCGCCGCACCCAACAGTGACGTGTTGCCACCCACGCGGGCGCGCGCAGCAAACTCCTGCGGAAGGACCCCAAGGTCGACGAGGTCGCCGACCTCGAGCGCGGAACCGAATGCGCCCGCGATGATCACGTCCTTCTCGCCGTCCGAGCCGGAGACTGCGCGGGCGACGGCGTCGATGGCACTGTGAACGGCCGCCTTCGCAAGTTGGAACGCGCGCACGTCGAGTTGGGTGATAACAATCGAGTCCCGCGACGAGTCATTCGCGACTTCTGCACCCGAAGACTCGGAGGAGGTCGCGCCCGTTCCTCTCCGTACGATTCCGGGGAGCCTCACGGTGCGAACACCGTCCCGTTCGAAGAAGTGCTCGAGGAGTGGGCCGTCGTTCCAGAGCAGCCCGTCCGCGTCTATGTGGCCTAGACGCCTCAGCAATGCCACCGCCGAAACCAATCCGCTCCCGCACATCCAGCGTGGTTCGGTCTCCCCGATGACGCTGAACTCGAGCCTTCCGTCGCTGCCGAGCTCCACCCGTTCGATCGCGCCCGGAACGGCCGGTCCACCACTGGACAGTCCCACAGCCTCAAACGCCGGACCAGCGGCGGCCGACGTCACGACCAGCCCTTCCTCGACGGCGAGGACTACTTCGGCGTTCGTGCCGAGGTCGATCAGCATTCCCTCGGCTTCGAGGAGGTCTTCCGCGACGAGTCCGGCGAGAACGTCGCCTCCGACGAAGCCCGCCAACGGGGGTAGCACGACCGTCTCGGCATCCTTGGGTAGCTCGGCGACGATCGAGCTGTGTTCCCGAAGTGCGGCAGAACCAGCGTATGGCTCAGTGAACGGGTGCGCTGCCAGACCGGAGACGTCCGCACCGAGAAGCAGCCCGCTCATGGCGGAATTCCCTGCAACCACGAGCCGCTCGATGCTCGCGACGCACAGACCCTCGTCGGCGCACGCGGCGACGAGCGCGTCGAGGACGCTACGCTCTGCAGCCTCACGCAATGCGTCGGCTTCTCCCGCCACGGCCGCCGCAATGCGGCTGACGACGTCCGCACCCCACGCGGACTGGTGGTTGGGCGCGGATCCCCTGCCGACCTCGATGCGGCTCTCTCGCTCAAGGATCACGGCGGCTACCGAGCTTGTGCCGAGGTCCACTGCAGCTACCAGCGCCTTTGGCACTCCGCGCGGACTGGGACGAGCGCCGCTGTCTCTCACACTGCGAGTGGGGTACGCGACAACCGGGCGCACGCAGACCGGATCCACCACGATCGCCCTGCATGCGAGTCGCACACCGGCGGGAGCGCGCCTCAGCCCGACGAGCTCCATTTCGTCAGGCGGTGCCAGAGCGCCTTCGAGGACTCGAACCCCACAACCGCCGCAGACGCCACGCCCCGCGCACGGCGTATCAACTGACGAGCCGGCTTTGCGGGCGGCCTCAACGAGCGGGGTGCCTCGCTCCACCCAGATGGTGAGCCCGCCAGGCTCGAAACGCACGGGGACGCATTCGGCCACGATGGCCTCCTAGCTGCAGAAGGCGACCATGCCGTGAGACATGTGCTTCCCGCCGAGCACGTGCAGGTGCAGGTGCGGGACGGTCTGGCCGCCGTCATGCCCGATGTTGACGATGACGCGATAGCCGCTCTCGGCAACGCCCTTCGCCTCTGCCACGGCGGGTACGGCCGCGAACAGGGCCGCCATCATCTCCTGTGACACGCAATCCGCGAAATCAGTGTGATGACTGCGCGGAATGATGAGCGTGTGAACCGGGGCCTGAGGCGATATGTCATCAAAGGCCACCACGTACTCGTTCTCCAAGACGATCGCGGCCGGGACTTCGGCCCTCGCTATCTTGCAGAAGATGCAGTCCTCCATCGATTCGCCTCCGTGGGTCCCAATCCCGGATCGACCAACCCCGGTGCGCGCCCATGGGTCGCGCATTCGGGCCGCCGCAGTCCCGATGGTAGCGCACCGGATCGAGCGAGAGAGGCCCGGTCATCCCGGATCGCAGACGGCGGCGTTCGCCGGCGAGCTTGCGATCAGTCGTCCACAGGCTCGCCGGCGACGCTGGAGTCCGCTCCGTCGGCTTGGGTCGCGAGCGCGTCCATCTCCGCGGTCTCTGTCTCCAACTCCCCGATCAGCATCGTCACCTTCTGCTGTGCGTCGGCCAGCTTGGACTGCAGGGCGCGGAGCAGCGCCACTCCACGCTCGTAGCGCGTCAGGCTGTCCTCCAGCTCGAGCTGGCCGCCTTCAAGCGCGGCGACTATCCCCTCGAGTTCCTGGATCCCTTCACCGAACGACAATTCCTCGGGCATCCGCATCGTTTCGGACATCTATTCCTCCGTCTCCGTAGTGCCCACAGTCGAGTCTGCGACCCGCGCGGCTTCGACACGGCACGCTATCGATCCGTCCCGCACCCGAACCTGCACGCGTTGGGCTGGCTCGACATCGTTCACGCTGCTGACGACGGTGCGCCCGTCCTCGGCAAAGCACACAGCGTACCCGCGGCCAAGGATCGCGAGGGGCGAAAGGTCGTCGAGCCGGGCCGCGGCAAGCGCCAGAGCCGCACCTGGCCGCTCGAGCAGCCGCGTGCCCGAGGTCAGCAGGCGCTGGGCGTGGGCCTCGAGCGATCGCGCCCTCCGCTCGAGCTGCGCGGGCAGCGCCCGCTGCAGCGCCATCTCCAGAGCATCGAGCGTCTGGAGCGCCGGACCGAGCAGCACGTACGGCTGGCAGAAGACCGGCCTCTCAACGCACCTCGACACGCGATGAAACGCGTCTTGAAGCTGGTGGGCAAGTGCCTGGGCGAGGGAACGGGAGTCTCTCGCAAGCCGGCGTCCGACCTCCGCAGTCGCTGGCACGACCGCTTCGGCAGCGCCGGTTGGCGTCGAGGCGCGAAGGTCCGCAACCATGTCGGCTATGCACGTGTCCGGTTCGTGTCCGATCCCCGTCACGACAGGCACCGGCATGGAGACGACCGCTCGTGCGACGTCTTCATGATTGAACGGCATGAGATCCTCGTAGCTTCCGCCGCCTCGCACGAGCAGCACGACATCCGGGGCTGACTGCGCGGCGATGCCAAGCCCGCGGACGATCTCCGCCGCCGCGTCCGCACCCTCGACCTGCACACCAGCCAGCAGTACTTCAGCGAGAGGAAAGCGCCGTTTGAGCGTGCGGAGCACATCGTGCACAGCCTTGCCGCGCGGTGACGTGACCACGGCGATTCGTTCCGGGAACAAGGGAAGCGCGCGCTTGCGCTCCGGCCGCATCAGGCCCTCGAGCTCAAGCTTCCTGGCCAGAGCGGCCACCTGGAGCCTGAGTTGCCCCTCGCCGGCCGGTGTGAGGCGGCGAACCATGAACTGCATCCTGCCCTTGGGCACGTACGCCGAGAAGTAGCCGGAGAGCTCCAGCAGCATGCCGCACGAGAGACTCACGCCGGCTGCGCGGTAATCGTCCCGCCACATCATGCACGGCATCGTCGCGCCGCCGTCGCAGATGCTGAAGTACGCGGCCTTGTAGCCCGCCTTGTCGTTGAATTCAGAGACCTCGCCGATGACGCGCAGCTGGACGCCTTCCAGCGCGCGCTTCGCGGCCGTCATCGCCTCTGTGACGCTCAGCGGGCGTTCTTCCTGCACGTGCTCGCCTCCTGGAGCGGATTCTAGCCCTAAGCGGTGACACAACCTCAGGCTCCGTACGCGTATGGCCCTGCGATTGCGAAGCGCACCCGACAGGGCAGAGGCCGCACGGTGCAGTCGTGTCTATCGGTCGCGGGCGAGGAGAAGATAGTAAACCAGCTGGAGCGCGGCTATAAGGGCAGCCACCACGTACGTCATTGCGGCCGCGGTCAGTACCTGACGCGCGCCGGCGAGCTGCTCGGGAGGCAAGCCGCCGACGGTCTCCAGCTTCGCCATCGCCCGTCGCGAGGCGTCGAACTCCACGGGCAGCGTGACCAAGGTGAAGAGCACCGCCGCGCCGTAGAACAGGACACCCAGGTAGATGAGTCCGCTGGCCGAAAGTAGGATGCCGACGACGATCAGTATCCAGGACGCCATCGATCCGAAGTTGGCCACGGGAACCAGCACGGTCCTCAGAGAGCCCCATGCGTAGCCCTCGGCATGCTGTATGGCGTGGCCGCTCTCGTGAGCGGCAACCCCGGCCGCGGCCACGCTCCGCTCGCCGTATACGCCTTGTGAGAGAGCAAGCCTGCGCACGCGCGGATCGTAGTGGTCGGTGAGGTTCCCCGCGACCGACGTGATGTCTACCTGGCCCAAGCCCTCGGCGTCTAGCACTCGACGCGCTATCTCCGCCCCGCTCAGACCCGACGCGACGGGCACCCTTCCCCACTTTCGGTACGTGGACTTCACGTAACCCTGGGCAACCAGTCCAAGCACCGTCGAGACGATCATCAGCAGCAACCATGCTGGATTCAAGCCGTAGAAGAACACCTATGCCTCCTAGTCCAACCCACTGACTCCGCGACCTCTTGGAGAGGTCATAGAGCAAACGTCCTACCGCTTCTCCACGTCGAGCAATCCATCCCTGAGTACCAGAGCGATCCGACCCTCAAGAAGGGCGAGCAGCTCATCTCCGACGATCTCACGCCGCCATCCCTCCAGCAGTATGTGCGCTTCCCTATCGCCCGCGGCGAGCCGCTCGAGGTCGTCGCGAGAAGCCAGCACGGGCATCGCGACACCGTGTTGGCGCGCCCGGAGACGAACGAGCGCGACCATCATGTCGACCGCGCCGTCGGTGTCCTTCGCCGGCCTGCGGCGCCGCCGTTCCAGTACTGGCAACTCCTCGTCCGGCACGCCTTGCCCCTTCCGCACGGCGGCAAGGAGCATTTCGATGCGTCTGCGCGGCAGCTTGTCCCCCACGCCCCGGATCGACACCAGCTGGTCGGGAGTGGCGGGAGCCCGGCGCGCTATCTCCACAACGCTCTCGTCCGACAGCACCCACCGTTTGGGCATGTCGCGGCTCTGTGCCTCACGTTCCCGCCACGCGCCGACTTCCCGAGCCACAGCCAGCTGTCTGCGGCTGAGCGAGGAGGCGCGCTTGAGCCGCCGCCATTGTTCCTCGGGTACGACCTCATAGGAAGCGGGGTCGGCGAGTCGTGCGAAGTCCTTCTCAAGCCACTCCATGCGCTCGTCACGCTCGAGAGTCGCCCGCAGCTTTTCGTAGATCGGCAAGAGGTAGCGAACATCGTCATGCGCGTACTCCACCTGCGCCTGGGTGAGCGGTCGGCGTCCCCAGTCGGTGAACGTATCGGCTTTGTCGAGCTGCACACCGACGAGATCCTTCACGAGCGCTCCGTATCCCGTTTGCTGCGGGAAGCCCGCAAGATTGGCCGCCAGCTGGGTGTCGAAGATCGGAGCTACTGTCGCCCCCATCAGCCGATAGAAGATCTCAAGATCCTGCGTCCCGGCATGCAGGATCTTCAGCGTGCCTGCAGCATGCAAGACCTCGAACAGCGGTGAGAGGTCGTCGATGGCCAGGGGGTCGATGAGCACGGTCTCCTCGGCCAAGGCGACCTGTATGAGGCAGAGGCGAGCAAAGTAGGTCCGCTCCCGCATGAACTCGGTATCGATGCCGATCGCGGGCTGGCCGCACGCGCGTTCAGCGAACTCCGCAAGCTCGTGTGTGGTGGTCAGCACCGGGTCTCCTCGCGCAGGCGTGCCGACGGACGGTGCGGACCGTCGACCTGGGAATCGTATGATTGTTACCTTAGCCGAGGCTACGACGCTTGGACAGGGAATCGGAAGCTGCCTGGATCGGAGGGCTCTGTGCGCATCCTGGTCGTGTGTAATGTCCTTGCCGGATCCAGCCACGCCAGCCTCTACGACTTGGTTCACGCACTCGGCCAAGAGGACTGCGAGATCGTACTCCGCTACTTCAGCGGTCAAGGACGGCTGGTCGACCTCGTGCAAGACGCCGCCGAGTTCGATCGAGTGATCGCCGGCGGTGGCGACGGGACGGTCTCGGCGCTCGCTTACGCACTCAGAGAGACGCGCACGCCGCTTCTCGCGTACCCGGCCGGCACGGCCAACCTCATCGCCGCCAACCTTGGGATTCCGCAAGACACAAGGCGGCTGAAGGAGATCGCGCTCAACGGTGAGATCCTGGACTTCGACATCGGTGAGATAACCCATTTGGGCAGCATGGATCCCTTGCCGCTCTCCGAGCGCCGAGGGTTCATGGTCGCAGCCGGCGCAGGATTCGACGCGGCGATCATGGAGGCCGCCCAACCCCTCAAGTCCTCAATGGGCGTCCTGGCGTACTTCGCGGCGGTCATGCAGAACCTCGCGCCGAAGAGGGCTGCGTTCCGGGTCGTCGTCGACGGCAGGGAGATGTCGACCGAGGGCATCGCCGTCCTTATCGTCAACATCAGTCGGCTCCAATTCGACTTGTCGATCGCGCATGGCTCCAGTCCGCGAGACGGGCGCCTGGAGGTGGCACTCGTGCGGTCGAAGACGGCCATCGGCCTGTTGCCGGCGGTATGGGACGCCATGCTGGACCGGGTGGTCAAGAGACCGGAGCGCGGTCCGCTCGAGATAGAGTCCGCTCGAGAGGTCCTCGTTGACGCCGACCCCCCTCTACGACTCCAGTACGACGGCGAGGCCATCGACTTCACCACCCCGTTGGGAGCGAGGGTGCTTCCCGGCGCCGCTCGGTTCGTAGTGCCCCGACAGTCAGGGCGCTAGCTCCGAAAGCCTGACCCGGCAGTCTCCCTGCGTCGCGATGGCATGAGCGGGGGCCTGGTCCTAGCGGCTCTCCAAGTAGTCGAGCATCTGTCGTACCTCGGCATCCGTCGTGACAAGTCCGTTTCGCCGCATACGCTGGATGGTGATCTCCCAGCCCGCTCTATCCTTGGCGGCCTGCTCGACGCGATCCAGCGTGTGGCACCACGAGCATCTTCGCTGAATCAGCTTTCGCCCGGCCTCCAGAGTCGGGTCCGAAGACTGCGGAAGACCGGTCACCTGCCTGCCACCACCACCCGTGACGCTTCCCGGGGAGTAGCAGCCCAGCAGAGCCACGCACATCAGGATGCCGACGACGGCCGGCACCGCGTGGCGATTCTGCCTCGTGAACACCGTGGGGACTCCGTCTCGCCGTTGGAAGGTAGACTTGCTTCGACGAATCTACACGAGAGCGGGACACGCATGATCAAGCAGCGCCAGCGCGAGTTCAGAATCGCAGTCGTCCTGATCGCCATCGCGGTGGGCCTCTATGTTGCCAGGGTGCTCGTCTTCGGCAACCGGGACGAGATGCTCCGCTACATCATGGACGACGTCGCTTTTCTGCTGATCCAGGCGCTCATCGTGTGGCTCGTCATCGATCGCGTCATCAGACGCATAGAGACCGAAGCGATGAATCACAAACTCAACATGGTCATCGGCGCCTTCTACGCCGAAGTGGGAACCACGCTCATGGGCGTGATCGCCTCATTCGATGCTGACTTCGATGAGATACGTCCCGCCCTGCTCGTCAGACCGTCCTGGACGCCCGACGACTACCTGCGTGCGAAGTCGGAACTGCGAGCCTTCGACTTCTCCATTGAACTGCGTTGTGGCGATCTTCCAGCACTCAAGACGCTCTTGCTTGCCGAACGCTCGTTCCTGCTGGGCCTGCTCGAGAACCAGAACCTGCTCGAACACGAGACGTTCACCGATCTGCTCTGGGCTGTCTTCCACCTTGCCGAGGAGCTTGCAGTCCGAGCGGACGTGTCGTGCCTCGTCGGTCCCGACGCCAACCACATCGCGATCGACATAAAGCGGGCGTACCAGTTCCTCATCGTCGAGTGGCTCGACTACATGAACCATCTGCAGACGCAGTATCCCCACCTGTTCTCGCTCGCCGTACGCACCAATCCCCTCGATCCGAACGCCACGGTCACTATCACCGGATGACACAAACGGAGAGGGCGGCCATCGGCCGCCCTCGCGAGTCGCTGTGTCTAGGTGAGACTACGCCTTGTGGACGTTGCTCGCCTGCAGCTTGCCGTTCTGACCTGTGGTCACCTCGAACACCACGGCCTGACCCTCGTCGAGGGTCTTGAAGCCGTCCATCGTGATCTCCGAGAAGTGGACGAAGAGGTCTTCGCCGTCCTCACGCGAGATAAAGCCGTAGCCCTTGTCCGGGTTGAACCACTTCACAGTACCTTCAGCCATTCCAAGCTCACTCTCCGCCCCGCAGGGCAACAAAAAGGCGACGCTACGTCCCCGACCTGCCTGACACCTTGGGGCGTCGCGCCGCGAACCTGCGAGCTACTTTCGGCTCGCCGCAGGCAGTATATCGAATCGCAAGCGGAATGCCTACTTCGTCACCCCCGACGGGAATCAAGAGATACGCTGCGCGCGGTCTTGCCGCCCAGCTTCGCCGAAGGTGCAGCTAGCCGGCCTGCTTCCCGCATTCGCCGCAGAACTTCGCGCCCTCGAACCCCCAACCGAGCCCCGTCTGAGTCGTGCACAAGCTGCGACGGGGTGGTATGCCACTGATGAGGACCATTGGACACTCCGATCGAGAGGGACCGGAGCATCTTGCAGTCACGAAAGTCAGCTGCGCCTTCTGAAGGCGGACCCGCAGCGAGGACCGTCGCGGCAACCCTGGCCACAATGAGGCAATAACCGATTGCTTGTGAGCCATCAGTTGATGAGTCTCGAGCCGCGTGAGGTGATTCTTTACCCGGTCAGGCCCAAGCGCTGCGAGCGCGTCCTTCCCCTACGCGGTTCCGAGGCGCCTCCGACGCATCACACCAACCACCATACCCATTGCGACGATCCCTCCCAGCGCGATGCTCCAGTCGGACGAAGCCGGCGTGCTAGTCGTGGCGATGGGCGTACCGCCGATGCCGTACCAGCTGAAGTGCTCGATCTGGGTCACTACCTTGTCGCCGTACCTCCTGCCGGTGGTCGGGCTCGTCTGGCGTGACTCCCATCTGTCGACGTCGGGGTTCCACCCGTAGATGGTCGCGGTCGCGGGGTCGATGTCTCCCGGAATCGTGAACGAGAGCGCGACCGGGTTCGCGAAGACCGTCCCGTCGGGCTTCAGCTCAACGAGCGTACGCATCTCGGCGCCGTCCGGGGTCTTCGGACCGCCCCTGACGTTCCAGACGGTGCCGCTGATCGAGGTGGGCTCTGCCAGGGCGTCCTCGGGGATGACGAGCGTGCCCACCCCGTGCAGGTCGAGCGACCCGCCCGACGGGCCGGCCATGATGTTGTCGTCAGGATTCGAGGCCGACTCCGAGTAGGGGCCTCCGACCGCAGCCACCGCAACCGAAGGCACGATGAGCGCAGCGAGCAACGCACCGACCAAAAGAAGCGCCTTGAAACGAACCCCACGTGATGCAGACATGCGCGACTCCCCTCAAGCCCGGCCCCCAAGCCCTGCTGAGGGGCTCTGATGGTGAAGCGAGTATCCGCCGACGCCAAGCGCACGTCTACGTGCGGCGTCCGGTACGGGCCAGAAGAGCGAGACAGGCCGGAGAACCGGAGTCCTCCGACCTGCGAGAATGCTGGTGGGCGCTAGAGGATTTGAACCTCTGACCCCTTCCGCGTCAAGGAAGTGCTCTCCCCCTGAGCTAAGCGCCCGATCTGCTGCCGTCGGGGGACGCAGCGAAGGGTATTGTACCAGCCCTGTCTGCATGCGGAACCCCCCAGTTCGGCCTGCTTGGGCGCGGGTTGCGCGCCCCATGACCCGCTGCTAGACTACCCTTCGCGCGCGGACGTGGCTCAGTTGGTAGAGCACAACCTTGCCAAGGTTGGGGTCGCCGGTTCGAATCCGGTCGTCCGCTCCAAGAATCGTCCGAAGGCTGGTCAAAGGGTTCGCTCGGCAGCCCGGTCGACCGGCCTTCTTTGTTGAAAGGCGCCTCGGCGCCGAATATCGGCGACGTGGCCAAGTGGCAAGGCAGGGGCCTGCAAAGCCCTTATCCCCAGTTCGAATCTGGGCGTCGCCTCCATCATCACAAAGAGGCCCCGGCTATGCCGGGGCCTCTGTTCTTCTTGGTAGGTCCTCTCGCCCGGAACCGCTCGGCTGCCGCCTGTCGTCTCAGACTGCGCTGGGCGAGCGCGGGCTCGCGGCGACACTCCCTAGCGCACCGTCACGTAGTCGTAGCCGGTCGACCATGATGCAGCATGTGCGGAGTCTGCCGGAGCGTAGGCACGAAGCCGCCAGCTGCCCCTGGACGCCAGAGACACGGAACCTCGGTACTTCGAGTACGTGGAGTAGTTGCTGACCTTCGTACTCGCGACTTTGCGCAGTACCCACTTGTAGGTGCCGTTTGTCTGCCTCTCCTTGCGATAACACTTGACCTGGACGGGGATAGTGCCCGCCTTGTGCTTAGGCCTGATGTAGCCAGAGATGCTGTACGAGCGTCCCCTAGTCATGCCCGCGGGGGCGATTGGGTTCGTCACAGAGACCCTCGGCGTCACGATCTTGGTCGCACTCGTCTGCGACGACAGTTCAGCCGTGCCTGCGAAGACAGTGCGGAGGTAGCGCTTCGAGTAGAGTGCCGTCGTGGCGGTCGAATACGTCCCCATCTTGCTCGTCGTGAGCGTCTTGTAGGTCGTCCAAGTGATGCCGTTGGTGGACGTCTGCACCTTCACGGGCTGACCGGAGAGCGGCGCCCCGGTCGCCTTCTTGAGGACTCCCGAGACAGTGGCCACCGCACCGTAGTTCACCGTCGCAGGCGCGGAGATGGCCAGAGTCGTGGGCATCATGCCAACGGCAAACTCCGCTGCAGGCGAGTAGGTTGCGACGTGCCTGGGACACTGATGGTAGAAACGGATGCGCCACAGACCCTGTTCCACCGCAGCGAACGATCGTGCATAGCTCCAACCCGACTCGTCGTCGTTGACCTTTGAGCCGATCTGCCACTTGGTGTCGTAGATCGTCGCCCACGCTCCAGTCGCGGGATTGTACTTCTGAAGGTTCACAGCGTAGTTGGTGTCGGCAGCTGGCGTTCCCACCGGATGGAAGGGGCGAATCGTTCCTTGCGCATTAAGCGTCGCGCCAACGCTGACCTGCGTGCTGCTCAGAGTGGGAGCGGTCAGCAATGCATGCACTCCGACAAACGCAGTGCGAGACAAGACCGAATTCGACTTCACGCGATAGTGGTAACCGATCTTCGGCACGTACTTGAACGTGTATGTCTTGGTCGGAGCGGTCTGAGTGGCGACGCTGCTCCAGTTCCAGAACTGGCTTGGATCCTTGTCGGCTCGACAGGCCTCCAGGATCGCCGTCGTGGTGCTGATGTTTGACGTGGTGGCAGCCACGGTAACCGTGGCGGGGTAGGTCACTTCAGGCGCGTTGACAGCGATCGCGATGGACGGGTCTGCGGACGTGACTCCCACGTACTCGATTCGATGGGGACTCTCGTCGCCACTGCCGATCGACCAGTACTCGACCTTCATGGTGCCAACTGCATCCAGCACGAACTGCGCCGCTTGGAGGGTACCAATCGCACCCGTGCCGACTCTGACGATGGGCGCCCCGTCGTTCAGTCGGTAGTAGATGTCGGGCGTGCACGTGGGGTCGATTGCGAAGACCCTCGCGATAACCGCGCCGGGATCGTAGTCCCCCGGAAACTCCTGTCCCGCAGGAGCGAGAGTGAACGCCATGGTCGGCGGCACTCCATCGGGCGTACCTCAACCAAACGCGGGAGTGACTGGGGCGAACGCAGTTCCCGCGATCGCCACCGTTAGCGCAAGAATCGTAACAAGGACCGCACGCCTGATCCTTCCGCGGACTGTCGTCGTGTTCGCATCCCGCATGGTGCACCTCTCCTGCCGCCGGTTTCGAGTTGATTGCTCGTGCACTGCGTCATAGCGACGTCTGGCAGTTGCCATGTCGCAAACCGCGTGCCCTCTATCCGCACTACTTAACGTAGATTAGGGACAAGTCCGCGGGCCATAGACAGAGGACGAGGACGCTTTGGCCGCGAATCGTCCGATGGTTCCCCGAGATCACTCCGCGACCAGCGTCCCGAACCTCATCGCCATGCCGCACGAAAAGCGGTACGTTCCCGGCTCAAGCGCGGCCATCTTCGTCGTGGCGGGACCCGACGAGTTGTCCAACGTGACACCGAGATCGGGGATGCGGAAACCCGCCCAACATCCCTCGCCTCGAGCAACCGTAAGCTCGAACGGCACGCCCGCCTTGACTCGAAGGACTGAGGGCTCGTAGCCGGATGCACCGATGTTCAGCGCAATCCTCTCAGTGGGTGATGGCTTAGGCGCCTCGGGTTCAGGCGTCACAGGTTTCGGCTTCGCGGACACGATAGGTGGGGGCTTCGGCGTTGCCGATCTCGGCGTAGCGGGCTTCGGTTTCGCTGACGCTACACGCGCGGGCTTCCGCGCAACAGGTCTCTGCCTCGCAGACACGACAGGTGCGGGCCTCGGAGCGACGGCCTTCGGCTTTGCGGAGGCGACAGGCACGGTCACCGCGGCCGACTCGGGTGTCTGAAGGTCTGGAGCAGGTTCTGATGCCGTGCTCGGTTCCCTATCCGCGACCGTTTGGCGCTTCTCCTGCTGCCGAACGGCCATGGGCTGCGAGCACCCCGCGACCCCGGCGGCTGCAGTAAGCGCAATCGCCGCGACGACGCACAAGATCGTCGCTCTCACTGTTGCGAACGGCGTCTTCCTAGTTCCCCTGAGGTCGTCTCTCGCATACCCCACGTCTTGGTCTCCGTCTCCCGGCAACATCGCCTGCCCGCGGTCGCTGCAGCCGGTTTGCGAACATGTGTGTCATTCGCCCTCTGCATCCCGCCAGACCTCCGTCGAGCAACCGCTGTGCCCAACGCAGTGAGAGCCAACAGCGAATTGCGCCTCAACTCAAGCGGAATCAGCGCGTGCTTGGGTATGGCGGACGACCGCGCAGGCATGTCTAACGGCCGGACGGAGCGCTTCCCGCTACGCCTCGTGTGCAGTCCGTCGGCAGCGCTTAAGACCCGCTTCCAGCCAGAGAGCGCTGCGGCGAATCTTGAGGCGGCGTGGCCTGTTGGCGCGCCACCTTGGTTGCGGGGCCGACGGGTCGCGCTACTTGACCACGATCGTCTGCGTTCCGGTCGCCTTCGACCTATTCAGACCTGTCACCGCCGGAATGTACCAGCGGTAGTACCGCGTCCCTTTGGTCCGCACCACGAACGTCTTGGAAGCCTTGCCGGCCGACGTAGCCTTCAGCGTATACGCACGCCGCCACGCCGTCTTCCCGTTCGTGCTCGTCTGCAGGTAGACCGCGTGTCCAACGAGCGGACGACCTGAGCGGCCCTTGACCGTCACGTCTAGTCGGTACCTTGCGACGCCGCTCTTTCGGTAGTAGGTGACCCGAGACGCCGAAGGAACCCGGGCTGTCGTTGGGGTCACCACAGGCGCCGGACTGACCGTGAGGGTGGCAACATTCCAGGGCGACCACAGGCCGGCACAGCACTCCACGACGAAACGGATCTGGTGCACCCCTGGCGTCAACGATGATGTCGAGAACGACCGTGCGGTTGACAGCAGGCCGTCGCGGCTCGACGACCATTGATACACCGCTAATGAGTGGCCGACCGGATCCGATCCGTGACCGCTGAAGCGAACAGGATCGCCCGCGGTCACAATGCTCGCGGAGATCGTATCGATCACGCTGGCCAGAGCATGTCTGGTCTTCGCCTCGATCCTGTGATGCGTCTCCGCGTTCCTCGTCAGGTCTTCTGCCCAGTACTCGAGGCTCTCAGTGTCCTTGAGCGTGATCGTGGCATCAGAGCTGCCGCCTACAAGCGCATCGTTGCAGTCGATCCTGTACCAGATGGTCGGGATGCACTGCGTGTCGGTTGAATGCAGCTTGACCTGGCGTCCCCCCGGCACGAGCGTGATTGTCGCCGTCGTCACGGGCGGCGTCACATCCGCAGGGCCTCAACCGCAGGCGGGCGAGACCGGCGAGAACGCGATTGTCGCTACGAGGATTGCAGCCACGACGATCGTCTGGCCGGTTCGGGAACGATACCGAGACACAGCGTCGAAACGGTGCACGAGACGAACCCCTTTGCTCTTCGGCGGCCCGAACGAGACTGGCCGCGCCGGGCCGTGACCCCTACAGCATAGAGACTCGAGGAGATCCTCGTAACCCTCGCGGCACGCGCCGCCGCGCCGACCAACCCGGAGGGCAAGAGAAGCCCGCGCCCGGAGGCGGAGTCTTAGGAGCGGTTACTCAGTGTCTGCATTGGCCCGGCGTATCTGAGTTGGATACGTCTTGACTGTTCCAGGCGACGCAGACAACGCTCGAGATCTCGAGGATGATCGATGTTCTGGACCGCCCACGTGACGACGTCTGCGGGCACGAACGGATAGCGCTGACGCGCATCTTCGGGGGTCATGACGGCTCCTCTGCTGCAACTATTCGGCGACGAGTGCTAAAGCTTGGACCCTGATCACAAGCTTCTGCGCGTCCCCTCACTGCAACAAGTCGCGCGACCCTGCCGAGACTGAAGCGTTACGAAAGCGTCGCGAAGGTCGCGATGCGCTGCTACTCGCCCCAACGAGCGAAGAGCTGATGCTCAACGCCGACGACGTCCAGCACCTTGCCGACCACGAAGTTCACCATATCGTCGAGGCTCTGTGGCCGCTGATAGAAGGCAGGTGTCGCCGGCACGATCCTGGCTCCGGCTTCCGCCAGCGCAGTCAGGTTCCGCAGGTGTATCAGAGACAGCGGCGTCTCACGTGGAACCAGAACGAGCGGCCGTCCCTCCTTGAGAGCTACATCCGCCGCACGCTCGGGAAGGTTCCTCGCCAAACCTGCGGCGACGGCACCGATGAAACCCATGGACGCCGGTACGACCAGCATTGCGTCGACCCGATGTGAACCGGATGCCAGCGGGTCGAACATGTCGTTGCAGCACGCATACCGCAAGCTGGCGTCGGACGGCAGTTCAAGGAACCGCTTGAGTCCGTACGCCGGCTCTTCCATTGGCAGGTCGAACCCGAGTTCGTACGCGGTCACGTCTCGGCCGGAATCCGTCATCGTCACGGAGACATCGTGCCCCGCCAGAACGAGCTGTTCTACCAATCGCATGCCGTACGCGCTTCCGGATGCACCCGTGATGACGACGGTGTAGAGTCCCATGTTCGCTCCCCTGCTAGCCCAACAGACGATCTACGAGCGCTCCTACGAACACGACGATAGCGATGATTCCGTTCACGGTGAAGAAGGCAGCGTTGACGCGCGAGAGATCGTCGGCGTGCACGATCGCGTTCTCGTAGGCGAGCAGAGCCGCCGCGACCACGACCCCCGCGTACCACGGCCACCCCGCGGATGCCAGGTAACCGCCTGCGATAAGCAGAACCACCGTCACCGCGTGGACGACGCGGGTCTGCACCAAAGCGGCCCCGATCCCGTAGTCTGCCGGCATTGAATGGATTCCATCTCGAAGGTCGCATTCGACGTCCTGCGTCGCGTATATGATGTCGAATCCCGCTGTCCACAACGCAACCGCCGCTCCAAGGATCCATGGCGCCGTGTTGGCGAGCGATGCCCCAATGGCAACCCAAGCTCCGGCAGGAGCGAGTCCGAGGCACAGCCCAAGCCAGTAGTGACACAGTGCAGTGAAGCGCTTCGTGTATGGGTAGACGATGAACGCGACCAACGGGATCGGCCAAAGCAAACGCGTGACGGGCGCCAGCTGCCAGACAGCCACCAGGTAGGCAGCAAGAACCGCAGCCGCAAAGGCCCAGATCTCCCACGTCTTGATCCGACCCGCAGGAATCGCCCGGCCTGCCGTACGCGGGTTTCGAGCGTCTATCTCGCGGTCGACAGCTCGGTTGACAACGAACGCGAACGAACGCGCGCCCACCATCGCCACCGTGACCCAGACGATGGCGCTCCACGTCGGCAGCCCCCCGGCGGTCACCCATGCACTCGCGCCGGAAATGGGCGCCGCTTGACTCGAGGTGCTCTGAATCCATGGGAACACTTCCGATAGCGGACGCGTCCCAACCGCAGGCAAGGCGACCGCGAGTGCCCCATAGAGTGCCCCCACGTATGCATATGGCAAAGCGAAGATCGAGTGTTCGAACTTGACGAGCTCGAGGAAGGTTCCGATCTTCTCGGCGGCCTTACCCAAGCCCGAGCTCGCCCCACATCTCGTCGACGCGCTTCTTGACCTCGGGGCTCATCTGAAGCGACTCCGGCCACTCCCGTTCGTGACCTTCGCCCGGAATCGGCCGTGTGGCATCGATGCCCATCTTGAACCCGAACGACTCCAGGTTGCTCGAGTGATCCAAGCGATCGAGCGGTCCCTTGCTGATGAGGAGGTCCCGGCTCGGGTCGACGTTGTTGAAGCAGCGCCAGGCGACCTCGGAGTAGTCGTGACAGTCAACATCCTCGTCTACGACGATAACGAACTTCGTGAACATCATCTGCCCAACCGACCACGCGAAGTTCATGACGCGGAATGCGTGGCCCGGGAACTCCTTCTTGATCTGGAAGATCGCGCAGTTGTGGAAGACGCCTTCGAGCGGCAAGTCGTAGTCGATCACCTCGGGCATGATCGCGCGGATGGCGGGCAGGAAGATACGCTCCGTGGCTTTCCCGAGATAACAGTCCTCCATCGGCGGCTGGCCGACGATGGTGGTCGGGTAGATGGCGTTCCGGCGCATCGTGATCGTTTCGACGTGAAAGACAGGGAAGTAGTCGGCGAGTGAGTAGTAGCCGGTGTGATCGCCGAACGGGCCTTCCCACCGGGTCTCGTCGGTAGGGACATAGCCCTCCAGCACGATCTCGGCGTGCGCGGGCACGAGCAGGTCGTTCGTAAGCGAGCTCACTACCTCGACCGGCTCGCCTCGCAGAATGCCGCTGAAGAGATACTCGTCGATAACGGGGGGCACCGGCGCGGTCCCCGCGAAGATCGTGACCGGGTCTGCACCGAGGGCGACCGATACGGGCATGCGGTCGTAGCCCGCAGCCTTCCACGCGCGCAGGTTCTTGGCGCCGTCATGATGCACGTGGATGTGCATTCCGGTGGTGCGCTCGTCAAAGACCTGCAGGCGGTACATTCCGACATTCAGGCGGCCCTTAGTTGGGTCCTTGGTGACGACAAGCGGCAACGTGACGAACGGGCCGCCGTCCTGGGGCCACGTCGTGAGCACGGGCAGTCTCGAGAGATCGACTTCATCGCCCTGCCACACGACCTGCTGACACGGTGCCTTGCCGCGTTTCATTTCCTTCGCGCCCGCGCCCGCGAGATCCTTCAGGTTCATCAGGATGCCCAGCTTGTCGCGCATGGAAGCCGGGGCGTCCAGAGGGAGCAGCTCCATGAGCTCGCGTCCCTTCGCGTCCAGATCGCGCCATGAGCCGGTCTCGGCGTCCACACCGAGCGCCCAGGCCATGCGATCGTACGAACCCATCAGGTTGATCGCCACGGGAAAGTCGTAGCGCCGGCCGGTCTCGCGGTCCACTGGGTTCTCGAATAACAGCGCCGGACCGACTCGTTTACTGACGCGATCGGCTATCTCGCCGATCTCGAGCTTGGGGTCGACCTCGGCGGTGATCCGAACGAGCTGCCCCTTGCTCTCGAGCAGAGAAACGAACTCCCGCACGTCGTTGATTGGTGCCATTGCGTGGCTACTCCTCGGCAATCGGGGGTACGGCGACTGTCGGCGAAGATGCGATCGGCGGTTCTTTGAACCTTGGATCGGTCGACGCCAGGCGCGTCCTCGGATGATACCGCCCGACGAGGTACGTAACCAGCGGCGATAGCAAGGCGACGACGCCGAGCGCGGTCGCCTGTATCAGGTCGAGGTCGTACTTCACTCCCCACTTCAGGTCAGGCAGTATCCACGTGGGCACAACCCCCCACGCCCAGACGTACCAAGCCACTTGGGCCGACAGCGTGGACAGGATAACGAGCACCGTGACCGGCCCAAGCAAGAACCACCGCGGACGGAACACGCCCCACGGACCCTGAGGTCGCTGGCGGAGCAAGATGTATGTCAACGCCGCCACTCCTGCCCCGATGAGTCCTGCGAGCACGGCCTCTGCCATTCGTGTATAGAGGAAGCTGTTCACATACTTCTCGTCGCCGAACGACGACAGAGACCATTGATAGCCGTGCACGACGAAGAACAGGCCGTTGTAGACGAGGTAATACGCCACCGTTCCAGCCAGAGCGCCCACCAGGGCCCGCCAGGAGGCGACACCGACGACAACGAGCGCGATCAGCGCTATCGCGGCTACGGCGAGCCCCCAGGGTCGCCGGAGGAGTCTGTCGTAATCGAGCCGCATCTCATCGGCATTGTCCATCGCGCGCGTGACCGTCGCGCCGTGCGCGTACGACGCGAACTCCGTCTTTAGCCGAGTTCCGGTCGGCTCGAGCACCGTGCGAACGTACGCCGTGGCGAACAGCAGCCGCTGGTTCCACGCCGGCCGCAACCGTTCGCTCGTGGAGTTTCCCACGACCACGTCAAGTACGTCGCCTTTGGAGAAGCGCGGGACCGGGACGCCCGCAATGACGGCCACGGTCGGCGCGACGTCCTCTTGCTTTGCCTGGCTCTGAGCCAGATGCATTCCCTTGCCGAAGAACAGCCCGGGGACGTTCGCCACCGTGCTCTCCCACCCGCCGTGGCCTCCGGCCTCGGTGTGGCCGTGGTCGGACACGATCACGAACGTGGTGCCTTCGGTCTGTGTCGCCTGTACGAGCCGATCGATGTCGATGTCGACCTTGCGCGCTGTGGCCAGGTAGTCTTCCGACGCACTTCCTGAGCGATGCCCGGCATTATCCACGTCCGGCAGATGCACGATGGCTAACCGGGGCTTCACGCGATCTATCAGTGTGATCGCCTCGTCAACCAACGTCGTGGACGCGTAGAAGGTCTCGGGATAGCTGCGCAGGAAGCTCGCAGTCGAGCGGCTCGCGCCATACAGCGTCTGCAACTCCTCGGGACCGACGACGACCGTCGTCGCACTCACCCGCAGCGCAGTGTCAATCAGCGTCTCGACAGGCACCTTGCGGTTCCAATCATTGGAGGTGACTCCGCTCACGTACGGCGGCGCTCCAGAAAGGATCGTCGTCCAGTTTGGGAACGAGAGCGTCGGCTGCGGCGCGACGAGAGTGAGGTCGGTGCCGTACTCGCGGAGTCGCTCGAGGCCATCGAGCTTGCGCGAGGTCTCGTCGTTGAGTCCGTCGACGATCACCACGACCGTCGTTGACGCGATCTTGGATCCCGCACCGGCAGGCGGGAACTCGAATCTCGCATACGGAGAGTCGTAGTCTACGACCGCGTTCCACGAGAAGGTGGCAAGCATGTAGGCGCCCACGGACGTCGCGACACAGATCGCCACCACCGCGCCGAGCAACACCCAGCCCCACCAGGCCTGCGTCCGCACCTAGGCCTCCAATTCCTCTAAGGCGGCCTCGAGGTCGTCAAGCGTCCGAACGAACCGTTGATAGCTGGGAGTATCGCCCGAGTGTCTGTCGATGAGAACCGCCCTCATCCCGACCGCTTCGGCTCCGATGATGTCGGCATAATGGTGATCACCTACGTGAGCTGCGGCATTTGGTGTGACGCCCATCCGCTCGCACGCGAGCTCGAAGATACGCGGGTCGGGCTTCCTGAGACCCACGTCAGCCGAACAGACCACGTCATCGACCAGCGAGTCGAAGCCGAGTCCGGACAGAACGGCACGCAGCCTGTTGTCCCAATTCGAGATGATCCCCAAGCGCAGACCTCGGGCTTTGAGGCGTTCGAACGCAGGCATGACATCCGGATATGCCCGCCATCGTCGAGGATCCCCGAACTCTTCGTAGACTCGCCGAGCAAGAGACTCCGCTTCGTCTTCGATACCCAGCCGACGACACAACAGTCCGTACATTCCGACCCACACAGCCGAGGTCTCGGCCTCGTCAGTCCAGAACGTGTCGTCTTCCCTGTAGCGATCCTCGTAGTACTGATCCACGAGCGGCATGAACTCGTCGATGGCGGCCAGTTCGCGCACATGACCGGACTCGGCGAGGACCTCTCGGCAGACCTCCGAGACGCTCGGATGGGGGTGGAGAAGCGTATTTCCGACGTCGAAGAAGACGGCTCGAAGCATCGCTACTCTCGGAACACGGCGACGTCGGCCAAGTGGGCAGGCGCCTCAGACTCACTCGCCGGATATCCCACTACGACGATGGCCACGATTACCCTGTCCTCCTCGACGCCGAATGCGGCGCCCAACTCTTCCCGCACCCAGTACGAGAAGGTCACCATGCACGCTCCCAGCCCCTCGTTGGTTGCCGCGAGGAGCAGGTTCTCAGTGGCGGCGCCGATCGCGAGGCAGCGGTTGATGAGAGATGGCGCGTCTTCGGTCCGGGGTTTCGACACACCGATGACTACGGGTGCCCCTCCGAGGTCCGTGTACCAGTGCGATGCCTCCTTGTAGCGCTCGGGTCCGAGCACCTGAATGTAGTCAGCCAGGTAGACCGTCGACTGAGCCATAACCTGACCCACGCGGGATCGCGAAGCACCTTCGGCTACGTAGAACCTCCACGGCTGTTCGTTGAGGGCCGAGGGCGCGAGGGACGCGGCCGCGAACAGTCTTTCGAGGACTTCGTGCTCGATTGGCCGATCAAGGAAGTCACGGCACGAATGCCGCGCCGAGATAACTTCATAGAAATCCACCTTCACTCCCCTCCTTGACCCAGCAGGATACCAGTTGGAGAGCGTCCGCGGCTCATTCCGCCGTTGCGGCGGTCCGATGCTTGGTCAGAGTGACGATCGTGCCGCCCGATTCGGAAGGCGAGAACTCCACCTTGTCCATCAGCGCGCGCATGAACATGATCCCCCGGCCGCCCGAAGCGTACAGGTCCCCACTGCACGCATGTTCGCCATCGAAGCCGCATCCGCAATCGATAACACTTATCACCACGCGGTCGGCATAGGCTTCCACGTCGATGTCGATCTCACTCTCGCCATCAGGAGGCGACCCGTGGCGCACCGCGTTGGCCAGCGCCTCGCCTAGTGCGACCTTGATATCGAACAGGGTTGCGTCCCCCACCCTGAGCTTGCTCACGAGGGCGGCGACCCGCTCCCTTGCATCCGACAAGACATCAATGCGCGACGGGATCTGGATCCGTTCGGCCCAGAGTCGATCCTGAGCCTGCTCGGGGAGGTCCAGGCCCTCGAGTGCGGCTGAGACGTTCGGGCTTGTCGTCACACTCGCGGCCACTTGTACGAGCCCGGAGAGCTCGAGGATGCGCGTGACGTCCCGGTTCGCGCCCGAGAGGACCATACGACCATTGATAGGGCGCAGCTGTTGGTCGAGCCAGACGAGCAGGCTCAGCGCCGAACTGTCGGCATACGTGACACGCTTGAGGTCGAGAACGACGTTGCGGCACCCGCCGTCAAGAGCGTTCTCAAGAGCAGCCTTCAGTTCGGGGACGACAACCGTGTCGACATCCCCGGATATCTCGGCGACACAGGCCTTAGGTCCTTGTCCTTCTGCGAGTCGTATATCGAAAGTCATGTCTCGTATGTTTCCCAATCCCATGGATCGCGTCCAATCAAGAATGACCATGCCCGCATCTTCTCTCGCTCAACCTCTGACGCGAACCGCAACCACCGCGACATCATCACGCAACTCGCCTAGGCCGAACGCCCGAGTGGCTTCCAGCAGGCGGTCCACTACGACTCGAGGTGCACCGCCGTATCGCAACGACCGCCTGACTCGCCCTTCTCCGAAGAATTTGTCCCCCCTGCGTGCCTCTGTAACCCCATCCGTATAGAGCAAGAGGGTGTCCCCGGGTCCAACGGCAGCCGTCTCCTCCTGGAAACGGACATCCGAAGTGGCGCCAAGGATCGGACCGGTGGGACAGAGCCTCATCAACTCCCCGGCATCTGGACGCAGCAGCAGGCCGGGGGGATGACCACCGTTCGCCCAGAGCAACTGCCCTTTTCCGGCATCCAAGAATCCGAGCCAGACCGAAAGGATGTCAGTCGGGTCGCCTTTGGCGGCGACCATACGGTTGACCTCCTCGAGGCACTCAGCCGGCCCGAAGCCGGCAGCGATCAGTGCGCGCAGCGAGTACTTCACCATAGACGTCTTCGTGGCGGCCCCACACCCTTTCCGCACACATCCGCCACCGCGATCGCAACCTGGCCGCCTGGCGTCCTGAACAGGTCGTAGTAGTCGCCGCCTATCTCGGCTTCGCTACTGGCTGCGCTATATGCCGTGGCTGTCTCGATCTCCTCGAATTCCGGCACCTTCTCGGGCAAGATGCTCCGCTGGAGAGTGGCTGCCACCTCGTGCTCCTTGCTGTACAGCCGTGCGGTGTCCAAGGCGAGAGCGGCTTGCGAGGCGAACGTCTGCAACAGGCCCATGTCCTCGTCGTCGAAGGCCGAGGGGTCCGCGGAAAAGACCGTGAGAACCCCGACCGCACTCCCCCGCGCGAGCAGCGGAACAGACAACAGCGAATTGAGCCCAAGGCCGGCGGCTTCTTGCGCCAGCGGCTCGTAACTGGATCCGGCGTGCCGAAGCATCACTGGCTGGCGACTGTCGAACACACGGCCCGGCAGATCCTCGCCTGGCTCGACTTCCAAATGCAGAATCCCCGTCGAGATCGCGCCGCGAGCCATCGCGGTCGTGACGGTGCGCTTCGCCTGGTCATACGTCATGAGCGACACTGCGTCCGCGGCGAAGATCATCTGTACGACGTCAAGAACGCGGTTCAGTACGACCTTCAATTGCAGCGAGGATCCCACCGCCTGGGAGATACGGAAGATCGTCTCCAGATTCTTGGCTCTGACGCGCGACCGCTCGAAGAAGTACGCGTTGTCAAATGCGAGCGTGACGATCTTGACCATGCCCTCAACGAGTTCGGTGTCCCATGCTTCGAACCCCACGCCGTCAGAGAACGCCGCGAAGACACCTCGAAACGGCTCCGTGGGCTCGATCGATGCGATCACGACCTGGGTGGCATCGAACTTCTGAAGAAGGTCGTCCACCTGCTCGACCGCCCCCGCAGTGAGTGTGCTGCTGCCCTCGGTTGTCTCGCGTGTTTCGGCGGCGGCGTCCAGCAAGAGGCGCTCGAGTTCTGCGTCTTCCGACTGCGGGAGACCGAGCGATTCGCGATCCTCGAACGCGAACATCACTCGGCGGCCGTCCAGGGCCCGCGAGACGACCTCGCTCACTGAGCCGATCGTCTCTGCGAATGAGACGGGCCTCACAAGTTCCTCGGCGATATCTCGGAGTGACTCGGCGATCCGGCGCGATTCGATCTCGCGTTCGAACAGCCGCGATTTCGTGATGCCGATGGCCGCTTGCGCAGCGAACGTGTGCATCATCTCGGTCTCCGCCTCGCTGTACTCACCGCGTCCATGCTGGAAGACCACGATGACGCCGAGCTGCTCGTTACCGGCAACCAGCGGCGCGACAAGCGTTCGAGAGGGCGGCTCGATGTCCCAATCCTGCATCGGCAGCTCTTCCAGCTGCGGAGTAAGGACGCGCTCGCTGCGAAGCGCTTCGAGGAACGGGCCGGATCGCGAACGCAGCAGCGGACCCGGCGGCGGCTCGAATCCGCCTGACGACCGCACAAGCCGCAGCGACTGCTCGCTCACGTCAGTGAGGTAGATCGCGACCAGGCCGGAGCCCAACAGGTGGCCCACCGAACCGACAACGGCGTCAAGGATGTCGTCCAAGCGGGAAGCGCCCGCCAGCATCCGGGAGACGTCATGAAGCGCGTTCAAGCGTAGTGCCACAGCGTTGAACGCGTCGGCCAGTCGGCCAACCTCATCGTCACGACCCGCAGTGAGAGGCGGCACGTAGGCGCCTTTGGCCGCCTCCAAGCCGGCCGCCTCGATCTCCCGAAGTGGTTCGACCAAACGACGAGACACGACCCAAGCTATCGCCAGTGCGAGCGTAACCCCCAATATGAGCACCAATAGCGTCGGGATCGAGGCACCCAGCGACGAAGCGATCGTCGCTCCGGCAGGCTCGAGTACGAGGACCCTCCAGTCGAGTCCGTATCGTGCACCAACCGCTCCCCAAAGGCCCCTCATCGACCCCACAGACGGTGCGACCGCGCTCGCACGCCCGGAGTCCTCGCCGGACAGGTCGCCATACTCGGCGGTCGACGTCCTGATCATGGGACCCTGCGCGCTGGTGACGAGGATCGTGCCGCCGTCTAGGACGAGAGCTGACCTTCGGTCGGCTCTGGACGAGACCCTTCTTATGACAGCGTCCAGAAAGTCGGTGCGGAATCTGCCGACCACGAACCGTCGCTGACCCGACGTGAGCCTGATAGGTCGCACCGCCCATAGCGTTGCGCGCTCCCCCGGTATTGCACGCAGATAGCGCATCTCGGTTCTGTCGCCACGCAGGTTGCCCAGGAACGAGAAGGTGGCTGTCGGCAGCCGGCTTTCCAGCCGAGGATAGGCCGCCTCGACGGTGCCTTGGGGCGTGACGACCATGAAACCCTCGAATGTGTTGCGCGACGCCGCGTACTGCGAGATCAGGACTCGATCCACGTTACGACCGGGAGCTAGTGCCTCAAGCATCCCGACGACGTGGTCGACGGTAGAGGCCCCGGACGCCAGGCGCGCCGACGCTTCACTCTTCATGACTTCGAGGTAGGCGCCGATCCGCTCGTCGACCTGCGACGCGGCCAGCCGATAGGACTGAATGAAGGTAACGAGGAGGGCAGCGAGCACGGTGATCGCGCCGACGGTGAGTGTGACGCGCAGGATGCCGTAGGCGAGGCTACCGCTCTTTCGCTCCGCTCTCGGCATCTACGTCGGACCCCCCGATAATGACCGGCTCATTGCATCGTACGGCATCACAGCGGGTCCACGTAGCCCGAGCACTTTCACGCCCAGCGCATCAGCGGACGCCGGATGTGTATACCGTCTCAGACATCGATCGACGGCAGCACTTGCGTGAGCCATCCGGCCAGACGTCCCAGCTGGCCTGTGAATATGAGAACACCGAGTACCATGAGGATGGCCCCAGCGACGCGGCTGATCACGAGCGAGTTGCGATTCAGCCAGCGCAGAAGCCCCGTCAGCCTGCCGAAGAGCACCGCCGCGAGCACAAACGGCAGGCCAAGACCCAGCGAGTAAGCGAACAGCAACGCGGCGCCACGGAGTGCGTTGCCGGTCCCTGCGGCGAGAGCCAGGATGGTCCCGAGTATCGGTCCGACGCACGGCGTCCACCCGGCGGCGAATGCCATCCCCATGACAAGCGCCGCACCTCGGCCGAAAGTGCGCGACCGCTCCAAGCCCAACCGTGCCTCACCATACAGCCACGGCAGCTTGACCACGCCGGTCATGAGCAGACCGAAGGAGAAGACCAAGATCCCCGCGACCCGCGTGAGCCAGACCCGATACTCGGACAGGAACTGGCCGAGTATCGAAGCGGAGACCCCGAGAGCCACGAACACGAGCGAGAAGCCCAGCACGAACAAGAGGCTGGGCACCAAGACCACCGAGAGGGCTGGGCGTTCGTCGGCAAGCTCGCGCGCGGTGAGGCCCGTCATGAACGACAGGTAGCCGGGGAGCATCGGCAACACGCAGGGGGACAAGAAGGACAGCACGCCTGCTAGGAAGGCAGCAGCGAACCCTACAGACCCGTCCATCAAGCTCCTCGGTGCGGTTGTGAGGACTACGCCACGACGGCGTCGTAGCCGGCAGTGCGTACGGCGGCGATGAGGTCCTCGACCGAAACGCGCTGAGGATCGTAGCGAACCTCCGTCGCACCGCTCGAGAGGTCTGTATGCGACTCGACGACGCCTGGCATGTCGCTCAACGTCATGTCCACGAGCATTGAACAGGACCGGCAGTGCATGCCGGTCGTCTGCAACCTGGCAGTCTCCTCAGCCATGTCGTGACCTCTCCTGTCGGTGGACGCATTCTCGTCGCACCTGAATCGAGCGTAGGGCCCGCGTCCTCGGGGAACGGTACGCTTGGGTAGTGTGTGCCCGGTATTCCTACGAAGTGGTCGACTTTTCGGTCGACGAGAGCAACTGCGATGCTTCCTCCGTACGGGTGCGAGTCCCGCAATGCGGACAGAGTCGCCATTCGCGCGCGACCGGGCGCCCGCAATCGGAGCATCGGTTGGTCACCGACGGCCCGTTCCGACCTGAGGACGCATCCGAACCGAGCAGGATCCAGGCGACGCCGCCGATGACGAGTCCAGCGACGAGCGGTATCGTCCATCCAGCCGCGGTCGCGGCCGTGCATCCGATGAGTCCGCCGCCCGACGTCAGCATCAGTACACCGGCCAAGAACGCGAGTCCGACGGCCAGTCCACCCGTGATAGCGGCGGCGATCATTACTGCTTGCTTGCGAGTCACCAAGGGCTCCTGCGTGCGCGCGCGGTTTTCACGTGTAGGTGCAACTGATATGCCAGCCTCCGCCCACCCGAGTGGGATGAACGAGAGTTCACAAACCCAGTCTCGCCATGCGCGCTTCCATGGTCTTGGCAGTCAGACCGACGAGCTTCGCGGCTTTCGGCACGTTGCCGCCTGTGCGGTTCAACGCCTGCCTCACGAGATCGAGTTCTACCTCTTCGAGATCGAGCCCGTCTTCAGGCAGCACGATGCCCGATGGACACGGTGGAGTCCCAAATGAGCCCGCGCGAACCTCCGCCGGCAGGTCGGCGGGGGATATTTCGTCGCCATGGGAGAGAATCACCATCCGTTCGATCGTGTTCTCGAGTTCGCGGATGTTCCCGGGCCATTGATAGGTGACGAGCGCCTCCATCGCATCGGGCGTGATGTGTTTGCTGCCCGCCTTGTATTTGTCCAGGAAGTGCGCCACGAGCAGCGGGATGTCGCCGGCGCGCTGGCGCAGTGGGGGCAACGTGACCGGCACGACATTGAGTCGGTAGAAGAGGTCCTCTCGGAACTGGCCGTCCACGATGAGCTGCTGCAGGTCCTGGTTCGTCGCCGCGACTACTCGGACGTCCACCTCGATGGAACGCGTGCCACCAAGTCTCTCGAAACTCCGCTCCTGAAGCACGCGGAGCAACTTCACCTGCACGCCTGGCGTTATGTCGCCGATCTCGTCCAGGAACATCGTTCCGCCGTTTGCCATCTCGAAGCGCCCGGGCTTGGCCGTCACGGCTCCCGTGAACGCGCCCTTTTCGTAGCCAAAGAGTTCGCTCTCGAGTAGCGTCTCGGGAAGCGCGCCTGCACTGACCGAGACGAACGGCCGAGCGGCGCGGTCGGAGAGGTTGTGTATCGCCCGCGCGATCAGCTCCTTGCCGGTGCCCGACTCGCCGTAGATCATGAGGGTCGCGCTCGTCGCTGCGACCTTGCGGACTGTGTCGAGAATCTCGATCATCGTCGAATCCGAAGCCACGATGCCCTGGACGTCATACTCGCGATCGATCTCCTCTCTCAGGCGCTCGACCTCGGCAGCGAGACCGCTGAACTCGAGCGACTTCTCGATCGCGATCTTCAGTTCCTCCAGGTCGAATGGCTTCGTGAGGTACTCGCTCGCCCCTGCCTTTACAGCCTCGACCGCGGTCGCGACGTTGCCGTGGGCGGTCAGCATGATGATCGGGAAGAGGAGCCCTTTCGACCGGATGCGCCGCAGCACCTCCATGCCGTCGGGCGGTGGCATCCTGTGGTCGAGCACCATGATGTCTGGCGCGGCCTCGTTGACCGCGTCCATGGCCTCCTTGCCGTTGGCGGCCTCAATGACTTCATAGCCTTCGCCGGTCAACGCCTGACCGAGCACCCAGCGCATGTTCTTCTCGTCATCGACTATCAGCACTCGCCGCTTCATCACATGGTCCTTTCGGTCATTCATCCACAAGAGCGGGAAGGGACACTCGGAAATGCGTGCCAGCCTGGCCGCTCTCAACTTCGATATGCCCACCATGCTCGTCGACGATGCGGTGGACGATGGTGAGACCCAGGCCCGTTCCTCCCTGTCGCCTCGAGTAGAACGGATCGAAGATCTTCGTCAAGTCGCGAGTGGCGATCCCCGGACCGTCGTCGGCAACGTCCACTTGCACGAAGTCGCCCTCGCTCTTCATGGAAATCGTGATGGTCCCGCCGCTCTCCTCCATGGCTTGCACCGCGTTGGTCACGAGGTTCAGGAAGATCTGCTTCAGCTGGTCGGGGTCTGCCAGAACGGGCGGCAGGTCGTCCTCGCTCACTTGAACGATATTCACGTTTGCCGCTGACGCGAACCGCTTCGTGAAGAGCAGAACGTCGTCCAATACAGAACCCACGTCGGTACGGACGAGTGTCGGGGTGCTCGGGCGGCCGAAGTCCAGCAGTGCCTTGATCACTCGATCCAGCCGATCGATCTCCTGTTTGATGATCCCTGCGGCCTCCCTGATGCGTTGCTCATCGCAACGAGCGTCCTCAAGAAGCTGCACGGACGCACGTATGACCCCCAACGGATTCCGCACTTCGTGAGCTACACCGGCCGTCAACTCCCCCATCGCGGCCAGTCGATCCGCCCTGATCAACTGCTCGGTGAGCGCCTTGACGTCCGATACATCCTCGATCGTCACGACCGCGCCCAGTATCTTGCCGCCGACCGCGCGCATACGAGAGGTCGATGCCTGCACGTGAACGGTACGCCCCGACGCAGTCACGAGGGTCACCTCCCGCAACGTGAGGGGCACCCTGCCAGTGAGCACTTTGGCTACGTCGTTACCTATACCGCCATCGTCGGTGAACAGGCCGCCGATAGGCTTCGGCACCATTTCGAACTCCGACATGCCGAGCATGCGCTCGGCAGCAGGGTTGGCGGTCGTCACAGACCCATCAGGGCCGACCGTCAGGACGCCGGAAGTGATCGCGCGCAGGATCGACTGGGTGTAGTCCTGGATGTTGATGAGCTCGATCGCTCGCTCCTCGAGCTTCTTGTACGCCTCCTCGAGTTGGAGGCTGACCTGGCTCAGGTCGTAGGTTCGTCGTTCTTCCTTGTCGCGCAGGGCACCGAACACAGCGCCCACGGCCAGATACATCGCTATCTCGAGAAGCGTATCGAAGAGGTCGGGGTTCGTGAGATCCACGATCTTGGCGGGGTCTCGAACGACAAGATACAGCCAGAAGATGATGGAGCAAGCCGCACCGGTGACGACGCCGCCCCGTCTGCCGAAGACGAACGCCGCGTAGATGATCGGGATGTAGTAGGCGCGCCGGAACAGCTGCTGGAGCGCAGCCTGCATCGCGACGGCTGTCTCCTTGTCCAGCGTGCCCAGGAACTTCGGTCCGTCGGTGAGGATGGGGATGAGCGTGATCACGATGATCATCGCGCCGATGATCGCAGTGGCGCGGACGTGGTAGGCGCGACGGTCGTCCTCGCCGCTGTTCTGAAGGCCCTGCGACTCGGGGTCGGGGCTCATCGGCGGCGCCTGGCCCAGGAAGGCTCGATCCTCAGTTCCTCGCGATACTTGGCAACGGTGCGTCGCGCCACGGTCACGCCCTCATCCGAGAGCATCTCGGCAAGACGCTGGTCCGAGAACGGCTTCGTCGGCTCCTCGTCGCGCACCAGCTCTCGCAGACGCTGCTTGATACTGGTCGCCGCGACGTCCATGCCGGTGGTCGTGCGGTAACCACCGGAGAAGAAGTGCTTGAGCTCGAAGAGGCCGTAGGGCGTGGCCATGTACTTGCCGGTCACGCCGCGGCTGATCGTCGAGAGGTGCACCCCGATCTCGACCGCCACGTCCTCGAGCCTGAGTGGCCTGAGAAGGCCCTTGCCGTCCTCGAAGAACTCGCGTTGGACCTCCATGATGATCTGCGTGATACGACTGACCGTGTCCTTGCGGCGATCCACGTTGCGTATGAACGACTCTGCCGAGCGGATCTTGTCCTTGAGGTATCGCCGGGTCTCATCGTCGGCCTCCGAGCCCGTCCGAAGCATGGCCCGGTAGCGCGGACTCACCTTCAACGTCGGGATCGCCTCGTTGTTGGCGATGATCAGCCAGTCCTCCCCGAAGCGCCGCACCGTGACATCCGGGACGATGTAGCCCGGCGAGGGGCCCGGCGAGAACGCCCCCGCCGGACGAGGGTTCAAAGAGCGCAGTATCTCGACCAGCCGGCGCACTTCCGTCTCGTCGACCCGAAGGGCTCGCGCGACCTTCCGGTAGTGATTCGCGGCGACATCGTCCAGATGGTCCTGCACAATGCGCTGCAAGACCGGTTCTTCCAGCTCCAGATACTCCATCTGAATCGAGAGTGCCTCTGCGAGATTCCGCGCGCCCACGCCGGGCGGGTCGAGCAGCTGGACGACCTTCAGGCCTTCGCGCGCGGCGTCCTCCGATACGCCCGCGAGCAGTCCGATCTCTCTAAGCGAGCCGAGGAAGAACCCGTCGTTGTCCAGCGACCCAACAACCGCCTGGGCCGCCCTGTGAACGTCGTCCGGGATGTCCAGCATGGAGAGCTGATCGAGGAGGTACTCGTCGAACGACTGCACGCCGCCGACGAACTCCTCGGTATTCGCGGACTCGGCGTTGGGATCCCTGGGAGCCGTAGGCTCCATGGAGTCGAGGTCGTCGTACATGTCGAGCCACTCGTCCCACGAGCGCTCCTCTTCCTCTGAACGCTCCAACTCCTCTTCGCGCTCGTCTGGCTCGGTATCGGTCTCGTCCAGTTCGAGAACCGGGTTCTCAAGCATCTCAGCCTCGACGAGTTGCTGGAGTTCGGCGATAGGCATAGCGAGGATACTCAGGCCTTGGTAGACCTGAGGAGAGAGCGTCACTCGTTGACGCATTTCGGGACGCTGACCGAGCTCCAAGCCTGCCTCCCCTGGGTGGCTTCGGCCCCGACGGAAGGGGCGCCGTACAGCAAATAGTATACCGCCGCAGGGAGCGTCCTATGCAGCTGAAGCGGCCCCGATCTGAGGCGAACGGGCGGTTGTCAGTCTTGTGGTGGCAGCGTTGGCACCTCTGCCGCGCGAGACTGCACCAGGACGATGGCGGCGATAACGATGGCACCGCCGATGAGCTGGGCGACGTCGAGCTGCTCCCCGAACAGGAAGAACGCCGCCACACCCGCAAGCACCGGCTCGAGCGTCGCGGTGATCGTCGCTTGCGTGGGGGCAATGTAGTGCAGCGCGGTCAGGAAGGCCGCAAAGGGCACGATCGTGCTCACGACAGCCACATACACGATCGCGAGGGCGGCGTCCGCGTTGGCGAACGCGCCCAGCACCGCTTTCGGACCAAGAGCGAAGAGCCAGAAGAGCGTCGCGAAACCCAGGCCCCAGACAAGGAGCGTCCAAGCCGTGAATCGCCCCGCCGCATAGGTTCCCATGAGCGAGTACGTGGCGAACAGGACTGCTGACGCCAGGCCCCATGCGATTCCCGCCGTGGACACCGCGAGTCCCCCGCTTCCCGCGGCGCCGACGACCAGCGCACATCCGAGGACCGACAGCGCGACTCCGACCGGGAGTACCCACGTGAGTCGCTGACCCAAGAAGAGCACCGAGACCGTAAGGACGATTATCGGCGCGAGGTATTCGAGCAGGATGGCGGTGGCCACGCTCGTGAGCGAGATGGTCTTGAAGTACGTGTAGTGCACCCCCGCAAGCGCGACGACTCCGAAGATCGCCAGAAACGGCACGTCTCTCCTCGAGATCCTCAGTTCTGCTCGGCGAGAGATCAGCATGTAGATGACGAGCAGCAGGAACGCTGAGAGGGCTCGGCCGCCGGAGAGGACGGCCGGTTCGACCGCGATCCCGAGAGGCTGGACGTGCCAGCCAGCAGGTACCTCCGCCGGGGAGGTGAACATCCACTTCGCGGTCAGACCGCCGGTCGCCCAGCATGCCGCGGCGAGCACTACGAGGAGGTAACCGCGCGTTCGTCGGCCCTCAGCGCCGCCCGCCGCCGCGGCGGGCTCAGACAAGGCCGGCCCTCTGCTCCTCAGTCGTCTTGCTCGCCTGGTACTCGTCGAAGGGTTCCAGATGGACGATCACGTCGGCCACCGAAACGAAGTGCTCCGCGACCGTGCGCTCCGCCAATTCCGCGATCCGATGGCCGTCCGCGACGGTTCGCGTGGCATCCACCTGGACGTGCATGTCCACGTAGACCTCCGCTTCCGATCCGCGCGTGCGGATGTGATGGCAGCCTAAGACGCCCGGTATGCCCAGAACCACGTCGCATATCTCCGAAGCCGGGATGCGTGCGGCATCTGAAAGCGTCACCGCAGCCTGTTTGAAGACCTGCCACGCGGTGAACACGATCGCCGCCGACACGAAGAGCGCCACCACCGCGTCTGCCTTCGGGTAGCCGAGGTCAACGAGAATGAGGCCCGCGATGACACCCAGGCTCACGACGACGTCCGAACCCGTATGACTCGCGTCGGCGATGAGGATGGAGCTGTTCAGCCGCTTTCCCGCACGACGCTCCCACAGCGTGACGCCCACGTTGACCGCGAGCGTGCCGAGCATGATCGCGAACGAGACCGCAGTCACTTCCGGGGGTTCGCCGCCGCCCCTCAGTCGCTCGATCGCCGCGCTACCGACCTTGTACGCAGCGAACACCAACATCGCTCCGATCGCGGCAGACGCGTACGTCTCGTACTTCCCGTGCCCGTAGGGGTGGTCTCGATCCGCTGGACGCGCGGCCATCCCCATGCCGACAAGCCCGACAACGTTCGACACTCCATCGAACATGGAGTGGAAGCCGTCTGCGAGCATCGCGACCGAGCCGGACACGAGCCCCCAAGCCATCTTGGCTAGCGAAACGCTGACGTTAAGGGCGAGGACCGCCCAAAGCACTCTGCGGATGCTCGTGATCCGCTTTTCGCTCTGTCCTTCGCTCTCCGGACGGGAGTAGCCCAACGCGTCGCCTCCCCTTGCGTTGCCGCCAATACCCCTAGGGGGTATTATCCTTCTTGCGCACGATGCGTCTATCCTACTCGAAGCAGAGGAGCCGCAATGGCCGAGACTACCGAAACCCAAGAACTCCGAGCTGACAAACGGCAGCTCTTGAATAGGCTGAAGAGGCTCGAGGGCCAGATACGCGGACTGCAGTCGATGATCGAGTCGGGACAGCAGTGCGAGGCCATCCTCACCCAGATCATGGCGGCGAAGTCGGCCCTGAATCAGGTGGGCATGCACGTGATCGGGCATGCCATGAAAGAGTGCCTCATCGACGAGACCGTCACAGACCGCGACGAACTCATCGACGAGGCGATAAAGGTCTTCTTGAAGTACTCTTCCTGCGTCAAGTAGTGCATGCGGTCCGGACCGGACGCCCCGTCAGCCTCAACCGAAGCTGCCACCGCCGCATGAAGCCGTAGCGCTCGGCTTCGTGCCCGTCCCCAGGACGCCGCCTCCAACGCCCGTCCGCACATCCACCGAGCCGCACTTCGGGCACACACGATCCTCTTTGGTGAGAAGACGCATCAGGAACTTCTCGAAACGCGCGCCACATTCCCTGCAGTAGAGATCGTACGTGGGCATCTACGCCTCCAGGCCGAACTGCTTGGCAAGCGCGTCGGCCCCCACGGCACCGACGACCTGTCCGGCTGCCTGGCCGTCCGCGAACTTGATGATCGTCGGGATGCTCATGACGCCGTAGCGCATCGCCAGGTCGGCATTCTCGTCAACGTTGACCTTCACGAATTTGACCTTCGCACCGAGCTTCGCGGCCAATTTGTCGATCTCCGGTCCCACCATCCGGCACGGCCCACACCACGGTGCCCAGAAGTCCACCACGACAGGAACATCAGCCTTCAGAACCTCTGCCTCGAACGTGGCAGTCGTGACATCCATCGCACTGCTCATGACGGTTCCTTTCAATCCGGCATCTCTAGAGGACTTATACCCCATGGGGTATTGCTCGGTCAACTCGCTATCCGTGTCGGGATATCATCCCCAGAGGGAGGTTGCGTATGTCGGGGCTGTTATGGATAGCACTCGCGGCCGGCGGACTGCTCGCTGGATTGGGCACCGTGGCCACGCTCGCGATCCCTTCCGGCAAGGAGTTGCTCGGAGGAGCGGTGACGCTGGGGGGCCTGTTCCTCTCAGCCTGGACACTGGGTCGGCTCATTGCCGAGTATCAGACGGCGTCGACCCCTGTCGTGGCGCTCGCACTCGGCCTTGGCTCTTACATCGGCGGGTACGCGCTCGCTTCGACCATGCTCGCGCAGATCTCCTACCGGCCGCAGTCGCACACGATCAACGCCGCGGAAGGCGACCGTGCCGCGATCTTGCTTCTGAGTGACGCGGAACCAGATACCTACTCCCCCGCAGCCACCGCGCACGAGCTGACCACTCTGCAAGATGACGGCGTCCTGCGGCTGGGAATCGTCTCGACGCCGTTTCTGTTCGCTGCGCAGAAGGCGCGCTACCGCGCGATCGGCGGCAGCAGTCCTGCGCGACGGCAGGTGCGTGAGATCGCCGAGGCAGTAGAGCAGTGCTCGGCGGGGCTCGGCTTCCATTCATGCGCACCCGCGTGGTGTTCCGGCCCGGGCAACCTCCTCGAACAGGTCGAGAGTCTGGCGCGCACCGGGCATTCCCGCGTCGTCATCGTGCCGCTCGGCATAGCCGAATCGCTGGAAATGGTTCGTGCGAAACTCGAGCTGGACGGCGAGCGGGCGAGCGATGCGGCTATCCGGATCGCGCACGCGACTCCGCTGCGGTCAGTTGAGGCGATAGCGGCATTCCTCGTCCGGCGCATTTCGGCTGGCATCACAGAACCCGACCAGACAGGGGTGGCGCTGCTCGCCCACGGCCAGCCGGAAGCACAAGCAGACGTCAACCCCGCATTCGACGAGGACGAGACCACGTTTCTCAATCAGATCAAGACGCAGCTGTCTGAGGGCGGTACCCCGCTGGAGAGCGTGCGGATCGCATCGGTCGAGTGGCACGAGCCGGATGTGACCGAAACGGTTCGGCATCTCGCGGCGCTCGGCTGCAGCAGGATTCTCGTGTGTCCGGCGTGCCATCCAGTCGACGGGATATCGACACTGCTCGATGTGCAGATGTCTGTGCAGCAAGCGCGGGTGGAGTCGGAGACCTCCGTCGTCATGCTGTCGACGTGGCACAACGAACCGGAAGTCGTCGAGTCGCTCTGCGCGCGCGCGGCGAGTGCGCTTCACGAGCTGGCCGGGCGAGCAGGTAGCGAGGCCTAGACGGACTTGCAGCGCTCCCAGTTCCACGCCTGCTGACGGCGGATCTGCGGGATCCTGAACGCATAGCGGAGCGCCATGCTCAGGCCGGCGGCGTCACTCTCAGCGTGCGTTTCGAGTCGATAGAGGCTCTGCCGAAGATCCTCGGCGCTCGTCCCGCGGAATCTCGTGTAGCCGGTGCCGATGCCCTTGAGCACATGAGCATCAGAACCTCCTGTCGCCGCGATTCCCTGGCCACCTGCGAACATCTTCGATGCGACGCGATTGGCCCAGCCCAGATACGGGATGGAGTTGTACACCTCGAGTGCGTGGAAGGCCATGTCGCCGATGGCTGCTCCGAACGCATTGCGTCCAAACGGACCGAACACGCCGCGATTCGAGAACGGGTGCGGAATGACTGCGATCCCACCCTGTTCGTCGATAGCCGAGAGCGTGTCGGCGACCGACATACCCTTGCGGATGGGTGATTCGAGGAAGAGCCCGATGATGTGCCCTGACTTGGACGAGATCTCCTCGGCGAGGATGACTTCGAAGTCGTACTGGTCCTCCAGCTCCTTGGCGAGCAGCGCCCCCTCGATGGTGTTGTGGTCGGTGATCGCCACCACGCTCAGATCCGTCTCGTTCTGGACGTACTCCATGATCTCGGGAATGGACGCGAGACCATCGCTGTGATGACTGTGGATGTGGATGTCGGCCTTGCTCCATGTGTCCAACGACACGCGATTCCCCTTCCGACCATTGAGCGGCGATTCGCCGGTATGCCAGAGTGAGCAAAGTCCATACCTGACAAATCACACCAGAGCGCGCCACGTAGATCCGGCACCCGCGCGGAATCGCGCCTTCACCGAGGCACGGTCGACGTGTCCCAGCTGCACGTGCTTACCGAAGATATCGGCACAAAGCGCCGAGACATCGAGGGCCATTGATTCGTTTCTTACCGCGTCGAGGCCCATTCGGCGAGCCGACGGACCCCCTCCTTCAGGCGTCCGATATCTGCCGCGTAACTGATGCGGAGGAAGCCTTCCCCGCCGGGCCCGAAGTCGATTCCGGGCGCGGTGGCCACACCCGCCTCTTCGAGTAGTCGCCTCGAGAGCAGGAGCGAGTCGTCGCCCCATGCGCGAGCGTCCGCGAACACATAGAATGCGCCGGTGGGCTCGCAATCGACGCCGAGTCCGACATCGCGCAGCGCAGGAACCAGGTAGCGGCGACGCTCATCGTAGATGGTTCGCATGCGTTCGACGTCGTCCCGGGCCTTCGTCAGCGCGGTGACGCCGGCTACCTGAACGAAATGATTCGCGCACAGGAAGAAGTTCTGCTGGATCTTCTCGCACGGGCGCACGAACTCCGCCGGTGCGATCAGATAGCCGAGTCTCCAGCCGGTCATCGCGTAAGTCTTCGAGAAGCCGTTCAGCACGAACGCGCGATCGGTGTACTCAAGGATGCTGTGCGCGCGCTCGGCGAAGTCGAGGCCGTGGTAGATCTCATCGCTCACGATCCAGACGCCGGCTTCCTCGGCGATTCGTGCCAGTTCGCGCAGGTCCCGATCGCGCAGCACGGCCCCCATCGGATTGGACGGGGAGTTGATCACGATGCCGCGGGTGCGCGGGGTGATCGCTGCGCGGACTTCGTCGGCTCGAAAGCGGAACGCATCTTCCGCACGAACGCGGACAGGAACCGGCACCCCGCCGAGAAAGGCGACGTAGTTCGGGTACGCGGGATAGCACGGGTCGGAGATGATCACCTCGTCCCCGGGTCCAGGAGCGCGCCGAAGAGGAGCAACATCGCCGGAGACGTCCCCTGCGTGACGACGATGTGCTCGGGGTCGACATCCACCCCATACGCCGCGTCGAAGTGCACCGATATCGCCTCACGCAACGTGGGAAGGCCCAACGACTGCGTGTACCCGGTGTCGCCATGCTCCATCGCTGCTTCGGCCGCATGCTTGATGACGTCGGGAGTCGGAAGGTCCGGATCGCCGATCTCGAGGCGGACGATGTCGCGTCCTTCGGCCTCGAGTTCCTTAGCCCTTGCGACCACGTCCATCACGACGAACGGGCGTATGAGTTGGGCGCGGCGTGAGACGTTCGTCAAGAGGAGCCTCCGTTGGCTATGCAGGCGGCGGCTCGCTTCCCGGGCCGATCCGCGCTTCGTACAGGGTTGCTATCGCGTTGCCGAGCACCTCGGCACGTCTCAGGTCGACGTAGTCCATCTGATGCGTGGCGATCACTTCGTGAGGAGCGTGCGCGTCATAGCGTAACCCGAGTTCGTCCGCACGGTTCCACAGGTCCGTGCCCGGAAGAACGTGAAGGGTCGACAGCTGAATGCGCCCGGGATCGAGCCCGATCGTGAAATCGAGACCGGCAGCAACGTCATCGAGAGTGTCACCGGGCAGGCCGATGATGAGGTCGCACTCCACCGAGACTCCTTCGGCCTTGAGCGCCGCGACGCCGGCCGAGAATCGTTCGGCATCAAACGCCCGATTGCAGGTCGCAAGGGCTCTCGCGCCCACCGACTGCGGACCGGTCTCCACGCTTGCCACTCCCGCGTCTCGCAAGAGCCTCGCCTCGGCGGGGCCGATGCGCTCGATGTCGACTTCGATCGTGCGGAGTCGAACGCCGCGCGCGACATGAGGCGCCATCTTGGTGGCCATCCACCGCAGACGCTCGGTGGTGAGGTTGAACACGGGGTCTACGAAAGACAACGATAGGACTTCCGGATGCGACGCGATGTGCTCGATCTCGGCGGCGATCCGCTCCTCCGAGAACCGTCGGACGGTCTTGTAACCCCTGCCTTCAAAACAGTATCCGCAGGCGTGCGGGCAGCCGCGGTAGCTCTCGATGTAGGTGCCGTCCTCCAGCGGCCGCATGATGCCGGAGAGGTATGGCGAGGGAATCGTGTCGAGGTCCTCTATCGGATCGCGACCGGGAGCGGACACGACCGTCTCGCCCGCTCGGACAGTGGTCCCAGCGATGTCGACGGGCGAGGACCGCGCTGCGAGCACGGCGACGAGATCGGCGAAGGTGGCCTCCCCCTCACCGCGAACGACGACGTCGATGGCAGCGTTCTCGATCATCACGGTCTCGGAAATGGGACCGACCTCGGGTCCGCCGACGACCACGAGCACCTCGGGCCGAGTCGCCTTGATGATCCGGCATATCTCGTACACCGCCTGCGCGTTCCAGCACACCACCGAAAGGGCGACTACATCAGGCGGAGGTTCGAGGGACAGAACGCGGTAGGCGATCCACCACGGGTCGATCGAGGTATCGAGGTCCAGCGTGGTGAAAGCAACGTCGCCAAGGCGCGGGTCCGCCTGGGCATAGGCCCGGAGATAGCCAAGCGCCAGCGAACGGTAGCCAGGAGCGTTCACACCCACGAGCGCGACTCTGAAAGCGCCCCGAGTCATGACAGCGCTCCCCTCGGACCGGGTGCCCGCAGAAGCCTCGATACGGTACTGCCGACGCGACGTGAGTCCCGCCACATTCGCAGAACCTTCGAGCACCACCCATGCGCGGTTCACGACACCTGAGTCGACCGTCGCTCGCACCCAGGCGGGATCCGGAGCGCCGTGAAGAAGCGCACAGTCGACGGTGACGGCGATGACTCCTGAGGCGGCGAGCGCAGCCACGCTAGCCGGGACGGAGTCGACGTTGTGATGGCAGACAACGATGCGGCCGACCATGGCGACTGTGACGCGCCGGCTGGCGGCTGCGTCTCGATACGCATCCAAACCCCTCTGCACGTCGGCGAAGGGGGATACGAAGGATGCCTCGTCTCGCTCCTGATCCACGGAGAGGCAAACGATCTCGAGATGCCGGACGCCCGCATCCAAAGCGCCTGCCGCATTCTCGCCGACGGCCAGCGGCGCCCCCCCGGTGGTGAGACGGAGTCGCTCGACGCCTGAACCGACTGCGCCCGCAACGAGCTGCGGCAAGCATTGGATGCGCGAAGCACTCCGCACCCGAAAACCAGACGTTGGGACCCGGCTTTCGCGTATCCCCTGTGGCCGAGCGTATGTCCTGAGCGATCTCGTCGGCGGACCTGAACGTCGGCACCATCGCTCGGGCCGCACTCAGTGCAGTGCGGCAGCCCGCCCCGACCGATTGTGACGCGCGAGAACGAGATCAGGGCAGACACCTCCGCTTCAGAGCCGAAGAGAGCATATCAGCGACGTCGGTCGACCGAACGGAACGTCGAGACACCGGGCGACTGTACCCTGAGGCGCGTGGATCGCTACCTGACCCGGGTGCCGGTCCAGTCTCCTCCTCCGCCACCGTCGTACGTCCACGGTCCCGAAGACATCCGTTTGCGCTGGTGAGCTGCCTTTCGGCGGACCGCTACGGTGTGGTCACATGGAGATCGTTCGACCACGGCGAGTCGCCGAAAGCATTCCTGGCGCGCACGCGGTAGTAGAACGTCGTATAGCGCGAAACGGTCTGCACTCGCGTGGTGACCCCCGCCGGCAACCCCGTGAGGGTGTTGAGCCCGCTCGTGAAGGTCGAGTTCGTCGCGCGCTGCAGCGTGTAGGTCTGCTCGTCCGGCACGTCGGTCCACGAGATCGTCACCTGATCACTCGTCGTCCCCGCGGTAGTACTGAGAGTCAGCAGGGCAGGCGCGGAGGGCACGGCGGTCGAAACCGATCTCGCAGCAGACCATGCCGATGCGCCGCCCTTGTTGACGGCCCTCACCCGGTACCAGTACGTCACGTTCCGGCCGAGGCCGGTCTGCACGAGCGACTCAACGTTCACGTTCGCCGTCGTCTCGAACACGTTCTGTGTGAACGACGCATCCGTGGCGCGCTGGACAACGTAACCAGTTTCGTTCGCGACATTCGTCCACGCCACTGAGATCCTGGCCCCCGTACCGTACGGTGTGGCGCCAATGGACTTCACCGTCGGAGCCAGTGGTGGTACCGCGTTCACCTGAACGGACACCGTACGCTCCCCCACCACGCCCTTCGAACACGTCGCTCGCACGGTGATCTCGTGTGGGCCGGTCGCCAGTTGGGCCGTAGAGAAGGTCCGGCTCGTTGAGAGGACCACGCCCCCCTCGGCCCAGCGGTATGTGAGTGAGTGCCCGAGTGCGTCGGTCGCACTTGCAGTGAACGTGACCGCCTGCCCCGTGGCTGCCGGGTTGGGCGTCGCCGAGGCCGACTTCACGGTGACCGCATCAACCGGGTTGACCCTGACAGCGACGGACTTGCTCGCCCACTTCCCGCCGGGGCATGAGGCTCTCACGGTCAACGTGTGCGTGCCCACGGTCAGTGCGGAGGTAGCAAAGGACCTCGCTGTCGACAGCGTCGCAGACCCTTCGGTCCACACGTAGGTCAGAGTATGACCGGACGAATCGGCAGCGATGCACGCCAACGTGACTTCTTGACCGACCGTGGCCGGGTTCGGCGTGCCAGACACCGAACTGATGGTGACGCTGTCCACCACATTGACCGTCACGGTGATCGTCCGCGTGGCAGACGTACCCTGCGCGCACGTCGCGCGAACGGTGATCACGTGGGTCCCCGCTGCAAGCAGCGATGTGGCGAACGTGCGCGATGTTGACAGCACCGTGGTGCCCTCGGTCCATTGGTATGCGAGGGCGTGGCCTAGCGAGTCGGTTCCCGCGGCGGCGAAGGCCACTGCTTGACCAACGACAGCCGGATTCGGGCTCGCTGAGGCCGTGCCGATGATCACGGTGTCGGGACCGGTGACCGCATTCAGTGCTTTCGCCGCATCTATGCGACCCCAGCCGAACGTCTGATCCCACCCGGCGGAGCCGAGGTCGACCGCTCCAGCCCTGATGGCCGCCTCCATGGTGTCCGCCGTGAGCGTCGGGTTCTTCGCAAGGAGCAGTCCGGCGACTCCGGAAACGAACGGCGTCGCGGCGGACGTGCCGGAGTAATACACATACGACCCGTTCAGGTACGTAGTAGCGATCGACACGCCGGGAGCGACCACGTCTTGGGCCGCACCGAAATTCGAGAACGACGCGAGGGCATCCGCGTTGTCTAGTGCGCCGACGGCCAGAACATGCGGGAAAGCAGCGGGATAGGTGACGGTGCCGCTGCTTTCGTTACCCGAAGCAGCCACGAGAAGCGCGCCTTTGCCGTACGCGTAGTCGATTGCGTTCTGAAGCGTCTCGCCCGCCTCGCTTCCGCCGAGGCTCATGCTGATGACTCGGGCTCCGTGGTCGACCGCGTACGTGATCCCGTCCGCCACCGCGCTGTCGTAGCCGCTGCCTGACGCATCGAGCACCTTCACCGCCAGCAGACGCGCCGACCAGTCGAGCCCCGCGACCCCCTGACCGTTGTTGCCGTTCGCGCCGATGACCCCCGCACACGCGGTTCCGTGTCCATGGTCGTCAGATGGGTCGGAGTCCGCGTTCGCGAAGTCGTACCCGGCCACGACGCGGCCAGCAAGGTCCGGCTGCCCAGGGTCGATACCCGTGTCGATGATCGCGATCGTGACTTCCGTTGAACCAGTGGTGACGTCCCAGGCGGCCGGGGCTGAGATCTTCGGCGGACCCCATTGAAGCGAGTAGTACGTGTCGTTTGGAGTAAGACTTGCCCGAACGACGTAGTCGGGTTCTGCGTACTCCACGTTCGGATCCTTGGCCAGCGCGGCCGCGACCGCCTTCGGGTCACTACCCCTCGGCAGCGACATCACGCGAACGCCAAGCCCCTGAATCCGTCGTCGCTCACTGGCTCCGAAGCGGGCGCTCAGCGTATGTATCGTCGCTGGCGCAGCATCGGACGTGAACTTCACGAGGATGCGGTCGGTGGCATAGCGAGGGCTTCCCCCACCGTCGGCAGGGAGGGCAAGTGCTCCGACCAGCCCGAACACGAGCGTCCACGCGAGTGCGAGGATCGCTGCACAAGTTGCTGCGGCCAGTCTGCGGTTGTCAGCCATCCAAGCCCCCAAGCACGCCGCCGGTGTCACATACTGTTGATGCTTACGATGTTGCCCTCGGTGTCCTTGAACCACGCGCCCTTCGAGCCGTCAAACGTCGCGACTCCACCCTCGGTCTTCAGCCCGATCTCGGGGATATCGTAGTCCTCGAACATGACACCCCTGGCCTTGAGCTCATTCATGATCTCGTCGAAGCGTGCAGCCGGCACGCCGAATCCGAGCGTCGTGTTCTCCGGGGCGGCCATGCCTGGGCGTTCGTAGATCATGACCATGGTGCCGTCGCCTGCCGAGAACATGCCCTCGGTCGTCGGAGTCGTCGTGGGCATCTTGGCCGGCTCCAATCCGAGCACCTCTGTGTAGAACTTCGCGGCACGGGCGTAGTCCTCGGCCCTCAACACCGCTGATACCGGGAAACCGCCTAGTCCTGCCATCGCGCACACCCCTTCCGCACGTCACTGCGTCTCTCGCCGCAGCTCACTTCTGCCTGGCTGGTGAGTGTGTACCCACGGAGTAGCCGTCAGGCTCGAGCACCGCCTGAACATCCTCTGACGGGTCAAGTGGAGCTCGACTCGTCCCGCATGCCTTGCGATGAGCACGACACTTCAAGCCGCAGAGCAGACCAGTGGTCCCCATCACGCGCAGCCACACGCGGCGCGAGCGGGCACGCGTTCTGAGTCTGAATACGGCATGAACTGCGGCGGTGGTTGCCGATTCCTTCGGAACTCAGGGGCATGTACAACTCACTGGCGACGTTGGAGGAGGCGCGATCAGCATGAGTACGATCACCAGGCGGCAGTTCGTGGTCGGTGCCGCAACCGCGATTGCGGGTGCGGCAACTGTTGGGCCGGCACCGGCTTTGGGCATGGGGGCCGGCGGCATGGGCGGTGGTGGTGGTATGGGCGGCGGCGGTGGTGGTATGGGCGGCGGAACCAGCGTCATCGACCCGCCCGTGGGCCCGCTGCTGAAGGACATACCGGTGCTCGCCAATCAGAGCGCCGAGCCCGGCGTGTTCGAAGTCTCGGTCACTGCACGACGCGCGCCCACGAACGTCAACGGGAGGACCGCGAACCTACTGACGTACAACGGTCTGCATCCGGGTCCGGCGATCCGTGTCTCCAAGCACGATCTGCTCCGACTGAAGTTCACGAACGCGCTACCTGACGACGGTCAAGTGAACATGCTCGGTCATCCGACCCGGATCACCAACATCCACACCCACGGCCTGCACGTGACACCGGGCAACAACGCGAACGGAACGCACGGCGACAACATGATGGTGATGTCGATGCCGGGCGGAATGACCGAAGTCTACGAGTACGACCTCTCGAAGCATCCGGGCGGGAACCTCAACTTCTATCACCCGCACATCCACGGCTGTGTGGCCGATCAGATGTGGGCAGGGATGTCAGCGCCCCTCGTTGTCGAGGACGAGACAAACGTCCTGGATCCCTACGAGGAACACGTGCTCTTCCTCAAGGACATCACGCTGTCCGGCTCGGAACCCGCGCCGCACTCTTCGACCATGGAGTACATGCAAGGCAAGGAGGGCGACACGGTCATGGTCAATGGCCAGGTCAACCCGCGACTCTACATCGCGCCGGGACAAGTCCAGCGGTGGCGCGTCGTGAACGCGTGCACGGCGCGGTTCTTCAATCTGTCGCTCCAGGGCCACTCCATGTACGTGGTGGGCACGGACGGCGGACTCCTGGACAAGCCCTACCGGGTCAGCAGCATCCTCCTGTCCCCCGGAGAGCGGCTCGACCTGCTCGTGAAGGCCGACAGCAAGGCCGCATCCTACAAGTGGCTTTCCCTCCCCTACAGCCGCCACGGGAACATGGGGGGTCAGCAAGTCACCCTGCTGACACTCACGTACAAGGGCAGCCGAGTGACGCAGGCGCTGCCGACCAGCGTCGACCCTTCGGCATCGCGCATCGACCCGAGCGGCGTCATGGTCGCTCAGGAAAAGACGATGTCCCTGTCGATGGGGCAGGGCCGAGGCTATATCAACGGCGTGTCGTACACATCGCATGACAGCTGTTTCGCGACGCACACCATGTTCATGCCGGAAGGCTCGTGGGAGGTCTGGACGGTCGTCAACCAGAGTGGCATGGACCATCCGTTCCATCACCACACGAACTCTGCACAGGTGCTTTCGATCTCCGGAGGCAACAGCGGATACGCGGCCCTGATGACGACGGCACCCGCATGGAAGGACGTCACGATCGTGCCGAAGTGGGGCAGCATCAAGCTCCTCATGCCTGTCACTGACTACCCCGGCATGTCCATGCTGCACTGCCACATCATCGAGCACGAGGACATCGGCATGATGGGGATCTGGCACATCATGTCCGACGAGATGATGTAGCGCCCGCGAATCGCACGGCCTCATCCGGCCTGGAAGTTCGGTCCTCTGTATATGCCAGGTGTTGCTACCAACTTTCGAGGTGAGCCCCTCGTGTAGCTGGTGTCCGAGGCGAGAATCGAACTCGCAGATCCCTGAGGCGCTAATGCTTGGGTTTCGACAGAGATGCTGCCGACACCGCACCGAGCCCGCGCAACCGACCGACCACAGCGTCCAACTCTCCACAAGCCGTGTTGGTGGTCGTGAAGACGAACGTGCCACCCGAATGGGCTTGTCGGGCGTGCGCGCGATCGAGGCAAACGGGCCACGAGCGCAGGCGCTGTGGACATCCCCCGCCTGCTAGGCGGCCGGAAGAACGACAGTGAGCCCCACGACCTGGTAGACCAAGAGGGCGGCATAGCAGGCGGTGGCCACGACGGCGAACTCGAGTATCCGGCGGTACCGGCGGCCATTCCAGATCGCGAGACTCACCAGAAGCATCACAGCGATCTTGAAAAGGCCCGCGGTAAGAGGGTTGGCCTCGAGGAGCGGAGCCATGATCGGATTGGCCTCGATCGCTCCTCGCTCCAGCACGCTCATCGTGAGCCGCCAGTCGAGAAGATTGAAGATGTTCAGCACTCCGAGGAGGCCGAGCAATGGGGCCGACGCGTACATCGGGGAGGGCCGAAGCCCGTCGACCGACGAACGGCGCCTGCGATCAAAACCGGTTCGCCGCTCAGGCCAATGATGAAGCTGACGCTCCACGCGCCTCTCACCCGCTCGGCGTTCGGTGCAGTGAACCGATCGTGCGGAAGGGCAAACGGGTGTCGTATCGCCGTCCGTAGTAGCGCCTCCTCGTCGGCCGCAGGTTCTACTCGTGCCAGTCGTGCCGGGGGACTCCATACCGATTCCCATGCCAGTCGCGCGCGACGGGCCTCATGGCTGGAGATCATGCCTTGGCACTCAATCGAAAGCGGCTCCCCTCTTTCGAGAGAAGCCGCTGCTCATAGCTGGTGTCCGAGGCGAGAGTTGAACTCGCACGCCCTTGCGGGCACTAGGCCCTCAACCTAGCGCGTCTGCCATTCCGCCACTCGGACAAAACAGGCTGCCCCGAAGGACAGCAGGCGAGAGTATAGCAAGCCTGCGAAGCGGCTGCCTAGACCCGAGCTTTCCGGACCGGCCGAAGAGCCGCAGATGCTCGGGGTCAGTCGTCGTCACCTTTTGTCGACTCCCCCGTCAACACGGAGATGAGCTCTTCCTTGATGATCGGGGCGGTCTTGATATCGATCGGGAACGGCTTCGCGAAGTGACACGCTGCGAGGTGGTCGCCGCCGACATCACGAAGTAGCGGCTCCTTCTCGGCACAGATCGGGAACTGCGCGATCGGGCACCGCGTGTGGAAGCGGCAGCCTGTCGGAGGATCGATGGGGCTTGGCGGGTCGCCCGGCAGCAGGATGCGCTCGCGAGCCTTCTGCACGTCGGGGTCCGGAATCGGCACGGCGGAGAGCAGGGACTGGGTATAGGGGTGGTTCGGGTTCGTATAGAGGTCCTGCCAACCAGAGATCTCCACGATCTTGCCCAGATACATCACGGCGACGCGGTCGGAGATGTGCTGCACCACCGACAGGTCGTGCGCGATGAAGATGTACGTCAGCCCCAAGTCGTCCTGAAGCCGGTCGAGAAGGTTCAGCACCTGCGCCTGGATGGAGACGTCGAGCGCCGAGACCGGCTCGTCGCAGACGATGAGCTTCGGGTTCAGGGCGAGCGCCCGGGCGATGCCGATGCGTTGCCGCTGGCCGCCGGAGAACTCGTGCGGGTACCGGTTGATGTGCTCCGGATTCAATCCGACGATATCGAGGAGCTCCTTGGCGCGATTGACTTTCTCGGAGTGAGTACCGATCCGATGGATGTTCAGAGGTTCCGTCACGATCTCACCGATCGTGAAGCGCGGATTCAGCGACGCGTAGGGGTCCTGGAAGATGATCTGCACCTGTCGGCGAAATGCCTTCAGACGCGACGCCTTGAGAGCGCGCACGTCGGTTCCGTCGAACCAGATCGATCCATCCGTGGGCTCGATGAGCCGCATGATCGTTCGACCGGTGGTGGACTTCCCGCACCCCGATTCGCCGACGAGCCCCAGTGTCTGGCCTGCCTCAACGCTGAACGACACGTCGTCCACAGCGCTCACGTAGCCGGACTGCCGAGAAAAGACCCCGTGGCGGATCGGGAAGTACTTCTTCAGATGCTCGACGCGCAGCAGCTCGGCCATCTAGGCACTCACCCCCGCGCACGCCATGTTGTCGCGCTCGAATCCCGGCTGGCCGGCGAAGTGACACGATGCCCTGTGCAGGCCGTCGATAGACCTGAACTCGGGAACATCGGTGCGACAGATGTCCTGCACGTACGGGCACCTCGGATGGAAAGGGCAGCCGGGGGGCACGTAGATCAGGCTCGGCGGCTGGCCTTTGATCGGGCACAGGTCGCCCTTTTCGGTCATGTCATGACGAGGCAGAGAATCCATGAGTCCCCACGTATACGGATGCTGCGGCCGGTAATACACCTGATCGACCGAACCGTACTCGGCGGGCTTGCCCGCATACATCACGAGCACGTTGTCCGCGACGTCGGCCACCACGCCAAGGTCGTGGGTGATCATGATGAGCCCGGCCTTCGTGCGCGACTGCAGCTCCTCCATGAGCTCGATGATCTGAGCCTGGATCGTCACGTCCAACGCTGTTGTCGGCTCGTCCGCGATCAGGATGTCCGGATCGCACGAGAGCGACATCGCAACCATGGCGCGCTGGCGCATGCCGCCAGAGAACTGGTGGGGGTAGTCCTTGACGCGTTTGTCCGGGTTCGGGATCCCGACTAAGTCGAGCAGCTCGACCGCCCGGTGCCACGCATCCTTCTTCGACATGTGCCTGTGCAGCATGAGCGGCTCGGCGATCTGTCGGCCGATCCGATAGACCGGGTTCATGGACGTCATAGGATCCTGGAAGATCATCGCGATCTTGTTGCCGCGGATCGCTCGCATCTCGTCCTCGGATTTCGTGAGGAGGGACTCTCCGCGGAACCTGGCGTCGCCGCCCTCGATCTTGCCGGGTGGCATGTTGATCAGCCGCATGATGGTGAGCGACGTGACGGACTTGCCGGAGCCCGACTCGCCGACGACCCCGAGCGTCTCTCCCTCGTCAAGCTTGTAGGAGACACCGTCGACGGCCTTCACGACTCCGTCGCGCGTGTGAAAGTACATCTTGAGGTCCTCGACGTCGAGAAGGCGAAGGCCTTGAGTGTTCTCGGTCATCGGCTAGTCCTTCATCTTCACGTCGAGAGCGTCGCGCGCGCCGTCTCCGAGCAGCGTGAATGCGAGCACGGTCGAAAGGATCGCGAGGCCGGGCCAGAACACGAGCCCGGGGTTCGTCACGAGGAACACGCGCCCGTCCTGGATCATCCGGCCCCACGAGATGGCCGGCGGCAGGATGCCGAGGCCCAGGAACGAAAGCGCGGCCTCGGTCAGGATCGCGCCGCCGATCGACATCGTCGCGTACACGACGATCGGCGCGACGGCGTTGGGCGTGATGTGGCGGAACATCAGCCGCGCGTCACTCGCGCCCAGAGCCCGACCCGCCTGCACGTAGTCGTTCTCCTTCACCGAGAGGATCGACGAGCGGAACACTCGGGAGATCGAAGGCCAGCCGAGGATACCGATCGTGAGCGTGACCGGCGCGAGTCCCTGTCGCATGTTCTCCGGGAGCACCGAGAGCAGCAGGATCGCGAACATGATGTAGGGAAACGCCAAGAAGATGTCGGCGACTCGCATGAAGCTGGTATCGACCCACCCGCCATAGAACCCCGAGAGCGCTCCAAACAGAAGGCCCAACATCACTCCGATCGCCACCGCAGTGATGCCGACCACGAGAGACACGCGCGCACCGTAGATGACACGTCCGAAGACGTCCCGTCCCATGTTGTCGGTGCCCATCGGGTGCTCTCTCGAGGGCGGCTGCAGGCGGGTCTGAGCCGCAGTCGTGCTGTCGATCTTGCGCGGGTCGCCGAAGTTCTGCGGCACCCACAAGTCCGCGGTGATCGCGAGCAGGCTGACGAACGTCAGCCATGCGATCGCCACGAGCGCGAGCTTGTTGCGGCGCAGGCGGTAGAAGGCGTCACCCCAAAGCGTCCGGCTCGGCCGACTCTCGTCGTGGCTGGGTCCTTCGGGCGGGGGCGTGGAAAGCTCCACCGGCAGTACCCGTGCCTCCCGGCTTTCGTGAAGGTCTCTGATGTCGGATTCCTTCATCGCGTCATCACCCCTCACTCCCGCCGCCGTACCTGATCCGCGGATCCAGGAAGGCATATGAGACGTCGACCGCGAGATTCACCATCAGGACGACGATCAGGACGAGAGTCACACCACCGAACACGACCGGGTAGTCGCGCGCGCCGATGGCGCGGTAGATGGTGAATCCGATCCCGGGCCAGTTGAACACGGTCTCGGTGAGGATCGCGCCCGACAGCATCGCTGCGAGGTCGAGCCCGATGTACGTCACGACAGGGATCATGGCGTTCTTCATCTCGTGGCCCCAGAGCACGCGTCTGGCCGAGAGGCCCTTGGCGAAGGCCGTGCGGACGTAGTCCTGTCCGCTTACCTCCAGTAACTGGCTGCGCATGATGCGTGCCGCGTATGCCGTCGAAACCGAGGCCAGGGTGATGGCTGGGAGGATGAGGTGCACCCAGTCGGGGAACTGCGAACTGTTCGTTCCCGAGATCGGCAGATAGAACGCCCCGTTGGTCCACTGTTTCATCAGGACTCCGAAGAAGTACTGAAGCAGCAGTCCCAGCCAGAACACCGGCAACGCGACGAGGACCGACGTGGTGAGCGTCACGAACACATCCCAGAAGGAATACTGTTTAAGAGCGGAGATTATCCCCGCACCCACCCCCACGATGATCTCTACGAAGATCGCGGCGAGCGCGAGCTTGACGGTGTTGGGGAAGGTCTCCTTGAAGATCGTCGAGACGGGGCGTCCCGTGTAGATCGACGTGCCGAGATCCCCGCGCGAAAGCTGCCTCAGATACCGCCCGTACTGGACGTACCAGGGCTGGTCAAAGCCGTAGACCTTGACGAGTTCGTCGTAGACGGCCGGCGGCAGCTTCTTCTCGCCGCCTCGAAGCGCGATCGGATCGCCCGGAAGGATCGTGGTGATGAAGAACAGAAGCAGGGTGACGCCGAAGAAGACCGGTATGAACTGGAGCAACCTACGGGCGATGTACTGAAGCATCGTGCGCCTTTCGTTTCAGTGCACGAAGAGGGGTGGCGGGGACCTTACGGGTGCCCCGCCACCCCCTCATTGCTTAAGCGACGTCGCGATGACGTGCTTCGCTACCGAACTCTACTGCGCCGCTCCACCGTTGGTGAGCCACGCCTTGTCGAACGAGCCGTACTGGAACGCGTCGTACGTGAAGTCGTGGAGCCTGTCAGACGTCACGTGATGGAGCCTGTAGAACATGATCGGCGCGACAGGCATGTCGGCGGCGATCGTCTTGTTGATCTCCTGGTACGCCGCGACACGGGCGGCGGTATCGGTGATCGCACGAGCCTCGTCCAGAGCCTTGTCGACGGCCGGGTTGTTGTACTTCGACTTGTTCTCGCCAGACTTGCTGTAGAACATCGAGTACAGGTAGTTGTCGGCGGTCGGATAGTCGGACAGCCAGCCGAGACGTCCGATCTGGACCTTGCCCGCGTCGAGCTCCTTGAGGTACGTAGCGAAGTCGGCGGTCGGCTTCAGTACCGACTTGATACCGATCGCGGTGAGGTCGGACTGGACAAGCTCCCAGACCGGCTGATGGCCGCCGTCAGCGTTGAACCAGAGCTGAAGTTCCGGCAGACCCTTGCCGCCCGGATAGCCGGCCTTCTCGAGAGCAGCCTTCGCTGCCTCGACGTCGTACTTGGAGTCCGGCCACGCACCCTCTTCATAGCCCGCGATTCCCGGCGGGACGAAGTTGTCGGCCGGCGTCCGCGTGCCGTCGAACACGGTGTCCGAGATCGCCTGGCGGTTGATCGCCAAGGAGACCGCACGGCGCAGATCGACATTCTTCATGAGCTCGTCGGTCGTCTTGAAGTTGGCGTAGTACACACCAGACTGCGCGCCGAGGACGGTCTGCTTGCCAGGCTCACCGGTGTAGCCGTCCGGCGCCTCGCCGTACTTGGCCTTCGCCTGGGCGATCTGGCCTTCACCGATGATCGAGAAGTCGAGGTTACCCGCCTCGAACTCGAGAAACTCGGTGTTGGTGTCCTTGAAGATCTTGAACATGACGCTGTCGAGCAGAGCCTTGTCGCCCCAGTAGTCGTCGAAGCGGGCGATGCGGATGTACTCGTTGTGCTTCCACGGCTCGGCCATCTTGAACGGGCCGTTGCCGATCGGCATGTCGCCGTATGCGACCTTGTTGCCGTTGTAGTCGACGCCACCCTCGACGGCCGCCTGCGGCTGCGGGGCAAGCGCGGGATGGGCGACGACGAACTCGAAGTCGGCGAAGGGGTACGCCATGGTGACCTCAAGGGTGAGGTCATCGACGGCCTTCAGGCCGGACATCTCCGTGGCCTTGCCGCCCTGCACGTCGTCATATCCCTTGACTGCGGACAGGTGGTACGCGATGCCCGCCGGATCGGTCTTGTTCGTGACCGTGTTCACCGTCTTGGGGTTGACGATGCGGTTCCACGCGAAGACGAAGTCCTTCGCGGTCACGGGAGTGCCGTCGTGGAACTTCGCATCCGGACGAAGCTTGAAGGTCCAGACCGTGGCGTCGGCGTTCGGCTCCCACGACTCCGCTGCTGCAGGATAAAGCTTGGTGGTATCAATCGGATCGAACTTGGTCAGGCTGTCGAAGACGGCCTGGACGACCTGGATGCCGTTGCTCTCTTGAGCGTTGTACGGGTCGATGTAAGCGGGCTCCGACAGATCGCCGAAGACCATCTCACCGCCCTTTACCGGCTCCTCCGTCGTAGTGCCTCCGCCAGCTGGCTTCTCCTCGTTGTTCTGATTGCAACCACTCGCTGCGAACATCGAGACGGCCAAACTGAGGGCGAGCCCCACGACCAGGAACTTACGCCACCTCTCTGACACTCCTGCCTCCTCTCGTATCGGGACGAACCGGCATGCGCTTCCACCATCACACGGACTATTCCCAGTACGCTCGTCCGCAGTCTCTGGCGGCAACACGCCGAATCCGCCGCGCCCGCACGGGCAGGCTCGGCCGACACATAGAGTGTCCCGCTACTTGCATCGAATCGCAACCCTGCATGCATAGCCGGGGCTGCTCTTTTCCCCGCTCGCTGGATGGACTTGGCAGGGCCGACAAATGACGAAGACGCCTCGGCGGCGTCTTCGAAGGACTCGGGGCGTGCTACTGCGGTCAGACCGACACGACCATCAACACCAGCAAGCTGATGCCGAATACGACCGCGGCGACGATGGTGATCCGGTCCAGGTTCTTCTCGATGATGCTCGTCCCGCTGGAGGTGATGGGCATCATGCCGCCGAACATCTCGGACATTCCGGCGCCCTTGCCTGAGTGGAGCAATACGAACACGATGATCGCGACCGCAGACAGCACGGTCGTGATGAGCGCGATGACCTCGATGACACCCACGTCGTTCTCCCTTTTCACGTTCTCGCACGACCACCGGCACGGCAGTCGCGATGCGGTCCCAAAGTCGACGGGTCAGTATATCAGACGACTCGTCCCCGTCCACTCGGGCGGCTGCTCGATTCCTATCGCGTCGAGTATGGTCGGCGCGACGTCGGCCAGTATCCCCTCCGGGCGCAGAGCTCGCACGCGGGGGACGACAGCGATCAACGGCACATCGTCGCTGGTGTGCGCCGTGAAGGGCGTCAAGCCGTCCGCATCGATCATCCGCTCGGCGTTGCCGTGGTCTGCCGTTACGAGGGCGGCTCCGCCCTTTGCGCGGATCGCCGAGACAACCGCCCCGACGCCGACGTCCACGGCCTCGACTGCCAGGATCGCGGCATCCAACATCGCCCGTATGCCCCACCATGTCGCAGTTCGCGTAGTTGACGATGTAGACGTCCGCGCGGTCCCCTTCGATCGCTTCGACGAGCCGAGCAGTCACTTCCGGAGCGCTCATCTCGGGTTGCAGGTCGTAGGTCGCGACCTTCGGACTGGGAACTAAGACTCGCTCCTCCCCCGGCTTTGGCTCCTCCGCTCCCCCGTTCAGGAAGAACGTCACGTGCGCGTACTTCTCGGTCTCGGCGGTATGGAGTTGCCGAAGACCCGCGTCGGACAAGACATCCGCAAGCACGCAGCGCGGCAGGTCCTTGGGGAACGCCACCGCTGCAGGGATCGTCGGGTCGTACTCAGTCAGGCAGACGAAGTGGACGTGCGGGACGCGCGTACGAGGAAAGCCGGTGAAGTCCGGATCGACGAACGCCCGGGTGATCTCGCGGGCGCGATCGGGTCGGAAGTTGAAGAAGACGACTGCATCGCCGTCCTCGACGCGCACGCCAGGCTCACCGGGCGCCGTCACGAGGACCGGTTCCACGAACTCGTCGGTCACGCCGCGCGCGTACGAGGTCCGGATGGCGTCGATCGCGTCTCCGCTCACGGCCGCTTCTGCTTGCACGATCGCACGCCACGCGCGCTCGACCCGCTCCCATCTGTTGTCGCGATCCATCGCGTAGTAGCGGCCCATGACGCTGGCGACGGAACCAACACCGACTTCCGCGAGGACGCATTCGAGCCGCTCGACGTACTCGGCTCCCGACTCGGGCGGCACGTCCCGGCCGTCGAGGAAGCAGTGGATGTAGACCCGCTCAGCGCCTCGGCGCGCGGCCATGCGGACCAATGCGTAGAGATGCTCCTCGTGGCTGTGGACCCCTCCATCGGAAACGAGACCCATGAGGTGCACGGCTCGGCCGGAGGCGACCGCGGCATCGAAGGCCTGAGACAGGACTTCGTTCTCGTACAGACTGCCGTCCGCTATGGCGAGGTTGATACGTGTCAGCTCTTGGAACACGACGCGCCCGGCACCGATGTTCAGGTGCCCCACCTCGGAGTTCCCCATCTGCCCCTCCGGCAGACCCACGGCAAGTCCCGAGCAGCGAAGCTCGGTCGTCGGCCAGTCTGAGCGCAGCTCATCCAGATTCGGCGTGCGGGCGAGGTCGATCGCGTTCCCGGATCCGGGCTGCGCAACGCCGAAGCCGTCCATGATGATCAAGCAGAACGGCAGGTTCCGCATGGCTTAGAGTCGCGCAGCCGCGGCGGCCTCGACGATGTCGGCGAACGAGTCGACTTCGAGAGACGCCCCGCCGACAAGTGCTCCGTCGATGTCAGGTTCCGAGAAGAAGAGCTTCGCGTTCTCCGGCTTCACGGAACCTCCGTACAGGATCCGGGCGGCCATAGCGGAGGGTGCCCCGAAGATCGCGCCGATCGTCGCCCTGATCGAGCGAGCCACGTCATTCGCCTCTTCGGGGATCGGCGTGCGCCCGGTCCCGATGGCCCAGATCGGTTCGTACGCGACTATCAGGCGGTCCGCGTAGCTGGCGGACAGGCCCTCGAGCGCGGCGCGAACCTGGGAGCGCACGAATGAGTCAGTCTGCCCCGCCTCACGCGTCGCGAGCGTCTCGCCGCAGCATACGATGGGCACCATACCCGCATCGAATGCAGCCTGAGCCTTGCGGTGGACATCCTCGTCGGTCTCGTGGAAGTACTCGCGGCGCTCGGAATGTCCGACGATCACGTGATCGCAGCGCAGTTCGACGAGCATCCGAGTCGCGATCGCGCCCGTGTAGGCGCCTTCAGGCTCCCAGTGGCAATCCTGCGCGCCCAGCTTGAGTCCCAGACGGTCGAGTTCGATCACCGTCGAGACGGACTTAAGTGCGGTGAACGGCGGGCATACGGCCACATCGATGCGGTCCCACCAGCGCTCGAGCCGCTCCTCCATGTCCTGCACGAGCATGGCGGCCTCGCCAGCTGTCTTGTACATCTTCCAGTTGCCCGCGACCATCGGTCTGCGATCCATGTGAACGGCTCCCTTCACGGCGCCTGCGTATCACCTCATCGGCGACCGAGGCAATCACCACGGCGGCCCCAGAATAGCGTCAGGTCCTGTCGAGAAGCGCTTCCAGGCCTGGTAGTTTCGACCCCTCGAGCAACTTCATCGATGCTCCGCCGCCCGTCGACACGAACGTCACGCGCTCCTCGGCATCGAACTTCTTGAGCGCGGCGACCGAGTCTCCGCCGCCGACAACGGACACCGCCCGCGAGTTGCGGGCGACGGCGACAGCGACTTCTCGCGTGCCCTTCTCGAACGGCTTGAGCTCGAAGACGCCCATCGGCCCGTTCCAGAAGATGGTCCGCGCGCGTGCGATCGCTTCTTTGTACAGCTCGATGCTCGTCGGACCGATGTCTAGACCCATCATGTCCGCCGGTATCTCTCCACGAGCGACGATCTTCGTATCGGCGTCCTCGGCGATCAGGTCCGCGACAACGAAGTCGACCGGCAGGAGCAGCTCCACATCACGCTCGTCCGCCTTGGAGATCATCTGCTTGGCCGGCTCGATCCATTCGTCCTCGACGATCGATCGTCCCACTTCGAAACCCTTCGCGACCAGCAGCGTGAAACACATGCCGCCACCGATGATGAGCGTGTCGACACAGTCGAGCAGGCGATCGATGACGCCGAACTTGTCCGAGACCTTCGAGCCGCCAAGGATCGCAACGAACGGGCGACTGGGCTCGGCAAGCATCGTCGTCAGCGTCTCCACTTCGCGCGCGAGCAACATCCCCGCGTAGGCGGGCAGGTACTCGGTCACCCCGACCGTCGAGGCGTGCGCGCGGTGCGACGCTCCGAATGCGTCGTCCACGTAGATGTCCGCGAGCGATGCCAGTTCCTTCGCGAAGGCCGGATCGTTCGCCTTCTCGCCCGGATGGAAACGGACGTTCTCGAGCATGATGACCTCGCCATCGACCATCCTCTCGGCCGCCTCGGTCGCGTCCTGCCCGACGACTTCCTGGACGAAGTGCACGTTCCGGCCGAGCAACCTCGACAGCACCCGACGCACCGGCCGAAGGCTGTAGCGGGGATCGGGCTCGCCTTTTGGCCGGCCCAGATGGCTCACGATGATGACGCGCGCGCCGTGGTCGACGAGATAGCGCAGCGTCGGCAGGGCGGCGCGCACGCGAGTGTCGTCGGTCACCGTGCCCTCGCTGAGGGGGACGTTGAAGTCCACGCGCACGAGCACGCGCTTGCCCTTCACGTCGACGTCGCGGACGGTGAGCTTCTGAAACATCGCAGTTCTCCGAATCATCGCTTCCGGGTGCGCGTTACATCACCGGCGCCGGTGCCCCGCCCTGTCGTAGCCCGGCGAAAGGAAACGAAGACCCGGAGCCGCCGTGCGGTCCGGGTCTTCGTCAGGTTCCCCCTACGCGAGCATGAACTTCGCGAGATCGACCACCCGGTTGGAGTAGCCCCACTCGTTGTCATACCAAGAGACGCACTTCGCGAACGTGCCGTCGGTCTCGGCGCCCTCCATGACCATCGTCTGACGTGAGTCATACACCGACGATGCGGGGTTGCCTACGACGTCGACAGAGACGATCGGGTCGGCGGTGTATTCGAGGATGCCCTTCAAGGGGCCGTCCGCTGCCGCCTTCATCGCCGCATTGATGTCGTCGCGCGTGACCTTCGCCTTCAGCTCGCAGACGAGGTCGACTACGGAGCCGTCGGGAGTTGGTACGCGCATCGACATACCGTCGAGCTTGCCTTTGAGTTCGGGCATAACGAGCCCGATCGCTTTCGCGGCGCCCGTAGAGGTCGGGATGATCGACATCGCAGCCGCGCGAGCGCGACGCAGGTCCTTGTGCGGGAAGTCGAGGATGACCTGGTCGTTCGTGTAGCTGTGGATCGTGTTCATGAACCCGAACTTGAGACCGAACGAGTCGTGGAGCACCTTCGCGAACGGCGCGAGGCAGTTCGTCGTGCACGACGCGTTGCTGACGATATGGTGCTTCTCGGGGTCGTAGTTCTTCTCGTTCACACCCAGCACGATCGTGATGTCTTCGTTCGAGGCCGGCGCGGAGATGATGACCTTCTTGGCGCCCGCGTCGATGTGCGAGTGCGCCATGGTGGCATCGGTGAACCGCCCTGTGGATTCAATCACGAGATCCACGCCCAGCGCCTTCCACGGGAGTGAGGCCGGATGTCTCTCGGCGATGACCTTCACGTGGCGTCCGTCGACGACGAAGCCCTCGGCATCCGCGGTCACGTCCTTGCCGAAGCGCTTGTGGATCGAGTCGTACTTCAGCAGATGAGCCAGCGTGGCCGAATCCGTGAGATCGTTCACGGCGACGATCTCGATATCGGGGTGCGCCGCTGCCGCCCGGAACACGAGCCGTCCGATCCGACCGAATCCGTTGATGCCTACCCTGATCGTCAACGACATCGCCTCCTGATCTTCGTGCCGCTTCGCGGCCCCTGCATCGCCGCTTCACGCGGCTGTGCCTTTCAGATGACCGCGTCAGCGACGCGGGTGTTTCCTTCGCTTCCGACCGGATGCCCTCTCGGCGCGCGGACCCACGGCTTCCGCGGCGAGCTCCTCGATTCGGCGGACCCTATGATACACAGCCGATTTCGTAAGCGGCGGGTCTGCCAATTCGCCCAATTCGCGCAGGCTGACGTCGGGATTCTCGAGTCTCAGCCGCGCGAGTTCCTGTAGCGCCGGGGGCAGCGACTCCAGCCCGCGTGTATCAGCGAGCGTTTGTATCGCCTCCACTTGGTCCAGTGCGGCTTCGGCGGTCTTTGCAAGGTTCGCCGTCTCGGCGTTCACGAGCCGGTTCACATCGTTGCGCATCGACTTGATGATGCGAACGTCCTCGGTCCGGAGCAAGGCACGGTGTGCTCCGACGAGCGCGAGAAAGGTAACGATCGGTTCCGCGCCCTTCAGGTAGACAGCGTACGTGCCACGCCGTTGCGCGACCCGCGCCTCCACCTCAAAGCGAGCCATCAGGCCGACAAGGGCGTTCGCGACTTCCTCGTTCTCGGCGGTCAACTCAAAATGAAAGTCCCCGTGGGGGTCTGCGACGAAACCGCCGCCGAGGAACGCGCCACGAAGGTAGGAGATCGCGCAGCAGTCCCGCTTCACGAGCTTCGGCGCTATCTCGTACGTGAACCCGAGATCGTCGTCGAGGATCCCGAGATCCATAAGCGCGACAGACAGCTTGGGCTGGTTCGGCACGGTGATGAGGTAGTTGTTGGTCTTGTGCAGCACGCTTCGCCGCACCGTGAGTTCAGTCTTCAGACCGTATACGCCGTGCAGCAGCTTGATCGCCTTGCGTGCCACCGGCGCCGTCTCGGTCGCCACCTCCAGCCGGAAGCGACCGGGCCCGGTGATATGGAGTGTGCCTTCGATCCGGATGAGTGCCGAGAGCTCCGCCTTCAGGCAGCACCCGCGCGACGACTCGATGCGGGAGAGTTCTTCCTTTACCTCGGCAGTGAACGACATTTGCTACGTCGCTCGTCCGAAGTGCGACGTCAGGATGCGTGCGAGGGCCGCTTCGAGCAGTCGGGGGTCGTGATGTGTCGGCATCGACGTGTCGACCACGTCGGCAGCCACTACCTCGGGGACCAGCTGCGAAATGAGGGCGCGGACTTCAGGGCCGCTCGCGACAGGCTCGACCGGCTCCGCTTCGTCAGGACGGATCCCAGGCAGCGACGGGGTCGCGGCGGGTTCGTGCACGAGCACGACGTCCAGCATGTTCTCGAGGCCGTGGTCGATGAGCGCGCGAACGTGCTCGGCGGCATCGAGTCCGCACGTCTCGCCCCGCTGATTAGCGACATTGCAGACGTACACGCGCAGCGCATCCGAACCCGCCACAGCGTCGGCCACGCCGGCGACGAGGAAGTTCGGAATCAGGCTCGTGTAGAGGCTTCCCGGTCCCACGACGATCACGTCGGCGGCCGCGATCGCCTCGAGCGCCGGAGGGTACGCGACGGGAGCCTCGGGCTCGAGCACAACATGTGCGACCGGCTCCTCGCTCACGGCGATGTTGGCTTGTCCCGACACCGGGCGTCCCAGACGGTCCTCTGCGTGCAGGATCACGTCCTGGAGCGTCGAGGGAAGCACGCGTCCGCGAACTCCGAGGAGGTCCCCCGCTGCGTCGATGGCCTGGGGAAAGCCCCCGGTGAGGTCTGCGAGAGCGGCGATAACGAGATTGCCCAGGGCGTGCCCGGCAAGTCCCTCCCCGTGCGGAAAGCGGTACTGGAACAGCCGGGCGGGCAGACTGTCCGGGTCCGAGAGCGCCACGAGGCAGTTGCGAACGTCGCCGGGCGGGAGCATCCCCAGCTCGCGGCGAAGCAGTCCCGAAGAGCCACCGTCGTCGGCCATCGTGACGATCGCCGATGTCTCGAAGCCGAGATCGACGAGCGAACGCAGGACGAGAGGGAGACCCGTCCCTCCGCCGATGGCGACCGCGCGACGACCTTGGCCGAGCGTCACCGTGACTCCGTGTCGCGGCCCATATCGCGGTGACCGACCGTCGCGTGCCAGCCCTCGTGTCGCAGATGATCGGCCGTCACCTCGGCGAGGACCACGCTGCGGTGCATGCCGCCGGTACATCCCATCGCGATCGTCAGATGCTGCTTCCCCTCTTCGATGTAGCCCGGAACGACCACGTCGAGAAGCGCGAACCATCTGCTCAGGAACTGCTGCGTCTCCTCGCGGTCGAGTACGAAATCGCGAACGGCCCTCTCCAGACCCGTGCGCTCGCGCAGTCGCACGATGTAGTACGGGTTCGGAAGGAACCGCACGTCCATGACTATGTCGGCATCGTCAGGCATGCTGTGCTTGAAGCCGAAGGAGATGACCGAGATGGTCAGCGTGCTCGAGAGCGTTTCCGTGTAGCGCTCGCGCAGTACGCGCCTCAGGTCTGCCGGCTTCAGTTTGCTGGTGTCGATGATGACGTCAGCCCGCGCCCGGATGACCGAAAGCGCCTCTCGCTCCGCCTTGATGCTGTCCGGCAGGCTCTCCCCTTCCGCGGCCAATGGATGACGTCTGCGGGTCTCCTTGAACCGCCGAATCAGCCGAGCGTTGTCGGCCTCGAGGAAGACGAGGTGGAAGCTGATCCCTTCGTCTTCGAGATCCTCCAGCTCCCCGACAAGCTCGTCGAAGAACTCCTTCGCCCGTACGTCGGAGACGACCGCGATGCGCCGTATGCGGCTGCCAGGCAGCGAAGCGAGGTCTACGACCTGCCGAAGGAATGAGGGGGGCAGGTTATCGATGCAGAAGTACCCGAGATCCTCGAAGGTATGGATCGCCTCGCTGCGACCGGCTCCGGACATGCCGGTGATGACGACCAGACTTAGTTCGGGAACGTGGGTGTCTTCCGAACGTTCGGGCAGCTCGTCTTCCATCGACACCTTCTCAGCCGGTACGCCACGCGCCTGTGCGGGAGCGTCCACCAAGTATACCTAGCGCCAATGCCCCTGCGCCGATCACTCCGCCTCTCGGGCGGTTGATCGACGGGCTGGTCGCTTGGAGTGTGGCGACGACCTCCTCGGCGACGCCGCGAGGAATGCCCCGCACCGCGGCAACCTGCTCGACGTCGGCAGAGCGCAACCGCTTGACCGAACCGAACTCCTTCAGCAGCGCCTTCTTGCGCTTGGGTCCCAGCCCCGGGATCGTGTCGAGCACACTCGCCGTCATTGCCTTGCCGCGCAGGTCGCGATGGTAGCCGATCGCAAATCGGTGTGCCTCGTCGCGGATGCGTTTGACGAGGTAGAGCGACGCAGAGCCGTTGGGCAATACGACCGGCTCGCTCCATCCGGGAACGAAGAGCTCCTCTTCTTGCTTCGCGAGGCCGACGACCGGGATGTCGCCCACGCCGCTTTCAGTCAATGCGGTCACAGCGGCCGCGACCTGCGGCTTTCCTCCATCCACGATCACGAGCCCGGGACGGGAGCCGAACCGCCCGTCGGACATCCTCTCCGGAGAGAACCGACGGCGGAGCACTTCTCCCATCATCTGCACGTCGTTGGACTCGGCACTGGACGTGCGGACCCGGAAGCGACGGTACGACTTGGGATCTGCACGCCCGTTCGTGAATACGACCATGGAGCCGACCGAGTGACGTCCGTGGAGCGTGGAGATGTCAAAACACTCGATACGCAGCGGCGCCCTCGGCAAGGCCAGCGCGCTCTCAAGCTGAAGCAGCGCTGCGTTCAGGCGATCGTCGTCGTAGCGCGTCCGGACCTTGAACCGCATCAGCGTGTGCCGCGCATTCTCGGTGGCCAATGCGAGCAGTTCCCGCTTCTCTCCTCGCAGTGGGACTGCCAGCCTCACCCGAGTCCCTCGCAGGCCGCTCAGCCACTCTTCCATCGGCGCCGGCTCGTCGGGCAGCTCGGGAACGATGACTTCCCTGCCGACACTGCTCGCGTCGGAGTAGTAACGCAGCAGAAAGCCCTCAACGAGCTCGCTGATCGGCACGTCCAAGCCTTTGTCCAGGACGAACTCGTTGCCGATGAGCACGCGGCCTTCGCGCACGACGAAGACGTGCACGCCGGCAATGGTCTCTTCGCGCGAGAAACCGATCACGTCGATGTCTAGCCGGCGCTTCGAAACCACCTTCTGCTTCCGAAGCACACTAGTGACGGCCTCAAGCCGGTTTCGATAACGTGCCGCACGCTCGAAGTCGAGATCGGCCGCGGCCTCTCGCATGCACCTTTCGAGTTCGTCGACGAACTCGGTGTGTTTGCCGCCGAGGAAGCTCGCAACGCGTTCGACCTGCTTCGCGTAGTCCTCGCGCGATACGGCGCCGACGCACGGACCCGGGCCCAGGCCGACGTGGTAGTCGAAGCACGCCTTGCCCGTCGGCGAGCCACCGCGCGCGGCTACCCGCTTCCATTCGGCACAGGTGGCCCTGCACAGCGGCACGATCCGGCGCACGACGTCGATCGTCTCGCGCGCCGCGCGCGCGTCCGTGTAGGGACCGAAATAGCGCGTACCGGAACGGTGCTTCTCCCTGGTGTACTTGAGCGCCGGATACGGATCGGCGAGCGTGAGAGCGATGAACGGGTAGGACTTGTCGTCGCGGTAGCGCACGTTGAACGGGGGATCGAACTGCTTGATCAAGTTGTTCTCGAGGATGAGACTCTCGACCTCGTTGTCGGTCACCACGTAGTCGAAGGACGCGACCTGCTCCATCATCACGGGCACCATCTCGCGCGTGTCGTGCCCTGTGGCGTATTGGCGCATGCGGCGACGCAGCGCGCGCGCCTTGCCTACGTAGAGCACGCGCTGCTCGGCGTCCTTCCAGAGATAGACGCCAGGCGACTCCGGCACTTGCGCGAGGCGTCTCGCGAGATCCGAGGAATACGTCGTCACCGGGTCACCGACTCCCTGAGAGCTGGTACCGCTCGTACTCGTGCCTCACATCGTTCGCGTCCACGAGCGCTACGCTGAGAAGCGTGTACCCCCATCCGCGCTGAGAGGTGTCCGCTAGTGCCACCTTCGACCGCTCACCCGGGAGCCAGTACATCGCGCCGTCAGGCGCCCGATACGCGCTCCAGACGTCGGCACCAGCGAACTCCCGTTGGCTCGTGTCGCCGGGCCGCCACGACAACCCCGAAACGTCGCCTTGACTGACACCGTAGCGAGCGAGGGTCGCCGCAACGAGACCCGTCGTGTCCGAGCTGCCTGTCGTCCAGTCGAGCGTCGGCACGCGAGTGAACGTGCTGACGGACACAGGCGCGGCGCTGTCGGACGCCGACCGGCTCGTGCGATTCGACCGGCCCAGAACCTCTCGCGCGGCAGAAGCGGTAAGCGCGAGCACGGACGCGAGCGGCCGGCCCGCCGCCACGGCCTCGCTCGTAGCGGCCCACTCGCGCAGGAGGGAGACCTCCTGCTGTGCGACGAGGTCCGGTAGGAACCCTCTGAGGAAGGAGGCGCCATCAGGAGACACGCTCGCCAGCGCACTCTCGATACGATCGGCCGCGAACTGTGCCGCTTCCTGCGCGCCGCCTGAGGGGGCCGGGACGCCGGGCGCTTCCGCGCGTGCCGTCTGCCAAGCGCCGACGAGTGCCTGTGCGTCACGTCCCGCGGGACCAGCGTCGTCAACGAGTCCGGCCGCGCGGTTCGCTCGATCCAATTCGGCTTCGCGTCCCTGCGTGCGGGCTCCGGCGTTCTTCGGAATGAGCCGTCCGGGGTCCGGCACGTCGCTCAGCAGCGCGAAGGAGGCGGCCGCTCTGAGAGCAGTTGGCTCGTCGCCTGCCACCGCTTTGCGAACGTCGGCCCCGCTCGATTCGACGGACAGCAGCGTGGCATCGTCCGTCCGAATCACGACCTTGTACGTGCGCGCCTTGGGATATGCCTCGGCGAGCGCCGCAAATCCCGTCTGCCACGCCAGTTCGATATCCGGCGCCGATGAGGCCGAGGGAAGCCACAGCACCACCGCGGCCTGGGTCCGGTCGACGCCGACTTGCGCGGCGGGATACCCCGCAAGCCTCGTCACACGCATGACCGCGTCGCTCGCCTTCTCGGAAGGTTGCTGGGCGGCGCAGCCCTGGGAGATCGCCATCGTCACGGTCAGCGCGGCCAACACACCGATGACCGCTACCCGGTGGACCAGGCCCGCCGCTCTCATCCCACCGACGCCTTCCCACGCGTGCGCGCGGCGCCAGGCTTCGAGTCCGGGCGTGCGGTCCGAGCGGGGGCAACGGTGGCGGGCCCACCCTCGAGTACGGGTCGCAGGAACTGCCCGGTGTAGGAATCGGAACACACGGCGATCTCTTCGGGTGTGCCGGTCGCGACGATCTCGCCGCCACGGTCGCCACCTTCAGGCCCGAGGTCGATGACATGGTCGGCGGACTTGATCACGTCGAGGTTGTGCTCGATCACCAACACTGTATTGCCTGCCTCCACGAGCCGCTGCAGAACCACGAGAAGCTGACGCACGTCGTCGAAGTGCAGACCCGTGGTGGGCTCGTCGAGGATGTAGAACGTCCGGCCGGTCGAGCGGCGCTGAAGCTCCGACGCGAGTTTCACGCGCTGCGCCTCGCCGCCCGACAGGGTCGTCGCGGGCTGTCCGAGCCTCAAGTACCCGAGACCAACATCGAAGAGCGTCTGCAGCTTCCGTTTGATGGGCGGGATGTTCTCGAAGAAGTGCAGGGCCTCCTCGACCGTCATCTCGAGGATGTCCGAGACGTTCTTTCCTCGGTACGTGACCTGCAACGTCTCACGGTTGTACCGGGCTCCCTTGCAGACTTCGCACGGTACGTACACGTCCGGGAGGAAGTGCATCTCGATCTTGATCTGTCCGTCGCCCTTGCACGCCTCGCAGCGGCCGCCGTGAACGTTGAAAGAGAAGCGTCCGGGGGAATACCCGCGCGCCCGTGAGTCGGGCGTGGAAGCGAACAGGGCGCGCACATCGTCCCAGACGCCGGTGTACGTTGCGGGGTTCGATCGCGGCGTCCGCCCGATCGGGCTTTGGTCGATGTCGATGACTTTGTCGAGTTCGCCGATGCCCTCGATCGACTCGTACTTCCCCGTGCGTCTCCGCGCGCGGTGGAGCTTGTTGGTGAGCACCGGCGCGAGCGTGTCTGCCACAAGCGATGACTTGCCCGAACCCGACACGCCGGTCACCACGATGAACGAGCCGAGGGGCAATTCGACGTCGAGGTCCTTGAGGTTGTGTTCGGAAGCTCCGCGCATGACAAGCGCGCCGCGATCCGGCTTGCGGCGCGACTCGGGGATCGGGATCGATCGGCGCCCCTGCATGTACGCGCCCGTGAGGGACCCCTCACACGCGAGGATGGTCTCGGGCGACCCGACACAGACTATCTCGCCACCGTGCTCTCCAGCGCCGGGACCCATGTCCACAACAAAATCCGCAGCGCGGATGGTCTCCTCGTCATGCTCCACGACGATCACCGTATTGCCGAGGTCGCGCAACCGCTCCAACGTCGCGATGAGGCGCGCGTTGTCGCGCTGGTGCAACCCGATCGACGGCTCGTCGAGGATGTACAGCACGCCCATGAGCCCCGATCCGATCTGAGTCGCGAGCCGAATGCGCTGCGCCTCGCCGCCAGAGAGCGAAGCCGTGGCGCGCTCAAGCGTGAGGTAGTCGAGCCCCACGTCCACGAGGAACCGGAGTCGCTCGACGATCTCCTTGATGACCCGACGCGCAATATGCTCGTCCCGCTCGGAGAGCGACACCTTCTCGAAGAAATCCAGCGAGTCCTTCGCCGCAAGCCTCGTGACGTCGTTGATGTTCTTGCCGCCGAAGGTCACCGCGAGGATCTCAGGCTTCAGCCGGGCGCCTTTGCACGACTTGCAGGGGATGACCGCCATGTACTGCTCGAGCTTCTCCTTCGAGCCTTCGGATTCCGTCTCCTCCCAGCGGCGCATGACGCTCTGCAGCGCACCCTCGTAGCGCGAATACCAATGGGTCTCGCGCCCGTCCCGCGTCTGGTAGTCGACCCGGATGCGCTCGTCGCCCATACCGCCCAGCAGCGCCGTTCGCACCTCCCGAGGCAGTTCCCTCCACGGTGTCGTCGTCGAGACGCCCAGGTGCTTCGCGGCGGCATTCACGAGTTGCGGGTAGTAGTTGAGACCGGACGCGAACGGGGCGATGGCCCCGTCCTCGAGCGAAAGCGTCGGATCGGGCACGACGAGGTCCGGGTCGGCCTCGAGTCGCGAACCGAGACCCGCGCAGTCCGGACAGGCGCCGTATGGGCTGTTGAAGGAGAAGTCACGCGGCGCAAGCTCGTCCATCGAGATACCGTGCACCGGGCATGCGAGCGCTTGGGAGAACTGGAGCTCGTCGCCGTCGACAACGGCCACGACCACGCTCCCACCGGCCAGCCGAAGCGCGGTCTCGACGCTGTCCGCGAGTCGCGTGCGGACGCCCTCCTTGATCGCAAGCCTGTCGACCACGACCTCGATATCGTGCTTGTACTTCTTGTCGAGCTTGATCTCCTCGTCGAGGCCCCGTATCTCCTTGTCGACGCGAACGCGCGCGAATCCCTCGCGTTTGAGGTCGTCGAGGAGCTTGCCGTACTCGCCCTTCCGTCCCTTGACGACGGGCGCGAGCACCTGGAACTTCGTGCCCTCGGCCAACTCGAGGATCCGGTCGACGATCTGCTCGGCGGTCTGGCGCTCGATTGGGCGACCGCACGCCGGACAGTGCGGGATACCGACGCGGGCATACAGCAGACGAAGGTAGTCGTAGATCTCGGTGACCGTCCCCACCGTCGACCTGGGGTTTCGCGAGGTCGTCTTCTGGTCGATGGAGACGGCCGGCGACAGGCCTTCGATATGGTCGACATCGGGCTTGTCCATCTGGCCGAGGAACTGCCGGGCGTATGCCGAAAGGGATTCGACATAGCGGCGCTGGCCTTCGGCGTAAATGGTGTCGAACGCCAGTGATGACTTGCCCGAACCGGACAGGCCCGTTATCACGACGAGCTTATCGCGCGGTATCTCGAGATCGAAGCCCTTGAGGTTGTGCTCGCGGGCGCCGCGTATCGATATTGAGTCCATGGACACGAAGCGGTTCTTCCCTTCGCGAATGGCCGAGGCGGTCCCCGGCAAGAGGCGGCAGCGGTCCGGACGGATTCCGCCGCACGCCTGAAGCACGGTTCTTGCCGAACCTCTAGTGTAGCGCGGCGCGGGCGGCCGACGCCCTACTGGCCGCGAAGCAGCTCGACCGTGGCCGAGACGGCCGCCGCGCGCTGAGTCTGAGCGCTCATCGAGGGACTGGCGGTATCGCCGGGTTGCGGGCCGTAGTCGCCGAACTGCGCGTGGTTCCCGCCTTGCAGCAGGCGGATACTCGCCCCCGCAGGAAGTTGCGTTCGAGACGATTCCCACGTGCCCATGTCGACCACCGTGTCCTGCGAGCCGACGAGAGAGGCGACGCCCAGCTCGTTGTCGGAGAGGTCCGTCCCACCGGACGGATAGGAGGCGAGCAGGACCAGGCCCCCCACGTCGGCCCCGTGCTTCTCGGCATAGCCGGCGGCCATCACGCCGCCGAGCGAGTGCCCGCCCAAGACCCAGCGATCGATCGAGGGATAGGCGGCGATAGCCTTCGACGCGGCGCTCGGCGACAGCACGGCGAGCGACAGCGGCATCACGGGCACGACTGCCAGGTAACCCCGCGAAGCCACGTCGCGCGCGTACGGTGCGTAGCTGCGCGCATCCACGTGCCCACCCGGGTAGAAGATGTATCCGGCGGTCGGCTCGATGCTCGCCGGCATGAATACCCAGCCCGCGTCAGTTTCGGAGACCGTCACGTCCGCGTCCGACCGCACAGCGGCCATGGCACTCGTCGTCGGACCCAGCGGGGTGAGCCCCCACCACACGAATCCGACCGCGACGACGGAAATGGCAGCCGCGAGGGCGATCGACACGATCTGAAGGGTCTTCCGAGTGCGTGGCTTCATCGAACGGATTCTAGGGCTTCAGGCGTGCCCGCGCCCGATCCTGTGAGTGGCCGAGATCCATGGCTTCGCTGTTAGACTCCCAATGCATCTGCAAGTTCGAGTTCCCGCGCGACCGAGCGCCCTCATCCGGACGGAGGAGCCGCATGAAGCCCGCAGGCGAGTTCGTATACCTGAATGGGGAGATCCTGCCGGCGGAGCGCGCCGCGATCTCTCCCTTCGACGTGGGCCTGCTGCGCGGCTACGCGGTCTTCGACCTGCTGCAGACCATCGGCGGCAAACCATACATGCTCGATGAGCACCTCGTCCGGTTCCGCTCGTCCGCCGAGCAGCTGCATCTTTCTGTCCCCGCATCCGATGACGACATCGCGGCCGCGATCGAGGAGCTGCTGGCGTTGAATGCGCACGCCGAGGCAACCGTTCGCCTCGTGCTTACGGGTGGCCACTCGCCGGATGGCATGCACTTCGACCCGACACGCCGACCTTCTTCATCGTCACGCACGAGTTGTTCGACGTGCCGTCGCACTACTACGAGACGGGCGCGAAACTCATCACTCGCGAGTATCGCCGCGAGTTCCCTGAGGCGAAGACGACGAACTACATCACCTGGCTGCATTCGCATCCGCAGATCGAGGAAGCCGGAGCCCTGGACGTGCTGTACTACGCCGAAGGACATCGTCTCGGAGGCAGCGACGGCCAGCTTCTACATCGTGAAGGACGGCTGCGTTATCGCGCCAAGGGAGGGCGTGCTGTGGGGCACCGTCGGCTCACGCGTGTTGGAGCTGGCAGCCGAACATCGTGAAGTGATACGGCGGGATATTCGCATCGACGAGGCCTTTGACGCCGACGAGGCGTTCCTTACCTCGAGCGTTCGAGGGGTCGTCCCGATCACCCGGCTGGACGAGCGGGCTATCGGCGACGGACGCGTCGGACCCGTGACGAGAGAGCTCATGGAGCTCTACCGTCTGAGCGCTGAGCGAGCGGCCGGGGGCTCGCACTAGCACCGCGGTTCGCCCCGGCAGCGCTTAGGGCCACGCCGACGACTCCTGGGCGCCTAACCGCGAGCATCTGTCGGCCTGGTCGGGGGAACCCCGCGGGACGACCGTCTGCTAGGGTATTCACTAGCCGCCGGACGCGGCTTTGGGTCGCGACACAGGAGGTCGACGTGACGGCTGCTCCGCTCGTAGACGACGTGATCCGCGCGCAACTCGCCGAGTTGGGTCTTGCCGGCACGGGCACCATCCACCGCAACCTTCCTCCTGCCGAGCTCATCGCGCGCTCGCTCGCACGCGCGGAGGGCATTCTCGCGGCGAACGGAGCGTTGGTCGTCAAGACCGGTGAGCCGTCGGGCCGCTCGCCGAACGATCGCTTCATCGTCAATGAGGGCCCCGCCGCCGAGCAGATCGACTGGGGGGACGTGAACAGGCCCTGCGAGCCGGCACTCTTCGACCGCCTGCTCGACAAGGCACGCGGGTACCTGCACGACCGCGACCTGTACGTCTTCGACGGCTTCTCGGGCGCGGAGCGGACCTATCGGATGCCCATTCGCGTCGTCGCCGACGCCACGTGGCACGCGCTCTTCGCCAACACGCTCTTCGTGCGCCCCACGCCGATCGAACTCGAGGACTTCGCGCCCGGGTTCACCGTGGTGAACTGCGGCCCGCTGCGCGCCAGCTCGGATTTCGACGGCACTCGCAGCTCGGTCTTCGTGGGCATCAGCTTCACGCGCAGACTCGTGCTCATCCTCGGCAGCATGTACGGCGGCGAGATGAAGAAGGCCATCTTCTCGGTGATGAACTACCTGCTGCCACAGCAGAACGTCCTGCCCATGCACTGTTCCGCGAACGTGGGCGAAGCCGGTGACTCGGCGCTGTTCTTCGGACTCTCGGGCACGGGCAAGACGACGCTCTCCGCCGATCCCTCGCGACGGCTCATCGGCGACGACGAGCACGGATGGAGCGACCACAGCATCTTCAACTTCGAAGGCGGCTGCTACGCGAAGGTCATTCGCCTGTCCGAGGAGTCCGAGCCGCAGATCTTCAATGCGATCAAGTTCGGATCGATCTTGGAGAACGTGGTGATCGATCCGCAGACGCGCGCGATCGACTGGGCATCCGATGTCCTCACCGAGAACACGCGCGCCACGTATCCCGTCGATCACATTCCCGGCGCGGTGGTCGGCGGCGTTGGAGATCACCCCCGCAACGTCTTCTTCTTGACGTGCGACGCGTACGGCGTGATGCCGCCGATCTCCAAGCTGACGCCGGAGATGGCGAGCTACCACTTCCTCTCGGGGTTCACCGCTCGTGTCGCGGGGACCGAGGTTGGCATCACTGAACCCAAGCCGACGTTCTCGCCGTGCTTCGGTGGTCCCTTCCTGCCGCTGAAGCCCTCGCGCTACGCGACGATGCTGGCAGAGCGGCTCAGCTGGCACGAAGCGGATTGCTGGCTCGTGAACACCGGTTGGAGCGGCGGCGGTTTCGGGGTCGGGGAACGGATGAGCATCGAGTTCACGCGCGCACTTCTGGCCGCTGCGCTCGATGGATCGCTCACGAAGTCAGGGTTCACGCCCCATCCCGTCTTCAAGGTCCTGGTCCCGCACGCATGCCGGGGTTGCGACTCGAAGCTTCTCGATCCGCGAGCCACGTGGCAGGATCCGGCGGCCTACGATGAGACCGCCCGCAAGCTCGCCGGGATGTTCCGCGAGAACTTCGAGATGTACGCGGCCCACGTTACGCCCGAAGTCCTCGCCGCCGGGCCGGATCCAGAGGCTGCGGTGTGAACGCAGAGTCGGGCGATTCCGGTCACGACACGCCGAGAATCGCAAGCCGGACGGTATCCTAGACGCATCGACACACCTCGGACGGAGCGTGCATGTCCGCACAACGTATCGTCGTCGTCGACGACGAGGAATCCATCATCAAGGCCGTGCGCTACGCGCTCGAGCAAGAGGGCTTCGAGGTTCATACCGCGGGTGACGCGGCGGGTGGAAGCTTCATCATCGGCGAGGTGAATCCCGACCTCCTGATCCTCGACATCATGCTGCCGGGCAAGTCGGGACTGGAATTGGCGCGAGAGATTCGAGAGACCTCCGACGTGCCGATCGTGATGCTGTCGGCTCGAGGCGACGAGGTCGACCGTATCCTCGGCCTCGAGTTCGGCGCCGATGACTACGTCACAAAGCCGTTCTCTCCGCGCGAGCTCGTGAGCAGAGTCAAGGCGATCCTACGTCGGGCCGGTCGGAGCGCTGGAAGCGGGCACGCTCGCATCGTGGTCGGGGAACTTGTCATCGACTCCGACTCGCACCAGATATTCATGCGAGGCGAGCCGGTGCACCTCACCACTTCGGAGTACGGCATCCTCCACCTGCTCGCCAGACACCCGGGCAAGGCGTACTCGCGTGCGAACATCCTCGCCGAGCTCTGGGACGAGGCGCCTGTTGGGGACGAGCGCGCCATCGACGTCCACATCCACAACATGCGCGAGAAGATAGAGGAAGATCCCAAGAACCCCGAGTACCTTCTGACCGTCCGGGGCTTCGGGTACCGGCTGAAAGAAGAGTAGCCGATGCCACGGGTCAGGCGACCGTCGCTCCGGCTCTGGCAGACCGAGCTGTTCGTCATCGTCATCGTCGTGGCGATCCTCGTGCTGTCGGTCTCGCTGTCCCGCGGACTTCAACGGACGCTGATCGACCTGGGCGAAAGCGACCAGCTCTCCGACGCCTCAGCGCTCGCGTCGCAGCTCTCAGACGAGTTCCCGCTCACGGTCGAGAGCCGCGCCCGACTGCGCGAGCAGGTGCGCGCGTTCCGTCTCATCTACGGCGACAACGTGTGGGTGTACGACATCGACGGAACGCTCATCGATTCCGTCGGCCAGAGTGGTCCCTCCGCCGCACAGCTGGAAGAGGCACGCCTACAGGGACTCACGGATTCGCCGCCCTACTCCGAGATGTCACTCAAACCGGGCGAGTTCGTCGTCGCGGGCAAGGCGATCTACAATCCCCAGGACCGCCGGGCGGGCAGCGTCGTGATCTCCAGTCCGGTGACGGCGTCGCTCGCCGTGCTCGACGCGCTGAGAAGTCAGCTCTGGACGACGTTCTGGATCGCGCTGATCGTCGCGGGTCTGCTCGCCTTCAGCTTCTCGGAGTTCATCAGCCGCCGCGCCCGTCAGATGTCCAAGGCCGCCATTGCCATCGCGAACGGCGACTTCGAGCAGCGGGTGCCGACCGGACTCGTGCCCGATGAGATCTTCGAGCTGGCGGACTCCTACAACAGAATGGCCGTGACCTTGGGCGAGACCTTCTCTGCGCTCCGGGAGCGGGAGCAGGAGATCGCCGCGGTCGTCGAGTCCATGGCCGAAGGCGTCGTCGCCTTCGACTCCGAGGGTGCGGTCCGCGTTGTGAACCCCGAGGCGCTGCACCTGCTCGGCATCAGCGGTGACAGAGACGCCATGATGAACAGGCACGTTCGCGAGCTGAGCGACGATCCCACCATTCTCGAGATGGTGAGCACCGTCCTCGCAGGCTCGGGAATGTCTGCTGTCACCTCGGCGGGTGAGCGCGTCATCCTGCTACACAGCACGCCGATAGCCACTGCCGAAGGAACCACTGAGGGTGGCGTGCTGCTCATGGCGGACATAACCGAGCAGAAGAGGCTCGAAACCGCGCAACGCCGCTTCGTTGCCGACGCCAGCCACGAGCTGCGAACCCCGATCTCGGCGCTGAAGGGCCTGCTGGAGCTGCTCACAGGCGGAGCCAAGGACGATCCGAAGGTCCGCGATGACTTCCTCAACACCATGGCACTCGAAGTGGACCGGCTCGGCAGACTCGTGACGGACCTGCTCACTCTCGCCCAGCTCGAGGGCGGCGGCCTGACGCTGAAGATCGAACCCGTGCCGGTCGTCGAGCTTTTCGGCGAGGTAGCGTCGGTGATGCACACGCTCGCCGAGGACTCCGGCGTCACGATCGCTATCGACCTCGTCGACGAGAACGTCGACGCCTCCTGCGATCGCGACCGCATCATGCAGGTGCTCCTCGGTTTCGTGGGAAACGCGCTCCGTCACACCGCCGCGGGCGGCACGATCACGCTGAGGGCGCGAGCCACCACCGACGAGGTCACCCTCGAGGTACAGGACACCGGAGAGGGAATCCAACCCGAGGCACTGCCCCGCCTCTTCGACAGGTTCTTCCGCGTGGACGAGTCGCGCTCGTCCACGCGCGGGACAGGCCTTGGGCTCTCGATCGCCAAGGAGATCGTCGAGGCGCATGACAGCGTGATCGAGGTCGAGTCCGCTCCCGCACACGGCTCGACGTTCTCATTCACGCTGGCCAGAGCACAATAGAAGAGGGCCGGCTCGCGCCGGCCCTCTCGGGGTTCGTTTCTGTGCGGGCACGCTACTGGGCGCGCACCATCGCCGGCGCGAGCTCGCCCCGCGTGGCCAGCACGGTTTCCATGGCGACCTGTTCCCGTCGCGCGAGCCAGAACAGGACAGCCGCGGTCAGCATCGGCCCGATCAGGGCGACGATGACCAGGCCCCACACCCCGGCCTCCCACTGCTGCACGGCGCCCCAGTACACAACTCCCACGGAAGCGGCAGTCAGCAGAACCGCTGTGACCCGCTCGTAGTACCAGCCGACGACCAGCGTCACCAGAGTCGCCACCAGTGGGATGAAAGCACCGAGGAGTGAGTACGCGAGTCCGGACTGCTGGTACGAGTAGAGTCCGGCGAACGCTGCGATGCCCCAGAAGGCACCACCCAGGATCACGAACGCCCTCGCAACGCGGCGCTCAAGGCGGATACGCCCCTCGGTGCGAAGCTTCCAGCTGTGAGACCCGGGCTCGACCGCAGTGGCCGTCTCCAGCCCCTGCTTACGCCACGACGCCACGTCGAACGCCAGGAGACCCATCACCAGCGGCAAGCCGATGGCGAAGAGCGCGGCGGCGACGAGACCTCCGATAACCAATACCGCTGCGATGACCAGTAACATCTCTATCACCCTTTCCTGCCCGCCGCCGGTCGGCGGATGAACTCCTTGTTGAGAGTATTGGTTGCATCGGTACCGCGGAGGTTCGCACGCGGTTTTGCTGTCGTTAGGATTCTGTGAGCGGTGCGAAGCGGCGGGTCACGGTGTCGCACTGGCCTCTTCAGTGACCGAGTTGAGCTGATGGCAGTAGGAGCACGCGGACTCGCTGTGACATTCCTTGCAGCTCGACGTCCCCTCCTGCTTCACGAACGCGGGGTGTCGCTTGATCCATCCCGCTTCGTGATTCAGATGGCACCGCTTGCAGTAGCTCACCTTGTGACACGAGTAGCACACCCGCGTGTCGGCCCGCGCCTCATCGGCGTGGATCGCGCGCCACCTCTCGGCGGGGAGATGTGTCGGCGGCTTCTTCGAGTGACATCTGTCGCAGAACTTCAGGCCGAAGTCGTGGCACCGGTAGCACGTGTCGGCGCCGACGAACAGCGCTTCGCTGCCGTGGGCCGAGAGCCAGTCGGACCGCTCGTGTCGTGCGGTGGATGGAAGCACCCTAGCCCCGTGGCAGCCCTTGCACTCGGAAGCCGGGATCGCGTCGGGAAGATATGGCTTGTCGTGTTTGGGAGCGTCCTCGCCTTTGTGGCACGTGGTGCAGTCGCTTTCGAAGTCCGCGGGCCGCATCGGCGATCCGGCCTCGAGTCCTGGGAACGGCGAGTGGCACTGCTTGCAGAAGCCAACGTCCACCCAAGTGACGACCGCCGTATTCCCTCGCTTGTTGAGGTCGATACGCCGGTGGCAGTCGTGGCACTCCAGCCGCTGGAGCAGATCGCTTCGCAGGTGGATGCGGTGGAGGACGAGGTGGGAGTTCGTCTTGTCTTCGTGACAGGCAACGCACTGAGCCCGAGATTCCCGTTGTGCGTTCGCATGCAACCCGGCCAAGCGGTCGGGGTCGTCTGACAGGGGAAACGCCCAGAACCGGGCCTTCCAGAAGATGGTCTCAACCGAGCGCAGCGGCGCGCGTCCGGACTCCGTGTATCGGAGCAAAGCGAGAGCGGACACGACGAACGCCAGAAGAAGGACCGTGAGGATGACATGCCGCTTCTTCGGACGAGCCGGCATCGGACTCATCGCTCTCTGAGGCGATATCCAAAGCCTCGAACCGTCAGGAGGTACTCCGGGTTCTTCGGATCCGCTTCGAGCTTCTCGCGCATATTGTGGATGTGCACGTCGATCGCGCGCTCATCCCCGGTGGGCGATTCCTCCCACAGCACCGTCAGGATGTCGTCGCGCGAGAATGCTCGCCCGGGATGCTTCGCCAGATGAACGAGGATGCGATACTCGGAGGTGGTGAGGTGGACTCGCGCGTCGCCGAGCAGCACTTGTCGTGCGAGCGTGTCTATCCGCAATGCGCCGACAGTGATGGAGGCGTCTTGCTCCGGTGGAGGGCTAGTTCGCCGAAGGATCGCCTTGACGCGACTCACGAGTTCGCGCGGCGAGAAGGGCTTTGTCACGTAGTCGTCGGCACCGAATTCTAAGCCGAGGATCCGGTCGACCTCGTCGCCGCGCGCAGACAGCATGATGATGGGAACGTCGTCAGACGCCGTACGAAGATCACGTGCGATATCGAGTCCGGACTTGCCGGGGAGCATCACGTCGAGGATGAGCAGGTCGGGTTGAATCTGGACATAGAGGGCTACCGCGCCGTCTCCGTCGGCGGCTGTGTGCACCTCGAAGCCCGCCTGAGAGAGAGCGTACTCAACGACCTTGAGGATCGATTCCTCGTCATCGACAACCAGAACGCGTTTCACAGGACCGTGCCTTCAGTCGCGCAGCCTTGACGGTCAGTGACCGATGATAGCGACCTGAAGGGGCGTTTGAGCCGCTTCTAACTGAACCCTCGCTCGCCTCTAATCGAACCCTAACAATTCGGCAATACTAGGCGAACAGGCGGCCTGGCAGCGCCTGCTAGTGTCAGTCGCGGTTGATTAACTCCCCTGTATCGCAGGAGGTGTGGGCGCCATAGACGGGACGTACTGCATCGAAACATCCGACTCGCGCAGACGACGGCGCGCTTGGCGAGGTTCGATTGCTCTCGCGACTCTGGTGATACTCGCGTTCTTCGCGCTGGTAACGAGCGCGTTCGCGGGTCACGCGTCCACCGGGGAGCTCAACTTCTATCCCTGCACCGACTGCCACCCGGTGACGCTCGGCGCCGACGGGAAGCCCACGAAGCCTCTGCCGAACGGGATGAAGAAACACGAGATCACGCTCGAGGTGCATGACACCTTAGGCTCGGGTGATGCGGCGTGCCTCTTCTGCCATGACGATCCGTCTCGGAACCCCGGCAAGCTCATCCTCCCCGATGGCAGCCTTGTCGACATCACCGGCGACATCTCGCGAGTCTGTCAGCGCTGCCACTTTGAGAAGTACAAGGAGTTCGAGATCGGCATGCACGGAAAGCGCATGGACAAGTGCACTTCCGCCGGCTGTCATGACCCGCACACGCCCTCGTGGATCTACGTCCCGGCCCTGCCTCCGTTCCAGGGGACCGGGATGGAAGTGAACGCGGTGGGCTGGGACCGCGAGCCCTTCAAGCCCTTCGCCTCTCCCCCGGTTCCACCGCCCGTGTACACGCCGACGTGGCTCGTGGTCGTGGCCCTCGCCGGCTTCCTTGTCGTCCTGAGCATCGTTGGCTATCTGGTCTTCGGAAGGTCCAAGGCATGAGCAAAGACATCGAACACGTGAACGACGACGACAGGCGTGCACCAGAGGGCACCACCCTCTCGAGACGTCACTTCCTGGAGAGTCTGGGCGTCGCCGCGGGCGTGCTGGCGGCCGGAGCCGTTCCCGCAGTCGTAACGACGCTGCCCCAAGCATTGCGGCGAGCGAGTCCGACCGGCGGCCCGAGCGACATCGCCACGAGCAACGAGGCCATCGCCGAGATCATCGAGCAGGACGAGGCCCTTCGCTACCCCGGCAAGCCGGTGTGGTACGCCACCAAGCCCGCAGGGAAGCAGAAGTGGGCGATGGTCATCGACGTGAAGGCGTGCATCGGCTGTCGCCGGTGCGTCTACGCGTGCGTCAAGGAGAACAACATCGGCCGCGACTCCGGCTTCACGTACATCCAGGTGCTCGAGATGGAGTCGGGCAAGGTCGAACTGGAGACCGCGAAGCTGGACTACGAAGAGGGCGGCCGGCCGGACAAGTGGTACCTCCCGGTTCAGTGCATGCAGTGCGCGAAGCCCACGTGCGTCTACGGCTGCCCGGTCATTGCGACGTGGAAGGAACCGGACGGCATCGTCGTCATCGACTACGACAAGTGCATCGCCTGCCGCAACTGTATGGTGACCTGCCCGTACGACGCCCGGCATTTCAACTGGGTCGAGCCCGAGGTGCCAAAGGCCGAGATCAACCCCAAGGTCCCGCTCGAGGAGAAAGCCGGCGTCGTCGAGAAGTGCACGTTCTGCATCCAGCGTACGCGCGAGGGCGAAACGACCGCGTGTACCGAGGCCTGCCCCGTGGGCGCCCGCAAGTTCGGCGACCTCAACGACCCGGAGAGCGAGGTCTCGATGCTGCTCAAGACCCGTCGGGTCTGGCGTCTGAAGGAAGAGACCAGCAACGATCCGATGATCTGGTACGTGGGGTGATGCGACGTGACTGAAGTAGCAGCCAAGCAGCCCGGGATCGTCCGCTTCATCGGCATCGACTGGAACTTCGGCGCGCTGCGCCCGAAGAACGCAGGTCGGAAGTACTGGGCGTTCGTCGCAGCTCCTGGGTGTCGTCATCGGGGTCGGAGTCGATGGCGTGGGGCAGCCGCGCTGACCAATGGCGGATCCGTCATGGGGATGCGCGATACGTACCCGTGGGGGCTCTGGTTCTCGAACTACATGTACTACGTCGGCCTGTCGGCGGGCGGACTCGTCGTGTACGCGAGCGTCCACCTCTTCGGCGCCAGGCAGTTCGCCCCGCTCTCGCGGCTGGCGGTGCTACAGGCCGGAGTACTGGTGATGATGGCGCTTCTCGGCATCGTGACTGACATGGAGCGTCCGTGGCGCGCGGTGTGGATGCTGCTCACGCCTAATCCGAGCTCGCCGTTCATCTACACCGGCTCGGCGGCGAACATCTACATGATCATCTGCTTCGTCGATCTGTGGATCATCATCACCGGCAAGGGCGGGCACAAGCTCGCGCACCGGATGACACTGATCGCGCTGCCCTTCGCCATCTACCTGCACACCACGACGGCGTTCGTGCTCGTGATGAACAAGTCCCGCGAGCTGTGGCACACGGCCATGCTGGTGCCGATCTTCCTGACGTCGGCCACCGCGTCGGGCATCGCACTGCTGCTCATCTGCGCATACATCATGCAGAAGTTCGGAGTGTTCAAGTTCACGACCGCGATGTTCCGCAGCCTGTCGACGCTGCTCGCGACGGTCATCATCATCGACCTGTTCCTGCTGGTCGTTGAGATGCTCGTCGTCTACTGGCCCACCTCGGCGATGCTGGGACACACGATCAGGTTCTCCGAGTTCCTGACCGGCCAGTACGCATGGGCGTTCCTCACGGTCCTCGTGCTCGGCGTGTCCGCCTTCGCGCTGCTGGCAGGCTCGAAGAACCGACACGTTCCGTGGATACAGATCACGGGTGCGGCGCTGTACGTAGTCGCCATCTTCTTCAAGCGCTATTCGCTGATGGCGATGGGCTTCGTCATCAACCCGTTGGGACAGAAGGCGCCCGTCTACGTACCGAGCCTCGCCGAGGTCTGCATCGCCCTGGGACTCCTCTCACTCGGGCCTGCTCATCATGACCCTCGGCGCGAAAGTCCTCCCGCTCCAGATCTCCGAAGACGAGGTCCATGACGCGGAGCTCGTGCACGCGCACAGCGCGGAAGCCATCGAGCACGAGGGTGCACCGGCCCTTGAGGCCGTGGTAGCTGAGTGAGCGCGCGCGAGAGACGGGCCCTCTTCGGGGCGCGGACATTCCGCATAGTCGGTATCGCGGCCATCGTGTTGGTCGCGCTCGTGGTCGTCGCTTCGGTGTGGGCGCTGATCGCGACGTCGACGCCCCAGTTCTTCTCCCGATACCACTTGCTCAACCGTCGCTTCGTGAACCTCGAGGGCTCGGCGCACAAGGACATCGGTTGTCGCGCCTGCCACGAGACCCGTCCGGTCGCCAACGGCATCGGGCTTATCGGCGAGTACTACGGAAGCCTCATCAAGACCGGTCAGACCACGCGGTACTTCAAGTTCGCCCCGCCAACCAATAAGGCGTGCCTGAAGTGCCACGAGGACGACTGGAGCCACGAGGCGTCACAGACAGCGCGCATTCCCCACCCGGCCCACACTCGGGTCGCAAGCGAGACCCGCGAATGTGTGGGATGCCACAAGTGGACGGCCCACCTCGAGTCCTTCATGCCCAAGCACCAGAAGATGCCCTTCTCGGGCGTCTGCGTCGCGTACGGCTGCCACGTCGGCACCAAGCAAACCGACCAGTGCTTCGACTGCCACCACGTGCTTGCACGAGTCCGGCGATCAGTGGAAGACCGAGCATCCGAACGTCGTGAGGACGACAGGCGACAGCGCGTGCCTCGAGCGGTGCCACAAGGTCGAGCAGTGCCAGCAGTGCCACACCACCGGCAAGAAGCCTACGTTCACGGGGCTGACCATCGAAGTCGGCATGAAGGCCATCGAGAAGCTGCACGTCTCGCCTGAGTGGACGGAACGCTACCACGGGCCCGAGGCGCTCAAGGACCGCTCCAAGTGCCTGCGCTGCCACCAATCCACGGGCGAGTGCGACGAGTGCCACCTCAACCGCCCCGCCTTCCACGGACAAGTCCTCACGTGGATCGGCCGGCACAGCAAGACCGCCAAGACCGTGACCGACCCGCGCTGTCTCGAATGCCACAAGAAGTCGTTCTGCGAGGACTGCCACAAGCAGTTCAAGGAGATGGGCTAGATGACCGGCCGAGACGACATCGTGCCGGATCCCGCCGAGCACACCGACGAGCCCGCCACGTTGCCCGATGCCCTCGCGCCAGACGACGCTGGTCCCGTGGAGCCCGACGACGCGCGACGCCGGCGCAGACACCGCATCGTGAAGTGGGGCGCGATCGCGCTTGGGATAGCGCTCGTCGTGGCACTCGTGCTCCCAGTCGTCTCTGTACTGCAGCCCGGCTACTACCGCCGCTATCCCGCGCTCGCGCAGCGGATGGACCACTGGGCGGTCTCAACGCATTCGCGCATCTCCTGCACGGAGTGCCACGTGAACCCGGGCGCGAGGGAGTTCGCCGCTTTCGCGATCAAGGCGATACCCGCCTTCTACTCGCAGCTCGTGTCGGGCCCCTCGACCACGAACCTCCTGAGCGCGCCGAAGCGCGAAGCGTGTCAGCGATGCCACACTGCCTATCGGACCGTCTCGCCCGCCGGCGACCTGCTGATCCCACACAAGGCGCACGTGCAGGTGCTCGGCATGGAGTGCGTGACATGCCACAAGAACCTCGTCCACACGCCCAACCGCCGCGGATTCAACCGCCCCGAGATGGAGGGCTGCCTCGCCACGTGCCACAACGGCGACACGGCGAGCGACAAGTGCACCGACTGTCACACGCGAAAGCAGACTCCGGACACCCACGATCGCAAGGACTGGCTGCAGACGCACGGGAAGATGGCCGAGACCATCGATTGCGCGCAGTGCCACGACTGGACGCCGAAGTACTGCGAGGAATGCCACAAGCTGCGGCCCGCCTCCCATGCCGGCAACTGGAAGAAGGACCACGGACCGGTAGCCAAACAGCGCGGTGACGGCTGCCTGGTCTGCCACCAGGAGAAGTTCTGCAAGGAGTGCCACTAGTGGCCGCCGGGCGCCGCAGGTGGCTTCCCATAGCCGGGGCCGCGCTCGTTGCGCTCCTGCTGCTGATCGTGCTGCCCGCTTACCTTTCCATGCAACCCGGCTACTTCGGCAGGTACCCGTCGCTTGCGGACAAACACGGGCCCTGGAAGACGTCGGCGCACGCCGAGGTTCGCTGCGAGCAGTGCCACGTGCCGCCGAAGCTGCTCGCGCAGACCGCGTACCGGGCGCGCATGGTCGGGGAGTTCTACGTCTCGCTCGTGTCGCGCTCAGGCGTACCGGCGGTCTTCGGCAAGCCGACGAACGCGGCGTGCCTGAGCTGCCACTACGATCTGCGGACGATCTCTCCAAAAGGGGATCTTCAGATACCTCACAAGGCACACGTGAACATCCTCAAGATGAGGTGTGTCGAATGCCACGGCTACCTCGTGCACGAGAAGAGTCCGGAGGGCAAGCACACGCCCAGAATGGCCGACTGCCTGCGATGTCACGACGGCGACACCGCTGACAACGCGTGCACGTCGTGTCACACAGAAAAGGCAGCCCCCGCGACGCATCGTGCCGCGAACTGGAAGGTCGTGCACGGCACGGATGCCTCGGCGCCGGGTGCGAAGTGCGCGGATTGCCACAAATTCACCGACAAGTGGTGCGCCGACTGCCACTCCCGCCGGCCCCAATCCCACACCAAGGACTGGCGCTCCGTTCACGGCAAGCAGGTCGCCAAACATCGGAACTGCGAGGCGTGCCATGCTGCGTCATTCTGCGTGCGGTGCCACGGCGAAGTGCCCTCCCTGAATTACGACCCTGCGCTCAAGCCGGTGCAGTAGGGAGCGCTGAGTGGATACCCAGGCCCACAACACAGAGCCCCGGCCGCCGACCGATCCTGGCTCGACGGACGAGAGGCCGACAAGGCGGTCGCGGCGGGTACTGTGGACGCGCGTCGGTATCGGGCTCGCCGCCGTCGTGCTCGGCGCGGTGCTGCTGGACCTTGGGACTGCGTCTCCGGTGCTCTGCGGATCGTGTCATGGGATGGCGGAGCGAGCGCATTCCTGGCGGAAGTCGACTCACGCCGAAGTCGCGTGCGTGTCGTGCCATCAAGCGCCGACGGCATGGTACGAGCTGCCGCAAAGGCTCGCTGCCCGCGCCCGCCTGCTGAGCAGAGACGTGCGCTGGCAGCTCGCAGGGCGCTCGGGCGTGTCCACCCCGACCTCGCCCGCTGCCGCCGCCGAGGGCGCCGCCCTCTTGGTGTCCAGCGAGAACTGCCTTCAGTGCCACGACCCCAACCGCAAGGCGACGTCCGGATTCCGCATCCTGATCGATCATGCGGAGCATGCGAAACGCAACAAGACGTGCCTGTCGTGTCACATCAACACCGCACACCCCGAGCCCACACGGGGTACGCCCCTTTCGCTGATGGATCAGTGCTTCCAATGTCATGGCACCGCCAAGTACCCGGAAGCCTCCGACGAGTGCTCCGTGTGCCATCCCGGCGGCTATGAGCTCAAGCCGGCCTCGCACGACCCGGCGGACTGGAAGAAGACGGGGCACGGACGACTTGCCAACAAGGACCGCGCGCAGTGCGACCTGTGCCACAAGCCCAGCTTCTGCACGGACTGCCACGGACTCGAGATGCCGCACCCGGCCGGATGGGCCAAGGGAGATCCCGCGACACACGCAACGTTCGCCCAGAAGAACCGCCAGGTCTGCGGTCGATGCCACCTCGAGAAGCCCGACCTCTGCAGCATGTGCCATCACCGGGGTTGGGATCCCGGCAAGGGTCCGTGGACGACTCAGCATCCGCTCATGGTCGGCGAACGGGGCGCTGACTTCTGCCTGCGCTGCCACACGCGCGCCTACTGCTCGTACTGTCACGTGAGCGCAAGCCTCGGCATGCCGCTGCCCTCCTCGGAGTCGACGCCTCAGTAGGCCGTTTCGCCCGTCGCAAGCGTGGGCGTCGCCTAGCGCGCACGTTTCATCCCTCGGCAAAGCAGCGGAAACGCCGCGGAAACATGCGCCCGATACGGTGCCTCCAGCGCATCACCCCACACGTGCTACGGAGGCGACCATGCCAGCAATCGACACCGGTTCTACCGCGTGGATGCTCGTATCGACGGCCCTGGTGCTCTTCATGACACCGGCCCTCGCGCTCTTCTACGCGGGAATGGTTCGGAAGAAGAACGTCCTGTCCTCAACCATGCACTCGTTCTTCGCGATGGGCCTCGTCTCCATCGTCTGGGCGATCATCGGCTACACGATCGCCTTCGGACCCGATAAGGCCGGGATCCTGGGCGGGCTCGACTTCGCGGGGCTCAAGGGCGTGGTCGGCGCCGTGACAGGAGAGGGTGGCGCGGCGATACCGACGAGCGTGTTCGCGATGTATCAGGGCATGTTCGCGATCATCACGGTCGGGCTCATCACCGGCGCCATCGCCGAGCGCATGAAGTTCAAGGCATATGTGATCTTCGCCGTACTGTGGGCCGTCATCGTGTACTCCCCTCTCGCGCATTGGGTCTGGGGCGGCGGCTGGCTGATGGACATGGGCGCGCTCGACTTCGCGGGCGGCACCGTCGTGCACATCGCGTCGGCGGCTGCGGCCCTGGCCTGCGCGCTCGTTCTCGGCAAGAGACGTGGATACGGGACCGAGGAACTCAGGCCGCATAACATCCCCATGTCGGTGCTCGGCGCGGGGATCCTCTGGTTCGGCTGGTTCGGGTTCAACGCTGGAAGCGCCCTCGCCTCGGGTCAGCTCGCAGGTTCGGCGTTCCTCGTCACCCATCTTTCCGCGGCAGCAGGCCTCCTCGCCTGGAACCTTGCCGAGGTCTTCACCGAGGGCAAGCCGACGGTGCTCGGCGCCGCGTCCGGGGCGGTCGCGGGACTGGTCGGCATCACCCCCGCCGCGGGATTCGTGGAACCGCTGCCGGCGATCGTCATCGGCCTTACGGTCGGCGTGCTCTGCTACTTCGGCCTGCGCATCAAGACGAAGTTCGGTTTCGACGATGCGCTCGACGTAGTCGGCGTGCACGGCGTGGGCGGAACGACCGGTGCGCTGCTCACCGGCGTATTCGCGACGACCGCTGTGAACGAAGCCGGACGCAACGGGCTGCTGTACGGGAACCCGTCGCAGATGGTGCCGCAGATCGTGGGCATCGTTGCCACGATCGCGTTCTCGTTCGTCGTCAGCTGGGTCATCCTGAAGGTGCTCGATGCCACGATGGGCATTCGTGTCGACGCCGAGGTCGAAGAAGCCGGTTTGGACATCTCCGAGCACGCCGAGACCGGATACGTGCTCTAGTCACACACATATCGTCCTGACTATTGGGAGCGAGGTCGCAATGAAGAAGATCGAAGCCATCATCAAGCCGCACAAGCTCGATGAAGTGAAGGATGCCCTGCACGCCCTCGGCATAGCCGGGATGACTGCCTACGAGGTCAAGGGCTTCGGGCGGCAGAAGGGCCACACAGAGATCTACCGTGGCGCCGAGTACACGGTGGACTTCGTGCCGAAGATCAAGATAGAACTCGTCACAGATGACGAGCTGGCCGAGAGGGTCGAGCAGGCCATCGTGATGGCCGCCCGCACCGACAAGATCGGCGACGGCAAGGTGTTCACCTACGACTGCGAGCGCGCGGTGCGCATCCGCACCGGCGAGCGGGGCCCGGAGGCGCTCTAGCAGCTTGGATCGCTACCTCGAAGATCGGCGAAGCCTTCTCGCGACCGGCACGCCGGGCGTGGACTCGGCCCGTCGGCTCGCAGCGCTCACCGACGGCCTGCTCCAGCGCCTCGTGGCGGCGTCACCTGCGCCGCCACGAGGTCGCTGGTCGCTCGTAGCCCTCGGCGGATACGGGGCGGGCGCGCTATTGCCCGCGTCGGATATCGACCTCTTGCTCCTCTCCGACGAGGCGGCGGGGACGCTCAAACCCTTCGCGGAGTCGTTGCTCTACCCCCTGTGGGACGCGGGACTCTCGGTCGGACACCAGGTACGCTCGCCAAAGGCGCATCTCAAGGCCGTCCGCGACGATCGGACCATCCTCACCGCGTCGCTTACAGGCCGCGTCATCGCGGGTGATGGCGCCCTCGGCACCTCGCTCCTTGCGAGATGCTGCGCCGACGCGCGCAAGCGCTCGCCCCGGGTTCTCGCCGAACTCGTCGCGAGGGAGCGGCCGGGATCTCCGTACGCGCTCGAGCCGGATCTCAAAGAAGGCGCAGGCGGCCGTCGCGACTACGACGAGCTCGTCTGGCTGAGCGCTGTGATGGCCGGCTCGCCGCAGCGGACACCTCAGGCACTGCTCGACACCGACTGGATCGATGAGTGGGAAGTGGGACTCGTCGAGGGTGCTGCCGCGACTGTGAGCGCGGCGCGCTGGGAACTGGCCTTGGCGGGCTATGGCTCGCGCATGGTTCTGGAGGCGGCCGATTCGCTCTCGTCGTGATGCGCAGGCGGTGCAGAATGCGGTCGGCGATACGGCTCACGTCCTCGACCGAGTCAGGCGGCGGATCGCCGGCAAGCGGCGGCCCGCGGCGCCGGTGGTTTCGGGGACCGAAGCCTCTTGCGAACCGATGACTCCCGACGAGGTGTTCGGTTTGTTGCGCGCGAGTCCCGCGGATACGAGAGCGCTGGAGGAGGCGGCCTGGCTTGGACGGCTCGACGGCCTGCTACCCGGATTCCGCTCCCTGCTGGCGCTCAGGCGCCCGGGACTCACACATACGCTTACCGTCGGAGCGCACAGCATCTCCTGCGCCACGCTTGCCGCCACGATGTGCGCGGGCGGCGACACGGCGATCGGCCGGTCCCTCGAGGCCGTTCGCGACGACCGGGCGTTACTGGTCGCCGCCCTCGCGCATGACCGCGGGAAGTCCCGTCCCGGACCCGGCCACGCCGAGCGGGGTGGTCTCACTGCAGCCGAGAGTGGGTGGCTCTTCGGCTTGGATGATCAGGCCCAGGCAGATGTGAGCGACCTCGTTCGTCTCCATCTGCTTCTCACGGACAGTGCGACCCATGACGATCTGGACTCCGAGGACGCCATCTTGCAGGTCGCCCGCAAGGTCGGTCGTCGCGAACTCCTCGCGCCGCTGCACATCCTTGCCGTCGCCGACAGTCTTGCCACCGGCCCGAACGCGTGGGGCGCGTGGCAAGAAGCACTCGTGGGAACCTTAGTCTCGCGGGTCGATGCGGCGCTCTCGCCTGAGGTGGACGGCGCGGGCATCGTTCGCTCCGCCGAGGGGGTCCGTGCGGGGACTCTCGCGATATTGCCGGCCGACGCAGACCAGGCGGCTCTCGACTTCGTCGCTCGTGCCCCCGTTCGCTACCTCGCGTCGCGCAAACCCTCCGACGTTGCAGCACACGCTCAGCTTGCTGCTGCGTTCTCGCGAGACGCTGGAAACCGGCCTGCGCGGCTGGCCGTGAGACCCGGATCGCTCCCTGGCACCTTCGAGGTGACCGTGGCGGCACGCGCCGGGTCCAGCCTCTTCTCGCGCGTCACCGGCGTCGTGACGCTCTGCGGATTCGACATCCTGTCCGCTGAGGCATATCGCGCACCGGGCCGGACCGCGCTTCACGTGCTCGTCGTTCGTTCGGCAACCCTCGCTCCAGTCGAACACGCCGCCTGGCAGCGCATGGAGCGCTACCTCGAAGCGGCTCTCGTGGATCGGCTCGATATCGCGGCGAGACTCGCCGAACGCGGCCGCCACTACGACGTCGGGCGTGTGGCCACGGAGACCGCGGTGCGAGTGGACACGTCCGCGGGCTACGGGACCGCGATCTACGTCACAGCCGCCGACCGTGTCGGCCTGCTATACGACATCGCGTGCGCGATAGCCTCAGAAGACCTCGAGATCAATTGGGCCAAAGCGCTCACCAACGGCGATGTTGCCCGCGACACGTTTCTGGTTGTCGGTCCCGACGGCCAGGCGCCGACCGACGCCGGCGTGCTCGGACACGTCGCGATGCGCATACGAGAGCGTACGTAGGTCGCTGCGCCTGCAGAGCGCCGCTCGATGTCGGGGCGCGGTACGATTGTCCCCGTGAGTGACCGACCGAAAGACGCGCGGAGGAGCGGGCATGGCGATCTACACACGCACCGGCGACGAAGGTGACACGTCGCTCGCGGGAGGCACGCGGGTGAGCAAGGCCGATCCGCGTGTAGAGGCCTTCGGCACGATCGACGAGGCAAACAGCGCGATAGGGCTTGCCCTCGTTGCCGCGACCGACGACACGCTTCGTTCACTGCTCACGTTCGCGCAACAGCGCTTATACACATGTGCGGGTCGCGCCGCCACGCCAGTGGAACTGCGAGCAGCGGATGCGCCGGACATCGAGGAAGAGGACATCGCGACGATCGAGCGTGCGATCGACCTGTTCGATGGGAAATCGCCCGTGATTCGTGGGTTCGTCCTCCCGCAAGGAAGCGAGCTGGCTGCGCGCCTTCACGTGGCGCGGACCGTCGTGCGCCGTGCCGAGCGTCGCGTGGTCGCCGCCGGCCTGTCTGACGCCTCCGACAGGCGTGCGGTGCGCTTCCTCAACCGCCTGTCGGACCTGATGTTCGCGGCCGCGCGAGCAACCGTCAGCGCGGACGGGACTCAGGAAGCGCTCTGGGACGCGGACGCTCCCAGGCCGGAGATCTGAGCCGCGCCGGCGGGCGCAGGACTGACTCGCTTCTTCCGATCGCAGTCCTAGCCGTCCCCGAACGTCCTCCGGATATCCCGAAACTCCTCGGCCTTGTCTTTGTCGGATTCGTGATGATGGGTCTCGGTGTCGAGCGGCTTGGCCACCGACTCAGTCGGCTCGTCGTGATCGTGCGGGTGTAGCTCAGCTGGAATACCGGCACTCTCGCCGGAGCGGATCCGCCTGCCGAACAGGACGCCCAAGCCCCAGGCCACGACGACTATGACCAGCGTGATCAGGCAATCCATTGCGTCCTCCATCCGCGGCCCCGGCGCTCCGTGGCGCATGGCACCGAGAACGCCTCCACAGGGAATGTACCCGCACCCGCGAGCGGCGTCAGCCAAACTGGGGCGGATTTACAGTCTGTCATACACGTCCGCCCTGCCGAGAAGATCCTTGACCACCTTGGAATCGGCCAACGTCGAGAGATCGCCGAATTCCTCGGCGTCGTCTGTCCCCGATGCTGTCTTGCGCAGGATACGGCGCATGATCTTCCCCGAGCGCGTCTTGGGCAAGTCCGACACGAACTGGATGGTGTCCGGCTTGGCTATGGGACCGATGGATTTACGGACGTGTCCCGACAGGATCTTCGCGAGGTCCTCGGAGGGAAGCTGTCCATCTCGTAGGATCACGTACGCGTAGATGCCCTCCCCTTTCACCGGATGGGGGAATCCGACAACTGCGGCTTCGCTCACGGCCTCGTGACTGACGAGCGCACTCTCGATCTCCGCGGTGCCCAGCCGGTGGCCGGAGACGTTGATCACATCGTCGACTCTCCCAAGCAGCCAGTAGTAGCCGTCGGGGTCGACACGCGCGCCATCTCCGGTGAAGTAGCGACCGGGAAACCGCTCGAAGTACGTCGACCGGAGTCGTGAGTTGTCCGAATCTCCCCACACTCGCCGGAGAAGCCCGGGCCACGGCCGGTCTATGCACAGGAAGCCGCTCTCATCGACATCGGCGGGCGTGCCGTCTTCTCGCAACACAGAGGGCACGATGCCGAAGAACGGCAGCGTCGCCGAACCAGGCTTGAGTGGAATGGCGCCGGGCAGCGGCGTGATGATGAATCCGCCGGTCTCCGTCTGCCAGTACGTGTCGATCACCGGTATCTCATCGCGGCCGATGACACGCCGGTACCACAGCCAGACATCAGGGTTGATGGGTTCTCCGACGGTGCCCAGGATCCGCAAGCTCGAGAGGTCGTACCGTCCGGGCCAGCCGTCTCCGTGCCGCATAAGCGATCTCAGCACCGTGGGCGCCGTGTAGAAGGAACTCACACGGTACTTCTCAACGACTGCCCAGAATCGCGCGGGGTCCGGCCACGTCGGAACGCCCTCGAACATCAGGGTGGTGGCGCCTGCCGCGAGTGGGCCGTAGACGATGTAGCTGTGTCCGGTGACCCAGCCGATGTCCGCGGTACACCAGAACACGTCTTCATCCCGGTAGTCGAACACCGTCTTGAACGAGAACGCGGCGTAGAGCAGGTAGCCGGCGGTGGTGTGCAGCGTTCCTTTGGGGGCACCCGTGGATCCGGACGTGTAGAGGATGAAGAGCGGCGCCTCGGCATCCATCGGTTCGGGGTCGCTCCGTCCTCTGACCTCCGGCGCGCTCATCTCGTGGTGCCACCAGGTGTCCCGTCCAGGCTCCATGTCGACGTCGCCGGCGCCGCGCTTCACGACGACACAGGCTTCTATCGAGGGGCACTCGAACAATGCCTCATCAGCGGCCGCCTTGAGCGGGACTTTTCGACCGCCACGAATGCCTTCGTCAGCGGTCACCAGAAGCTTCGCGGTGCTGTCCTGGATTCGGCTCCTGAGCGCACTTGCCGAGAACCCGCCGAACACCACCGAGTGGACCGCGCCGATACGAGCGCAAGCAAGCATAGCCACGACGAGCTCGGGCACCATCGGCAGATAGATGGCAACGCGGTCTCCCTTGCCCACGCCCTTCTTTCGAAGCACGTTGGCGAACCTGCAGACCTCGTGGTGCAGTTGTTGGTACGTGTACGTTCGAGACGTCCCATCATCGCCTTCCCAGATGAGCGCCGCCTTGGTCGCGCGCCACGTGCCCAAGTGCCGGTCGAGGCAGTTGGCAGCGGCGTTGAGTTGACCGTCCGCGAACCACGTATAGTCGAGATCTTCGAACCCTCCGGCATACGCGCGCGTGAATGGCTTGTCCCACGTGAGGTACTCTCGGGCAGCTTCGGCCCAGAATGCCTCCGGATCGCGTATCGAACGCTCGTACCGGGCCTGATAGTCGGCGAACCCCGAGACAGCCGCGGCTTTCTCGAACTCTGGCGACAGCGGGATGGTCTCTTCTCTCACGAGCGCCTCCTTGGCTGGTGACATCCAGATCTTGCGCGATACACTGCCCCGCTTTTCTTTCTTCCCAATGCCGCGCGACCGGCGGCGCAGGCGTATACTCAAGCTTCCTCGTTCGCGAGTGGGGGATTCAACTGGACGCATCCGACCGATACGAAGCGCTCCTCGCTCGCCTTGCTGAACTCGAAAGCGTGCTCGTCGCCTACTCTGGCGGCGTCGATTCCACGCTCCTTGCCGTGGCCGCCCAGGCCGTCCTAGGCAAACATTCACTCGCCGTGCTGGCGTCCTCGGACACCAGTACGAAATGCGAGCTCGAGTCCGCCCGCGCTCTCGCCCGGGACCTTGGCCTCACCCTCATGGAAGTCGAGACGAGCGAGCTGGTGGATCCGGCGTTTCGGGAGAACTCCCCCGACCGCTGCTACTACTGCAAGACCGAGTTGTTCGCGCTGCTCACACGGGTGGCGGACGTTCAAGGCCTCGCTCACGTCGCCGACGGCGCGAACGCGGACGATCGGCGCGACCACCGACCGGGGATGCGGGCAGCAGCCGAATACGGCGTCGTCAGTCCCCTCCAGGAGGTGGGACTCACGAAGGCGGAGATACGTGAGACGGCGCGCTCGCTGGACCTGCCCAACTGGAACAAGCCCTCCATGGCGTGTCTCGCCTCCCGTTTCCCCTACGGTGAGGCGATCACGGAAGAGCGCCTGGCGATGATCGAAACGGCCGAGGACGCGCTGCGCGGCCTGGGGCTCACGCAGTTCCGCGTCAGGGCACACGGACCCATAGGCCGGCTAGAGGTCGCCCCAGACGAGATGGACCGGGCCTGGGCGATGCGCAAGCCGATCAGTGAAGCCATCAAGGAAGCGGGTTTCTGCTACGTCGCCCAAGACCTCGAGGGATACCGATCGGGCAGTCTCAACGAGACACTGTAGCGAGCGTACGCACCTCTACGACGAGAGTTCCCGAAGTCCGGCACGTACCGCGTCGGGAAGCTTCTGGGACAGGCGTTCGGGACTCAGCATCCGCTGCGCGATGAGTTGCGTCGCAAACGGCTTGGCCGCGTGGGTGATGTCGATCTCCGGATAGATCCGCCGAGCGACCCCCTCCACCGTGACGAGCGCCTTGATCAGCAGCCCGTAGCCGATCGGCACGTGGATCTTGTAGTCCCCGAGCATGGACAGGAAGCCGACCGCGAAGCGCTTGACATCCGCGGGCCGACCGGAGCCCCCCATGGTCTCGTGCAGCAGCGTCGCGACGTGCGCGCGCACTTTCGGGTGCAAGTCATCGGGAACGACGAGGCCCAACTCCGCCGAGTAGCGAAGGGCGCGGTCCGCGTCACCGTACACGGTCGCCGCGAGCACCTGCGCGATCGCTATCCGCTCGCCCGGGCTCGTGCGACCGACGATCCCGAAGTCGAGGTAGCACACACGACTGTCGGGGGTCACGAGAAGGTTCGCAGGGTGGAGATCGGCGTGGAACCTGCCGAGCACCAGCACCTGTCGCATGAAGACCTTCGCGCCGTGCACCGCAAGGTCGTAGCCAGCCACTCCCGCCCGCTCGGCTTCGCTCATCTCCGAGAGCCGCCATCCGTGCACGAACTCTGTCGTGAGCACTCGCCGCGTCGTGAGCGGCCACGCCACCCGGGGCACGATCATGAGCTCGTCGTCGCGGAAGTCGAACCTGAACCTGTCGGCCACTCGACCCTCGTTGCGCAGGTCGACCTCACTGATCAGTGAGGCGGCGAACTCGTCCAGGAACCCCGGCAGGTTCAAGCGCTGCAGACGCCGAATCCGGCCCAGGCGTGACACGAGACGACGCGCCTCGGCGATGTCCGCAAGGATCGAAGTCTCGACGCCCGGACGTACGACCTTCACCGCGACTTCGGTGGCCTCCGGCATCGCCTCTCCGAACACCGGTCGCACCGATTCGCGAAGCGTGGCCCTGTGCACTTGGGCGATCGACGCCGACGCCAGAGGTGTGTCGTCGAAGGACGCGAAGAGCTCCTCGGCGGTGCGTCCGAACTCGCTCTCGATCACCTTGCGTATGGCGGATGCGGGTACGGCCGGCACGGAGTCCTGCAACTTCTCCATTTCGAAGACGGACTCCGGGGAGAAGAGATCCGGGCGTACGGATATCAGCTGACCGAGCTTGATGAAAGCAGGGCCGAGGCGTTCGAACGCGACTCGCATCTCCACCGCCAGCGCCTGCCGCCGAGCTCGGGCGGGCGCCATGCCGAAACGCGACTTCCACACCGCACGGACGCCCGCGCGCACGAACACCGCAGCGATCCGACGAGACCTGGCCGACACCAGCCCGCCCGCCCCTACGTCTCGTCGGGACGCGCCAGCGAGTCCAGTGTGGCCTGCAAGGTCTCGATACGTCCGCGAAGCTCCGAGACCTCGAATCGCAGCTCGTCGAGGTGAGTACGAGACGTCAGTCATGCTGCCGGGCGCTTCCGAACCGCCCTCGATCAGCGCCGCCTTCAGACGCTCCTTCTCCTCCGCGATCATGGCCGAGAGCCCGTCCACGAATGCGTCGGGGCCTTGGCTCATCTGGCCTTGCGCCTGCTCGGCGCCTCGATCCACGGCCGCCTTCCATCCCTCGTCAGCCGTTTCGTGCACCAGCGCCCACGCCGCAAGGAAACGCATGAAGCTATCGGTTTCGGCCATGTACCCAGCCTCCCTGTCCCCGTCGACGGGTTATGTGCTCGCCACTGAGGTCTTCCGCGCCGAAGGCTTGCGTCCTTCTGCGCGGAGCAGCCGCATGCCGTTCAGGATAACGAGAAGCGCGACCCCCATGTCGGCGAACACCGCAAGCCACAGGGTCGCAATACCGAAGACCGCGAGAACGAGCGTGATCGCCTTCACCGCTATGGAGAAGGCGACATTCTGACCGATGATCCGGACCGTTCGCCGGCCGAGACGGACGAACCCGGGCAGGGCGCGGAGATCGTCGGCCATGAGGGCGACGTCCGCGGTTTCAAGCGCGGTGTCGCTGCCCACGGCACCCATTGCGATGCCGATGTCGGCTGTGGCCAAGGCGGGCGCGTCATTGATGCCGTCGCCGAGCATCGCCACGTGTCCGTAGCGCCGCTGAAGCTCCTCTATGGCCTGGGTCTTCTCCTCCGGCAGCAGGCGTGCTCGCACCTCGTGAATTCCCGCGGCCCGCGCGACCGCCTCAGCCGTTCGCTCGTTGTCGCCTGTGAGCATCACGGCGTGTTTGATACCGTTCTCGAACAACTCTCCGATCACGTCGGCGGCCTCGGGCCGCATGCTGTCGGCGATGCCGAAGACGGCGGCTGGCCGCCCGTCCCGAACGAGCACCAACGCGGTGCGTCCGGCGCCTTCCTGCCGGGCCACTTCGGCCCTCGCCGCTTCAGAGAGCTCATCTGACAGCGCCTCAAGGAGCCGTGTCCCGCCCACCTCGTGGGGCATGCCCAGAATGAAACCTCGCACTCCCCTGCCGGGGACATCGGTGAACCCCTCCACTTCGATGTCGACCGTAGACTCCCGCGCACGCCGTACGAGTGCGCCGGCCAGCGGATGGGTCGAATGAGCCTCCAGCGCGCCCGCGATCGCTGTCGCGTCGTCTGCGGTCATCGTGTCCAGTGCGACCACTTCGGCCACCTCCGGAGTCCCTCGCGTGAGCGTGCCGGTCTTGTCGAACGCGATCGCGCGCGTGCGCCCCGCCAGCTCGAGGAAGACGCCGCCCTTCACGAGCACTCCGTCGCGTGCCGCTCGGCTGATGGCTGAAACGATGGCCACCGGGGTGGATATCACCAGGGCACACGGGCAGGACACGACGAGGACGACGAGGCCTCGGTAGAGCCAATCCGTCGTGGTACCGACGTCGTACCCGAGTGCTCGCCCGACAAGCGGCGGGAGCACCGCGATGGCTGCCGAGAGGCCGACGACGGCAGGGGTGTACCAGCGCGTGAACCGATCGACGATACGCTGCGAGGGAGCCTTGCTCGCTTGGGCCTCTTCCACCAGATACACGACTCTGGCGAGCGTGGTGTCCCGCGACGTGGCCGTCACACGCACTTCGATCAGGCCGGTCGTCGCGAGCGAGCCCGCGTAGACGGGATCTCCCTCGCGCTTCTCCACGGGGACTGACTCTCCGGTGATGGGCGACTCATCGATCGCCGATGATCCCTCCAGCACCGTGCCATCGAGCGCGATGCGTTCTCCGGGCCGCACGATCAGCGTCTCCCCCAGACCGATGTCATCGGGCGCGACCTCCACGACCCTGTCGTCGCGTCGCACGAGCGCGGTGGGAGGGGCCAAGTCCATCAGGTCGCGAATCGAACGTCGCGTCCGAGCGAGCGATCGTGACTCGAGCAGACCTCCGAGCGCGAACAACCAGATGACCGTGGCAGCCTCGCTCCATTCGCCCAGCGCAACAGCACCGGCCACCGCGACCGACATCAGGACGTTCATGTCCACCGTGCGCGTCTGCAGCGATACCAGCGCGCGCCGCCACGTGACGGTCCCGCTCACGACGATGGAGAGACCGTATACCGATGCCACGGCCCACAACGCCACGCCCGCACGAGAAAGAAGCCAGGCGATGAGGATCAGCGCTCCACCCGCCTGCACCGCGAGCTCCGTGCGGTTCTCGCTCCACCATCGTCTGCGCTCTTCTTCGACTTCGGACTCATCCAACACCGGCCGATTCGGAAGCCCCAGACGGTGGAGGGCGCCCCCAACGTCGGCTGCCGATATGGTCCCTGGATCGAAGGAGACGCGAAGCCGTCGCGTTGGGATCTCGAAGCTGACAGCACTCACGCCCGGGAGCTCACTGAGCGTACGTCGAACGTCCACCGCACACGCGGCGCAGTCCTCTTCGGCCAGCTCAAAGACCGCGACGTTCTCGGCCGATCGCGACTCCAGAAGCTTGACCCCGTGTCCAGCGCGCCGAACGAGTGCGGTGGCCGCATCCCTCGGGTCATTCGCGGGGTCGTACTCGATCAGCAGCGTTCCGGTCGCGAAGTTCAGATCGGCCGCCACCACCCCCGGCACCTGTGATACGGACTTCGCCACGGTCCGCGCGCAGTCAGGTCAATCGAGGCCCGTCACCGTGTAGGCAACGTGTTCTATGCCCTGCCGGGCTTCGAGACCGAGCGCTTCGATCCGCTGCGCGAGCTCCCGCTCGGACACAACGCGCTCGTCGTGGAGGACGGTCAGCGTCGATGTGCGCGCGTCGCACTCGGCGGTCTCCACGCCGGGAACCTGTCGAACCGCATCACACACACGGCTGGCGCAGCGCTCGCATCGAACTGGCGACGGGATTCGTATCGGGAAGCGTGACGTGGTCACGTCGCCGCGGATGCTCGTGCGCTCGCTCATGCTCGTTCGCCTGCGTGAGCGAGACCCTGCACCAGTAGGAGGCGGACGTGGTCGTCGGCCAAGCGATACACCGCCCGCTTGCCGTCACGTCGGTAGGCGACGAGGTCGCGGTCTCGCAGGAGACGTAGCTGGTGGCTGACGGCAGATTGCGAGACACCCGCGATGGCCGCGAGATCGCACACGCAGAGATCCTCGAGCGACAGGGCCTGCAAGATGCGCAGCCGGGTGGGGTCTGCGAGAGCCGAGAATATGTCCGTCGTGCGTTTCGCCAGGACATCGTCGGCAAGCTGCGCGGACACGCGCGCGACGGCGGCATCGTCCAGGGTGCTGGAGGAGCACGTCGCCCGAAGGTCGTCTGCGCCGTCCGATCCGGCTTCCTGTTCATATGAACGTGTGCTCATACCAGCAGACTAAGCCGCGACCCGTCGACGCGTCAACCACGCGAGCGGCGATACGAGAACGGACAAACGGTGGCGTCCGATCGAACCCGCTACCTGAGGCGCTTCCGCACGCCGTACGCGCTCCCCTTGCGGGCCCCTTGCTTGAGCCGGGAAAGGACGTCATCGGCACTGGAGCTCTCGATTTCGGTCCTGAGTCGAACGATCTGATCGCGGAGGCGAGCCGCGCTCTCGAAGTCGAGCGACTCGGCGGCTGCGCCCATATCCTCCTCGAGTGTCGAGATGAGGCGCATCAGCTCCGCCCTCGGCAGTTTCGCAAGCTCCGCTGCTGTCGCAGCGGCCGCGGTCGGCTGCGTGTCCCCTTCTCGCACGTACTGGACGATATCGGCGATGGCCTTTCGTATCGTTTGGGGCTCGATACCGTGCTCGGTGTTGAACGCGGTCTGTATCTCCCGGCGGCGATTCGTCTCGTCGATTGCGAGGCGCATGGAGTCGGTCACTTGGTCCGCGTACATGATGACCTGCCCGGAAACGTTCCGTGCGGCTCGCCCGATCGTCTGGATGAGGCTCCGCTGGTTGCGCAGGAAGCCCTCCTTGTCAGCATCGAGGATGGCCACCAGCGAAACCTCAGGAAGGTCGAGGCCTTCGCGCAACAGGTTGATGCCGACGAGGCAGTCGAACGTCCCAAGCCGCAGGTCGCGCAGGATCTCGACGCGCTCCATCGTGCCTATGTCGCTGTGCAGGTACCGGGATCTGATGCCCTGCTCCACCAGGTAGTCGGTGAGGTCCTCCGCCATCTTCTTCGTGAGCGTGGTGACCAGCACACGCTCGTCGCTATCGACGCGGTCCTTCACCTCGCCGATGAGGTCGTCGACCTGACCTTTCACGGGCCGCACGACAACCTGCGGATCCACGAGCCCCGTTGGCCGGATGATCTGCTCGACCACCTGCTGTGAGACTCGTCCCTCGTAGTCCCCCGGCGTCGCGGACACATAGACGAACTGCGGAACACGCTGCTCGAACTCGTCGAATCGCAGCGGCCGGTTGTCGAGCGCGCTCGGCAGGCGGAAGCCGTGCTCGACGAGCGTGATCTTCCGGCTCTTGTCGCCCTCGTGCATGCCCCGGATCTGCGGGATCGTGACATGGCTCTCGTCGATGATGCAGAGGAAGTCCTGCGGGAAGTAGTCGATGAGCGTGTTCGGCGGTTCGCCGGGAGCACGACCGTCCAGATGGCGGGAGTAGTTCTCGACCCCATTACAGAAGCCCATCGTCTCGAGCATCTCGAGGTCGTAGTTCGTCCGCATCTCGAGCCTTTGTGCCTCGAGCAGTTTGCCTTCGGCGCGAAGCTCGGTCAGCCTACCGGCCAGTTCTGCCTGGATCGTCTGCAAAGCGCGCTCGAGCTTGGGTTTCGCGGTGACGTAGTGGGTCGCCGGCCAGACCGGTAGTGACTGGTAGACGTGCAGTACCTCGCCGGTGATCTGATCGACCTCGGCGATCGATTCGATCTCATCGCCGAAGAACTCGACACGCACGGGGTGATCCGCATAGGGAGGGAAGATGTCGACCACGTCGCCGCGAACTCGAAAGGTGCCACGCTGCATCTCGAAGTCGTTGCGGTCGTACTGGATGTCGATCAGGTCGCGGATCATCTGGTCGCGATCGCACGCATGGCCGACGGCAAGGAATACCGCCATCCCGGCGTAGTCCTCGGGCGAGCCGATGCCGTAGATGCACGAAACGCTCGCCACCACCACGACGTCGCGTCTCGAAAGAAGGGCCGCCGTCGCCGCGTGCCGCAGCTTCTCGACTTCCTCGTTGATCGAGGCGTCCTTCTCAATGAAGGTATCAGTCGTGGGAACGTACGCTTCTGGCTGGTAGTAGTCGTAGTACGAGACGAAGTAGACCACCGCATTGTCCGGCAGGAACTCGCGCAGCTCCGAGGCGAGCTGCGCGGCAAGCGTCTTGTTGGGCGCCATGACAAGGGTCGGCCGCTGGATGGCCTCGATCGTCTTCGCGACCGTGTATGTCTTCCCGGAACCCGTCACGCCGAGAAGTGTCTGATACCTGAGCTGTCGCTCGATCCCGGCAGTGAGCTCGGCGATCGCCTTGGGCTGATCGCCGGCCGGTTCGAAGGGCGAAACGACTCTGAACGGAGTCTCGCTCACTTTGCATCCCAGCCCGTGAAGGCATCCGGATACAGCCGTTCGTAGCGCTCGCGCGCGCGCACGACCCGCAAGACGTACCTCTTCGTCTCGGGAAACTCGATCGCCGCTCGGATATCTCCGCCCTCCTCCGACCACCTGTCCGCATGCCGAAGCCCCGCGTTGTAGGCCGCAAGAACGGTCTCGACTTCGTGATACCTGTCGACCAGGTATCTGAGATACGCGGTGCCGTACTCGATGTTCGCAGCTGGCTCTGACACGTCCTTGCCCTCGACCGCCGCAGGCGAAACGAGCTCCTTGCGCACCAGGTCGTCAGCGGTTGTCGGCATGACCTGCATGAGTCCGACGGCACCTGCGCTCGAGCGAGTATCCGGATCGAAGTCCGACTCGGCTTCGATGACGGCCGCAATCAGATAGGGGTTGATGCGATGACGCTGCGCCGCGCCAAGGATTTCGCTGCGATACTCCAGTGGATAGTACATCCGCTGGAACCACGCAGGGCCTCGTGCTCCCAACAAGGCCGCCGCACCCACCAGCAAGACCACGCCGGCGATCAGCCAGCGGTGTGGCGCGACTGGATGACTACGTCGCACGCGGCTCCACAACCTCATGCCAGAAGCGGTCGACCTCTGCGACAAATCCATCCAGCGAGCCCTCGTTCACGATCGTCCAGTCCGCGAGAGCCTCGCGCTCGGCGTCTGTCGCCTGACAGGCGAGTCGAGCGCGCGCGTCTTGTTCTGCCCTGCCGAATAGGACGCAGCGCTCGACGCGGAGCTCGGCGTCGGCCGCCACGGCCAGCACCACGTCCGCGGCCCGGGCGAACGATGGGGCCTCCACGAGCAGCGGCACCTCCATGACGACCACCGACGGCGGATCGGCGGACGTGCGCAACTCGGACAGGTAGCGGAGGACCTCATCGGCAACCGCCGGATGCATGATGCTGTTCAACTTCGAACACGTGGCCTTGGAACCGAAGGCCGCGTTCGCGAGCGCCGCCCGGTCGACATGTCCCGTGGCATCCAGCACCCCGCGCCCAAAGGCCTCGACGATCCGCTCGAAGGGCGGCTGCCCCGGTTCCAGCAGCGTATGGGCGATCTGATCGAGGTCCAGCACGAGGGCGCCCTTCGAGCGCATGTGGCTGGTAGCGGTGGACTTGCCTGATCCAATGCCGCCGGTTACTGCGATGACGAACATGATCACCCCGTGTTTGTGGGCCGGGACTTCCTGAGCGGTCCTCTGAGCATACATCCCTGCCGAAGCCGACGCACCGACAAAAGCAATGGGGCCGAGGAAACGCATCCCCGGCCCCACGGTCTCGCGCAGATGGGTCCTAGGCCTCGGCGTCCTCGTCGGCGTCAGCGGACGCTTCCTCGACGGATTCCGCCTCCGGTGCCGCCTCCGCATCGGTCTCTGATACGGCCTCGGGCTCCTCGGCGGCAATCTCGACATCCGCCTGCTCCTGATCGGTCTGGGCGGACACCTCCTCGGCAACGTCGATGACCGCGTCCACGGCCTCGTCGGCCACATCCTCTGCCTCTTCGGCGTCCTGGATTGCCTTCTCGGCCTCTGCGACCTCGACTACGGCGTCTTCGGCAGCCTCTTCGGCTATTTCAGCAGCGACATCGGCTACGACACGGGCCTCAGCCGCAACCTCGGAGTCCTCGCCGAAAGCGGCCTCGGCGACATCGGCCTCGAATTCGGCCTCGACCGCTACAGCGGCGGCTTCCTCGGCCTCTTCCACGGCCTCGATGGCCTCGAGCGATTCCTCGACAGCGATCTCCTCAGCCACCTCAGCGAGCTCGGAAGCGATCTCGGCGTTCTCGACGACCTCTAGAGCCTCCTCGACGTTCTCGCCCTCTTCGCCCTCTTCGTAGTCCTCAGCGCCGGCGATCTCGATGACGAGACCGAGCGCCTCAGCGGCGGCGCGCATGGACAGCGAGATGCGACGACGCTCGAGGTCGACGTCCATGACCTTGACCATGACCTGCTCGCCGAAGGCCGTGACCTGATCGGGCGTCTCGACGTGGCCCTTGGCCATCTCCGAGATGTGCACGAGGCCCTCCACGCCGTCGCCGAGCTCTACGAACGCGCCGAATGGGACGAGCTTGGTGACGGTGCCCTCGATGATCGAGCCGACGGGGAACTTCTTGACGAGCTCCTGCCAGGGATCGGGCTGTGTCTGCTTGAGGCCCAGCGAGATGCGCTCGCGGTCCAGATCGACGTCGAGCACCTGGACCTCGACCGGGTCGCCGACCTTCACGACCTCGGACGGGTGGTTGACGTGGCTCCAGGAGAGCTCGGAGATGTGCACCAGGCCGTCGATGCCGCCGAGGTCCACGAACGCGCCGAAGTCGACGATGCTCGAGACCGTACCGGGCAGGATCTGACCCTTGGCGAGCTTGCCGAGGATCTCGGCGCGCTCGTGCTTGCGGCCTTCTTCCAGCACCACGCGGCGCGAGAGGACGACATTGTTGCGGTTGCGGTCCATCTCTATGACACGCGCCTCGAGGCGATCGCCGAGAAACGCGTGGAGGTCCTTGACGCGACGCAAGTCGACGAGCGAGGCAGGCAGGAAGCCGCGAAGTCCGATGTCGAGGATGAGTCCGCCCTTGACGACCTCGATGACTTCGCCCTCGACGTTCTCGCCGTCGTTGAACTTGTCCTCGATCTGTGTCCAGGCTCGCTCGTACTCGGCGCGCTTCTTGGACAGGATCAGCCGGCCGTCCTTGTCCTCCTTCTGGAGAACGAGGGCTTCGACCTGATCGCCTACCTTGACGACCTCGGACGGGTCGACGTCCTTGCGAATCGACAGCTCGCGGGCCGGGATGACACCTTCGGACTTGTAGCCGATGTCGAGCAGCACTTCGTCTCGCTCGACGCGCACGATGGTCCCGGTTACCAGATCGCCTTCGTCGAAGGCGGTGATGGTACCGTCGATGAGGGCGTGCATCTCCTCATCGGTGTACTCGGTCTTGTCGATGATGCCGCTATCGACGACCTCGTTCTCAATAACCTCGTCGCTCTCTACCACGCTGTTCGGACCCCTTCCAACCATCGGGGCCCCTTGTGCCATGTAGTAGCTGCCTACAGTGTCCGAATCGTCGCTTACAGTGCCGGTTCGTCCGTCTACTAAGCTGTCCATACATCGCGCCGGGGGCCAACATTACGCGACTCCCGCTCACAGGCGACAGTCGGACAAGGATTGTACCCCAGATGGCCGGGACTACTCCAGCGCCAGCCTACTTCGCTGCCGCCCAATTCTCGCCGGAGGCCACGGAGACCTCGAGCGGCACCGCCATGTCCGCGACGCCCGCCATTGTTTCGCGAACCATCTGCTCGAGACGCTCCAGCTCGTCGGCAGGCGCCTCGAACACGAGTTCGTCGTGTACCTGAAGCACCATGCGGCTCTCGAAGTCCTCCGCGCGGAGTCGATGATCGACCTCGATCATCGCCAGCTTCATGATGTCAGCTGCGGACCCCTGCATGGGGTGATTCATCGCCGTGCGCTCACCGAACGACCTGAGGTTGAAGTTCGACGAGCGCAGTTCCGGGATACGACGCTTGCGCCCGAACATGGTCACCGCGAAGCCGTCGCGGTGAGCTGCCGCCACTGTCTCGTCCAGGAACCGGCGTACTCCCGGATAAGCCGCGTAGTAGCGATCGATCATCGCTTGTGCTTCGGCGCGCTCCACTTCGAGTTTGTCGGCAAGGCCATGCGCCGATATCCCGTAGACGATGCCGAAGTTGACGGCTTTCGCCCTGCGCCGATGGAGAGGCGTGAGCTCTTCGATCGGCACGCCGAACACGCGAGACGCCGTCGCGGCGTGGAAGTCGGCTCCGGAGGTGAAGGCCGACACCAACCCTTCGTCCCCGGAGAGGTGCGCGAGGACGCGCAGCTCTATCTGCGAATAGTCCGCGGACACGATGAGATCGCCGGCCCTCGCCGGTACGAACGCCGCGCGGATCCTGCGGCCGAGATCGGTCCGGACCGGGATGTTCTGCAGGTTCGGGTTCGACGAGGAGAGCCGACCCGTAGCGGCCACGGTCTGGTTGAACGAGGTATGCAGACGGCCGTCATCGCCGAGCAGTCTCGGCAGCGCATCGATGTAGGTCGACTTCAACTTCGTGAGTTCGCGGTACTCGACGATCTTCTCGGCGATCGGGTGAACCGGAGCAAGCGCCGCGAGCACGCTCGCATCCGTCGAGTAGCCCGTCTTCGTCCGCCGCTGCGGCGGGAGCTGCAGCTTGTCGAAGAGGACTTCGGCCAGCTGCTTGGGCGAATCGATCACGAACTCGCAGTCAGCGAGGCGATAGATGTCCGCGCGCAGAGCATCTACCTGGCATGAGACCTCGCCCAACAGCGCATCCAGGACGCTCACGTCGAGCCCCACCCCGACCCGCTCCATGCGTACGAGGACGGGGACAAGCTGCATGTCGATGTTCCAGAAGCAGTCCGCGGAGCCGTCCGCGGCGAGCCGGGGTTCGAGTTCGCGCGCGAGTTCCAGCATCGCCCCCGCCATCACTGCGGCATCCGACTCGGCTTCGGCAGGCTCGGGAAGCGGACGGCCAAGGTAGTCGGGGTACAGCGCCCGAGCCTCGTATGAAGAACGACCACTCTCGAGGAGATACGCCGCAAGCGAGACGTCGAAGACGTTCGCAGGCACGCACGCCCCAACAGCCTCATCACATGGGCGCGTCTCGTCAGGCGGACAGAGTTCCTGCAGCAGCTGCTTCGAGTCGTGCGCGGCCAGTCGTCCCGAGGCAACGAGCGTCGCGACCGCCGAGCGCACCTTCTCACCGGAGACGAGCGCGACGCTGTCGGTCGTCGCGACCGCGACCTGCTTGTCCTCCCCGAAGAGGGACATGCCCGCCTGTCCGATCGAGACGCCTACCATCTCTCCGCTGAGGGCCCACGCCGCGATCGCGTTCGCGGCGGTCTCGTCGGTCAGGCGCTCGCGTGACGGATGCTCCTCGAGCTCGGCGCCGCCAGCGGCAGACTCCTCCGACGGCGTACCTGCCGACGTTGCCCAAGCCGCCCCCTTCAGGGCAAGCACCCGGTCCAGCAGCGTGGTGAAGCGCAGCTCGCCGAAGGCGCGCGCGACCTTATCCGCGTCGAACGTGCCGAACTGGACGGAGTCGAAATCCACATCGAGCGGCACGTCGCACACGATCGTCGCCACAGTGCGGCTCGCAAGCGCCGCACCTCTGTTCGCACGAAGGCTCTCCCCCACCTTGCCGGGGATGTCCTCGGCGCGGTCCAACAGGGTGTCGAGCGAGCCGTACTCCTGCAGCAGCTTCGCGGCGGTCTTCTCGCCTATGCCGGGCACCCCCGGGATGTTGTCGGAGCTGTCCCCCTTCAGTCCGAGGTAATCGGGCACCTGCTCGGGCGTTATGCCATACCTCTCGCACACCTCGGCGGGACCGTACACCGCTATGTCAGTGAGTCCCTTCTTGGTGGTCACGACGCTCACCTGCTCGTTCACGAGCTGGAAGGCATCCCGGTCGCCCGTTACCAGGAGGATTCGGTTGCCTGCCGCGGCCCCACGCACGGCGAGGGTGCCGAGGATGTCGTCACCTTCCCAGCCTTCGGCCTCGAGCACCGGCACGTCGAGCGCGGCGAGAAGCTCCCGTACGATAGGGAACTGCGCTCTGAGCTCGTCAGCCGTCGGTGGACGGTGCACCTTGTATTGCTCGAGAGCGTCGTGACGGAACTTCGGCTTGCCGCAGTCGAATGCGACGAGCACGGCGTCGGGGTGAAGCTCCTGTACGAGCTTCACGAGCATGGAGACAAACCCGAACGCGGCATTCGTCGGCCGCCCATCGGGAGCGGTCATGCTCGGTGGAAGTGCGTGGAACGCTCGGTGGATGAGGCTATTGCCGTCGACGACCGCGATGGTGCGGGCCGATTCCTTCATGCAAGCCCTTTCCGGTAGAGCTGTTCTCGGACAAGCAGGGCTACTCGCGGCGTGAAGCTTCGCCGCACACCCACATGGATTCTACCCGGGTCGAGGTGCTGCTCGGGCGAGTCCGGGCCTCGTCACGCGTTCCAGAGGTAGCCGACGTTGCGTACCGTCTCGAGCCGACGGGAAAGCTCGCCGCCGATCTTCGCTCGGATGCGACGCACGTGAACGTCGACGGTGCGCGAGCCGCCGTAGTAATCCGATCCCCATACGCGGTTCAGAAGCACCTCCCTGGAGTAGGTCCGGCCGGGGTGTGTCACCAGGAAGGCGAACAGCGCGTACTCGAGGTAGGTGAAATCGATCGGCTCACCCCGGAGATAGGCCTGGTAGGTCGCGAGATTCAGCGTGAGGTCGTCGATGCGCAACAGCTCTTGCTGTATCGCCTCTTCCCCCGGCCACAGCAGCGCTCTGGCGCGGGCCTGAAGTTCCTGCGACGACGATCCGCGGACGAAGAAGTCGCTGGACATCCGAATCGGCTGCCGAAGAGAGGCGAGCGCCTCGGGCTCGACGACGAGCAGCAGCGCGACGCCCCCTGTGCCGACTGCCGCCTGTTCCACCTCGTGCACGAGCGTCTCGGCTTCTCTGCCCGCATCGAGCACGATCAGGTCCACGGTCGTCACCTACGAGCGTCGTCCGGAGTCCCGCGATCGCGCTTCCGAGCAGGACTACATCCAGATCCGAGACGGCGTCTCTGATCCATGCCTGCGTATGAGCGTCGTCGGAGGCGATGAGTATGCGTTTCATGTGCACGATTCTATCGCTCCTTGCGCGCGGCCTTCGTACTGCGTTGTCACGCCGAGGTGCCTCGGGAAAGCGCAGCGCCGGGTGAGGCATCCCCCACCCGGCGCCGACATGCACCGTCCAAGACGGCGACTAGATGATGGAGAGGTACCTGTCGAGCTCCCACTGGCTGACCTGCAGGCGATACGCGTCCCATTCGGCACGCTTGTTCTCCACGTAGAACTCGTGGATGTGATCGCCGAGGACTTCCTTCATGAGCGAGGAGTGCTCGAACTTGTCGATCGCCTGGCCGAGCGTGCCCGGAAGGGTCTCGATGTTGGCGGCAGCAAGTTCGGCCTCGGTCATCTTGAAGATGTTGTTGCTGGCCTCGGGCATCAGCGGCAGCTCGTCCTCGATGCCCTTGAGGCCGGCGCCGAGCATCGCGGCGAAGGCGAGGTACGGGTTCGCCGAGGGGTCCGGCGAGCGCAGCTCGAGGCGGGTGGCGTTCTCCTTGCCAGGCTTGTACATCGGCACGCGGACCATGGCCGAACGGTTGCGGCGAGCCCAGGAGATGTAGACCGGCGCCTCGTAGCCGGGCACCAAGCGCTTGTACGAATTCACAAGCGGGTTCGTGATCGCGCAGAACTCGGGCGCGTACTTGAGCAGGCCGGCGATGTAGTGCTTCGCGACCTTCGAGAGGTTGAAGCCCTCGGGGTCATCGGCGTCAAAGAAGGCGTTGCCGTCCTTGCTGAAGAGCGACTGGTGCACGTGCATTCCCGAGCCGTTCTGCCCGAAGATCGGCTTGGGCATGAAGGTCGCGTAGACCCCGTTCGCCATCGCGATCTCCTTGACCACCAAGCGGTACGTCATGACGTTGTCCGCCATCGACATCGCATCGGCGTAGCGAAGGTCGATCTCGTGCTGCGAGGGGGCGACCTCGTGGTGCGAGTACTCGACCGGGATGCCCATCTTCTCGAGCGTGAGTACGGTCTCGCGTCGCAGGTCAGAGGCGACGTCGAGCGGGGTCAGGTCGAAGTAGCCACCGTTGTCGATGATCTCCGTGTCCTGGTCATCGGCGAAGTAGAAGAACTCGAGCTCGGGGCCGACATACATGGTGAAGCCCATATCGGCGGCCTTCTTGGTCACGCGCTTCAGGGCATACCGCGGATCGCCCTCGAACGGCTCGCCGTCCGGCTTGACGATGTCGCAGAACATCCGGCCGACGCCCTGCTCGGTCGGGCGCCACGGGAGCACCTGGAACGACTCGGGGCACGGAAACGCGATCATGTCCGACTCTTCAAGACGAGTGAAACCGTCGATCGAGGAGCCGTCGAAACCCATGCCCTCTTCGAACGCGCCCTCGAGTTCGGTGTCCGTGACGGCGAACGACTTCAGCATGCCCAGAACGTCCGTGAACCAGAAGCGCACGAAGTGCACTCCCCGCTCCTCGACCGTCTTGAGCACGTAGTCCTTATCGAATGTAGGTGCCATATCTACCTCCGTGTCCCGGCCGCGCGAGCGTGCCGATCAACTTCTTGAGCCACTGACTGGAACAGCCTATCGGCTCAATGTTTCCTGGGTGTTTCGTCTTCGATCCAAAATGCGAGCAGGGCCCGCGCGATTGGCGGGCCCTGCGGGTAGTGTCCGGCCGCGAACGCTAGCTCGACTCGGCGGGAAACGTATCCAGAGGCTGCGCGAGCTTCCCGTCCACGTAGACGGCTGTCGCTCGGGTGATGTAGCTGTGGCCCGTGTCCAGCCACGCGTACGCGGAAATGGTGCAGCTTGGGTAGGCTTTCACGACCGCGCTCGAGCCCGCTGCGAACTTGGCGACTTCGAGAGCCTTGGCCGTCGAACCGGCCTCAGGATAGGCGGTTCGCACGTCGATGCGGACGAGACCGCTGCCACTCGCCTGAATCGTCACCTTGGTGATGGCGTCTCCGAACTCGGATCTCAGCTCGTCCAGGACGGCCGATTCGCTCACCTTTGGGGTCAGCGTCGGCCTCTCCTTGTCTGCGGCGTCCTCTGCTGTCCGATGGCGCGCGTCGTCCGGGTACCCCGCGTTCTTCTGCGCGAGCCGGTGGCGCTTCCTCATCCTTCGATGCGTCGTCGTCTGCGCTGTCCTTCGAATTCGCACCGGATGCCACGCCGGTCTTTGGCGAGGTCACGGTCTCTTCTTGGGATGGTGATGACGCGTCGTCCGTCGTCGGCTGGGAGGCATCAGCGGTGGCCGTCGACAACGAGGACGGTTCCCGTACGCCCGTGGCGTCCGACGCGGTCTTCGTCCCGTCCGTGGCCGGTCCGCCAGCGAAGGCGATGGCGAGTACCACACCGGTGATCAACGCCGCGACCGCCAGGATCGCCAAACCCCTCCAGGAGAGCAGCGTTCTTCGCGTGTCGCCGCCGTCCGGAGACGAAGGTTCGCTCATGTAAGACTCCTTTGCGCGGATCGCGATCGACGTGCAGATGAGGGCGGGCCCTGCGGCCCGCCCTCATCGTGTCACAGCTCGTTTCCGGTCACCAATGACAGGACTTACCTCAGGGCGTCACCACGCCTTGGTGGCGCGGTACCAATTCTTTGCCCAGCCGGCATCCTCCCAGCCAGGGTCGACGGTCTCAGCACCATCGCTGAAGATCGATGCCGGAAGTGCTGCCCTCGACCTTGAGATTGTCGAAGACCAGACCGGACGGATAGTACAACTGCCAGTTGTAAGATCGCCGAACTTGTCAGGTTCGTAGAGGAACCGCAGCTTGATGGTCGTACCTGCGTACGGCGTCAGATCGAAGGTCGCGTCGGTCCAACCCATGGAGTTCCCGGTGACCGGGTTCGCCATGCCACCCATCGTGCCGGGCAGCGTTGTGAAGGTCGTGCCACCATCAGTCGAAACCTGCACTTCGACCTGGTCGGAGCCGTCGCAGTATGAAGTCGTCCTCGCCAGGTCTCGTCGTTGTACTCCGTCGTCGTAGTACTCGAGGAACCAGTTCGCCTTGAACGTCAACGTGGTGGTCTCTCCGGCGGGTACGTTGACCGTACGCGTCAGGTTGCGCGGAACCACTGACATGTCGGGCCACGAGTCGCCCATCGGCAGGCTGTACCACATGTACGAGCCCTCGAACGGAGTGGTCCACGGATACAGCTCCGTAGTATCTCGCTGCCCCAACTGTTCTGGTGGCACAGCTCGCGGCACTTCTGGTCCTGGAGGCCGATCTGATACCCGCTCGTCGGCCATGCCTGCAGATGGTATGCGCCGCCCGTGTAGAAGAAGTACGGGCGCTCCGTCTTGTCGGCAGGGTCCTCCAGATACGCGTAGTTGTTGTGGTGATACCAGCCAGGAGCCCCGAGCGTTGCGTTCGGGTCGTACGGGATACGACGGATACGGCTCGTAGAGACCGCCCGTGGCACCGTCAGGGTGACAGCTGTCGCAGACGACCGACGGCGTCTTTCCCTCGCCGTGGCAGACGGGGCAGCCATTGTCCGCCATCTTGCTGTGGAGCACTGAGACGTTGCTGATGTCGTGGCACCCGCTGTAGTAGCCGGTCTGATCGCTGCAAGCGCCATTCGCCGATCGACCTGCGCCACTTGGATTGATGTACACGCCGGTGATGTCGTCGCCCGCATGCTGGGCAGCGGCAGCAGGATGAAGCGTGCTCAGCTGGTGACAAGCCATGCACGTCTTGTCCCACGGCCTGATCGGGTCGACCTTGGTCGGGTGGCAGTTCGCGCAGGGGAAGGTACCGCCAACCGCGGCCTCATGAAGCGGTTTGAGTTCGGTCATGCCCTGCGTCGGCTCGTGACACTCGAGTACACAGGAGCTGTCTGCAACGTGAGCTTCGGCAGAATAGCCGTGCGGCTCGGCGCGATCGGCGTGGCAGCCAGCGGTTGTACAGTCGGCCACGGGCGTGACGCCGCTGGCGTGGCAGATCTGACAACTCGCCCTGGTCTCCCCGCCCACCGTCGTTGACGCGCCGACGTGGAGGTCAGCAAGGCTATTGCCCTCGAAGACCGCAGTTGCCGCGGAGTCGTGACAGCCTGAGGAAACGCAGGTCGTGACGTTCGTCGGCAGCATCGCGTGGCTCGTGTTGACGTTCTCGTGCATCGGCAACGTCGATGTGCCTGCGTGGCAGTTCGCCTGCGCACAGCCCTTGGTCCAGCCGTCGGCGGGTGTCTCGTAGACGGCGAAGATGAAGTCTGGGCTTCCAAGGTTGTTGCTGTTCCAGTAGTTCGCCTTGGGCGTAGAACGCAGCGTGGTTCCCGGGGAATGGAGAGTCCCATTCGATGCCCCACGACAGTCCTGAGTCTACGGGGGCACCCGTTGACCTGAGCACGATCGCGTAGTGCTCGCCTGCGGTCAGGGAGACGGTGTTGTTGAAAGTGAACATGAAGGGGGCGTACGCGCCGCCCGTGCTCGATGGGATCAGCGGCGCCGACACCGCGAGGGGATTCCCCACTGGTGACGCGTCGGAGCCGAAGGTGCCGGTCACCGCGTAAACCTCGGCTTCGAGGGTGCCCGGGAAGGATCCAAGGCACTGCAAGGACACGGTCGCCGAGTCCAGTAGTCCCGTCGATTGCCGTGAACGTCTGCGCGAGCGCGGGGTAGTTCGCATTGATGGTGACCCCGGTACCCTGATTGGACCCTGAGAAACTGTCAGCGATGACTGAGGCCGTGGCGAGGGCCGGGACCAGGGCGCCGTGGCACGTTGTGCATGTGGCGGTCGTGTGCAGCGGCGCGAGTTCCAGTTCCGCGTGGCATGACGAGCACGCCACGTCGAACGAGACGCCTGAGATCGTTACGCCGTTCGCGCGGCGCTCGCCGTATGCGTCGCCGCATCGTACCCGTGCGGAATCGATGCGGTCCATGATGGCAGGTGAGCAGTTCTGCGTCGGCGTGATCCCCGGTGCGTGGCAGAGCTGGCAGCCCTCGCGAGGTACGTCCGAGTCGGGATGCCGGTGTTGGAGTAGGTGACGTCGTCGAGCCAGAGGTTCGCGTTCTGGTACGCCCGGAAGAGCACGGCGCCCGTGGCGGTGCGGTCGCGTCGCCTCGCGCATCGGGATGTTCGCAGTCGCGGCGCCGGCGGCCTTGAGCTGCGTCCACGCGTCGGCTGCGGTGGTGCGCTTGGCAGAGCGTGTAGGTGTCGGTCGAGAAGTCGTAGACGAGGCGGTACTCGGTCCAGCCGGTCGCGTAGGTGCCGACGACGGTGTAGGCGTTGGGGGTGTAGCCGGTCGGCCGTCCGCTTGGTGTAGACCATGACCTGGCCGGAGGTGTTCAGCCGCACCTCGGAGGTCGCCGCCGTCTGTGAACGACGCGGTTCTGGTTCGCGGTGTCGACGTAGGCCCAGAAGCGGACCTCTGCGCCGGTGGCGCTCATGCCGGCGGTCTCGGCCGCCTCGCCACGCCGGCGTAGGCGGCGGTCGACGGGCCGGTGATCCAGCCGGACTGGGCGCCGTTCTTGCGCGCGCGCGGTGTCGTACTCGGCGTGCTGGGGCGCGCCCGAGAGCGTCCAGGCCGCACCGAGGTTCGCTCCCTCGGCGCCTGACTCGAAGCCTGCGTCGACCTTGGAGGTGGTCGAGGGCATCGCGGCGGTGGCGTGGAGGTCGGCGATGCTCTTGTTGCCCCACTCGTCACCGTGGCACCCGACCTGCAGACAGCCGGAGTGCGTGAGCGGCATGAAGTGGTCCGCTGCCTCAAGGCCGTGCATCGCGGCGGCGCTGCCCGCCACGTGGCAGCCGCCCTGGACGCAGGTCTCCTTGTCCCAGGGGCTCAAGGTGTCGCGAGGCGCGGGATGGCAGGCCACGCAGCCGGCGGCGGCGGAGGACGAGGTCGCCTTGGCGTGCTCGACCTGCACGTCGGCGTCGTGGCACTCGCCGCAGACCTCGGTCGTGCCGGCAAGGGCGTTGTCGGCCGTCGCCGAGATGTGGGCATCGGCGTGACCGGCGCTCGGGTGGCACGCGACGCAGGCGGAGGTGCCCGCGGCGATCGCGGCGGTCACGAGCGCATCGGTGCTCGCGTGGCAGGTCTCGCAGTCAAAGGCGCCGCCCGCGTCGGGCGTGCGGTCCTTGTGCTCGATCGTGAGCGAGGCCTCGTGGCAGCTCTCGCACCCGGTCACGTCGGCCGGGGTGTGGAGGTCTGCCACGGTGGGGCTGTGGAACTCGCCGAAGCTGTGGCAGTCCAGGCACGGCGGCGGATCGCCGTGGTCGAAGTCGTGGCAGACGCTGCACTCCTCGGTCGTGAGCGCCATGTCGGCTCGCGGGCGGCGCCGAGAGCACCGCCACGGCAGGCGCGCCACTTCGCGCCTTCGTTGCTCGAGGTGTCCACGGCGGAGAGCTCATAGGAGTAGGTGCCGTAGGAAAGGCCGAGGTCGGTGTAGGAGGTGCCGATCATCGGCACGAGCGTTCACGAGCGCGCCGTTTCGGTACAGGAAGTAGCCGGCAAGGTCGGGCTCGGCGTTCGCGGCCCAGGAAAGCGAGACCTGGCCGGTGCCGGCGGTCGCGAGAAGCCCGGTGGGGGCCGCCGGCGGCGTGGTGTCGGGCGCGGGCGGCTCCTCTGAGATGCCGGAGTCGGAATACGCGACGTCGTCGAGCCACCAGTTGGCGTTCTGATAGGCCCGGAAGAGCACGGAGCCCGTGGCGGTGCGGTCTGTGCGCCTCGCGCATGGGGATGTCGGCGGTCTGCGCGCCTGCGGCCTTGAGGGCCGTCCACGCGCCGCCTGACGACGGTGCGCGACGACAGCGTGTAGGTGTCTGCGTGAGAAGTCGTAGACGAGGCGGTACTCCATCCAGCCGACGGCGTAGGTGCCGACGACGGTGTAGGCGTTCGCGGTGTAGCCGGCGGCGGTGCGCTTGGTGTAGATGAGGACCTGGCCCGAGGTGTTCAGCCGCACCTCGGAGGCCCCGCCGTCTGTGAACACGCGGTTCTGGTTCGCGGTGTCGGCGTAGGCCCAGAAGCGGACCTCGGCGCCGTCAGACGCCATGCCGGCGGTCTCGGCGGCGGCCACGCCCGCGTAGGCCGCGGTCGCTCGGCCCGGTGATCCAGCCTGACTGGGCGCCCATCTTGGCGCGCGCGGCGTCGTACTCGGCATGCTGGGGCGCTCCGGAGAGCGTCCAGGTGCCGTCGAAGGCGCGTGCCCTCGGCGCCGTCCTCGAAGCCGGCGTCGACGACGCGTCGCGGTGCCCGGCTCGGTGATCCCGCCCGCGGCGTAGGCCACGTCATCGATCCAGATGTCGGCGTTCTGATACGCGCGCACGAGCAGCGAGCCCGTGGCGGTGCGGTCCGTCGCCTCGCGCATCGGGATGTCGAAGCCAGACGCGCCCGCGGCCTTCAGCTCCGTCCACGCGCCGCCCGCGGTGGTGCGCGACGAGAGCGTGTAGGTGTCGGATGAGAAGTCGTAGACGAGCTTGTACTCGGTCCAGCCGACCGCGTAGGTGCCGACGACGGTGTAGGCGTTCGGGGTGTAGCCGGCGGCGGTGCCGCTTGGTGTAGACCATGACCTGGCCCGAGGTGTTGAAGCGCACCTCGGAGGCGCCGCCGTCGGTGATGACGCGGTTCTCGTTGGCGGTGTCGAAATAGGCCCAGAAGCGCATCTCGGCCCCGTCAGCGGCCATGCCGGCGGTCTCGGCGTTCGCGACACCGGCGTAGGCGGCCGTGCTCGGTCCCTGCACCCAGCCCGAGAGCGAGCCGTTCTTGGCTCTCGCCGAGTCGTACTCGGCCCTCTGCGGGGCGCCCGAGAGCGTCCAGGCGGGTGCGAGGCTCGCACCGTCGGTGCCGGACTCGAAGCCGGCATCGACGAGCGTCGCCGGCGCGGCGAAGAGCCCCTTCGGCCAGTACGCCGAAGCAGAACAGGAAGGCCAGTAGCAGGCCGGTTCCGAACAGCGCCTTGAAGCGCCGCCATCGCCTTTGGACAGTCATGCGGCATCCCCTCCTTGTGTGGTCGTTCCAAGCAGGAACAACCAGGGCCGAACCATGGCATTGCAACCGTCGCAACTGCAGCGCCCCACCCCTGAAGCGCCCCCGAGGGACCGGCTCTCTAGACGCCCGTCCCCCAACTGACACTCTAGCACCGTTTCAGAGTCGTTACATCTGCCTAACCTCTCTTAATGAGGAAACCGTGGTTCCACGGTGCCACATAGGGTGGGGCCCCGCAGTGCGGGGCCCCACCGTCTCGAATCTCGACCCATCCCCTGCTAGTACGGGAACGCGCCCATCGAGCGAGTCCAGAAGCTATTGGTCCAGTCTGGCTTCAACGTCTCGGCGTCGTCGCTGAACAGCGTGGCTCCGTCGCCCGAGATCTCCAGTGAGTCGAACGCCCAGCCCTCGGTGCCAGACGACACACTGTTGTAGTACTTGAAGCGCAGCTTGGCCGACTGTCCGGCGTACGCAGACAGGTCGTAGCTCGCCGAGACCCAACCGGACGAACTACCGGTCAGGCTGGACAGGGTAGATCCACCCACGGTTCCGGACAGCGGTGTCCACGTGCCCCCATTGTCCGTGGAGATTTCGACCGCGCCCGTGTCTCCAGTGCCCAAGATGTACTGCGTGTTGAAGCTCAGGACCGGTGATGAAGTCGGTATAGCGATCTCCCGCAATGTGAGTGTCCTCGTCCTCACGGGATTACCGTACGAACTCGGGTCGCCGCCGACGCTGTACCACATCCACTCACCCTGATTGGCGGAGAACGTGGGAGCGCCGTAGTTGCCGCGGTGACAGAAGTCATAGCAGTCCTGGTAGTACAGTGCTTCGTACCAGCCATGCGCCGCAGCGGTACCCATGAAGCGCTGACCGGCTGGCGCATCAGACGGATCGACGAGGTACTTCACGTTGTTCCCGTGGTACGTATGGGTGCCAACCGTCGGAGTTCGTCACTGCGCGCGCCGACCGTGTGATACGTGACCTTCAGGTAGATCTGGGCCAGGGTGACGTTGTTTGCGGCGGCCACCGCCGTCACGTTGACACCGAAGGCCTGCAGACTGCTGTCCGGGTCGACGCCATTCAGCTCGTCGGGCGTCCAGTCCTGACCGGTCGCCGGGTTCTGGTTGACCAACTCGCCGTACAGCGGCTCCCTCGTGTAGTCGTACCGGCTCGGCGATGTCGAGAACCGGAAGCCTCCGGTTGTCGCCGTCCAGGCAGTGGTGAGCGCGTTCGAGTTCGAGCTCAGGTACGTCTGCCCACCGATCTTGAACACACCCTGCATGCTCCGGACTGTCGAGGTCGTCTTCTTCCCCCTCGCGTAGATCTCCACGTGCGTGATCTTGGCATTCGATGGGATCGACGATGCGCTGTACCCGAAGCGAACTCCTCCTGCGCCGATGGAAGTGATCGTCACGTACTCTGCCGGGGTCCCCGACGTCCACGGAGTGTTGACCGCGTCGTAGACGGGCAGACCTGCAGGAGTGGTTGTGTACGTCAAACCAGGAGTGATGTACTCGTCGTTGCTCGGGACTCGTGTTCGCGAAGATGTCGGCCGAGGGCGTACCCGGCACGGTGTAGGTCGTGGCGTAGCCCGGCTTGTGGCAATCCAGGCACTCCTGCGCCGGGGTCCTTGCCGTCACCGTGGCAGACCCCACAGCCGTTGCCGGGCATCTTCGAGTGAACGTCGGCGATGTTGCGATGCTGTGGCAGGACGAGCATGTCCGTGTGACCGGGCTCAGAACTGCACCCATTCCCGAAGAAGCTCTCGGCCTTGTATGCCACGTCCGTACCGGTGTGGGCCTCAGCCCGTGCGGGATGCAGATCGGCGACCGGGTGACATGCCGTGCACGACTTGTCCCAGCCGGTCGGCCACTTGTCCTCGAATGCGGGCACCAGGCGTCTATGGCATGCGGTGCACGCGACGGACGTTCCCAACGCCGCCTCATGCAGCGGCTTGAGCTCGGTCATTCCCTGCGTCGGCTCGTGACAGTCGAGCACGCAGGAGCTGTCCGCCACGTGAGCTGCGGCGGGATAGCCGTGCGGGCTAGTCGCCCGATCGGCATGGCATCCCGCGGTCGTGCAGTCGGCCACCGGCGTCACGCCGCTGGCGTGGCAGATCTGACAACTTGCCCTGGTCTCCCCGCCCACCGTGGTTGTGGCGCCGACGTGGAGGTCCGCAAGGCTCTTGCCCTCGAAGACTGCAGTTGCCGCGGAGTCGTGGCACCCTGCTGCGATGCAGCTGGCGACGTTCGCAGCCAGCATCGTGTGGTCGACATCGACGTTCTGATGCATCGGCACCGTCGAGGTGCCCGCGTGGCAGTTCGCTTGCGCGCAACCCTTGTCCCAGCCGCCGTCGGTGGCGAGATCGGGCACGAGGACCGTATGGCACGTACTACACGTCGCCGTGGTGTGCAGCGGCCCGAGTTCGACGTTCGTGGCAAGACGCAGCATGCCACGTCGAACGTGGTCCCCGATATCGTCACGCCATTGGCGGGCGTGGCAGTGTGGGTAGCCGCGGAGTAGCCGTGCGGTTCGGCGCGATCCGCATGACAGCCGGCGGTGGTGCAGTCGGCGACAGGTGTGACGCCCGTACGCATGACAGATCTGACAGCTCGCGCGCGTCTCTTCACCGACGGTGGTCGAGGCATTCGCGTGGAGGTCGGCCAAGCTCTTGCCCTCGAAGACGGCGGTTGACGCCGCGTCGTGACAACCGGATGAGATGCATGTCGCAGCACTCGCAGTCGGGATGGCATGCGACGCGTCGACATCTTCGTGCATCGGCACCGTCGAAGTGCCTGCGTGGCAGTTGGCCTGTGCGCAGCCCTTGTCCCAGCCGCCATCGGTCTCGAGCGCGGGAACGGCGGCGGCGTGGCACGTTGCGCACATAGCGGTCGTGTGCAGCGGCCCGAGTTCGAGCTCATGGCACGTCGAGCAGGCCACGTCGAAGGTCGTGCCCGAGATCATCACGCCGTTGGCGGGAGTCGCCGTATGGGTCAGGCGCTCATACCCATGCGGAATCGCCCGGCTGGGTGACAGGTGGCGCAATCCGTGGTCGGCGTGATCCCCGGTGCGTGGCAGAGCTGGCAGCCCTCGCGCGGCACGTCGCGAGTCATTGACGCCGGTGTTGGAGTAGGTGACGTCGTCGAGCCAGAGGTTGGCGTTCTGGTACGCCCGGAAGAGCACGGCGCCGGTGGCGGTGCGGTCGCTCGCCTCGCGCATCGGGATGTTCGCGTCGCCGCTCCGGCGGACTTGAGATCGCTCCACGCGCCGCCCGCGGTGGTGCGGGACGAGAGCGTGTAGGTGTCGCTCGAGAAGTCGTAGACGAGCGGTACTCGGTCCAGCCCGTGGCGTAGGTGCCCACGACGGTGTAGGCGTTGGGCGTGTAGCCCGCGGCCGTCCGCTTGGTGTAGACCATGACCTGGCCCGAGGTGTTCAGCCGCACCTCGGAGGCCCCGCCGTCTGTGAAGACGCGGTTCTGGTTCGCGGTGTCGACGTAGGCCCAGAAGCGGACCTCGGCGCCGGTGGCGCTCATGCCGGCGGTCTCGGCGGCAGCCACGCCCGCGTAGGCGGCGGTCGCCGGGCCGGTGATCCAGCCTGACTGGGCGCCCATCTTCGCGCGCGCGCTGTCGTATTCGG
>CAVRZR010000001.1:0-27706 GCA_963725795.1 uncultured Actinomycetes bacterium | reverse complement strand
GTCGGCTGGGCCGATGATCGGCGCAGACTCTCACTGCCCAGACTGAGGACGCTTCCGCAACGCACCCGCACGCTCAGACAAGATCGCCGCCCGGATCCGTGTTCGGAAGCCAGGGCGGTGTGTATACAGGCTGAACAACGTCGGCGTCGCTCGAAGCCTCGGCGCGAGGCGAACTCCGCCCTGACCCGTGCAACCCGGCGAGCTACCTGACGTTCTGGCCGGCGAACCAGATCGCCGGAGGAGAAGGGTCTCGCGCATTGATCGCGGGGGGGTTGTATAAAAACGCGCAGTCCCGTCCCGAGCACTCCGACGTCGCTCCTGCAACGTTGTGTCGAGACGGAACCCATGCGTAACTTGTGTAGCCATCGAGCGCAGGAGCCGCAAGCGTTCGCGCTCGAGCGCCGACTGTTGCGGGGACAACGAAGACCCGCTTGATGGAGAGGCCGACCACCGGGGCAGGTCGAGAACCTGTGCGGATTCCATGTCGCTGATCACGCCTGTTCGCCGAGGAAGTCCTTCACCCGCCACGTGCAGCAGATTCCCCGCATCCCTGACGAGTACGTTACGTAGGTGCCGGGTCACGGTCGACTGCGTCGGCCCGTAGGCCGGTCCGCCTGTGTACACCCATCAGAGTGGAGGGCTATTACGTTTGGGACCGCGATGGTCGAGAACAGACAGAAAGCCAGCAACGAAACGATCGAACGTCGGAACATGGACATCTGCCCCACCTCACTTCCGCGACTGAGCCGCTCCCCTGCGAATGCAGCCACTCCGGTGCCGCGCGGAATCCGACGAGTGTGCTCTACTCTTAGGGGTGGCGGTGGTGAGCATCACGTGCGAACGATTCTGTGCGATTGGGTGCCGCTAATCGGGACACCTTTGTCGGCCAAGGTCAGCTGGGCGTGACCGGAGGCACCATGAGAAGTACGCTCGTGCCAGTCGTTGGGGTCGACGGTATCAGACCCACCGCCGTGATCGCGGCCGTGGGGGTGGTGAGCATCACCGGGGCCTCATTCGCGGTGCGGAGAAACGGCGTTCGCCGGAGAGACGCCTGCTCGCATGGGCCGGGGTCGCGCGGCTCACGGCTCACCGACCAAGTGGGTGACGTGCGCCGGTGTGGTGACCGGGTATGCGTGCGCCAGCGAGGTGCCGCGGACAGCCGTCGGGACCATCGACATCGATCAGCGGGTTGCCCGAGTCGCGGTCGTCGACTGGCGCGACACACAAGCGCGCCAGTCGATGCTACTGGAGACGGAATGCGATCCCGGCGCGATTCTTCTCGTCGGCATGGACCGAAGCGGATCTCGTGTGTGCGCTATCGAAGTCGCCGGAGACGGCCGTCTGGGACGCGTCAGCTACTTCGAGTCTGGGCAGAGGACCTGGTCGGGGACACCGCTGGTGCGGCCGAATCTGGGTCGGGCGTCATTCTCGCAAGACCTGACTACCATTCTGCTTCAGTCGGGACCCCTCGACGATGGGACTACTGAGCTCGTCTTCCTGGACGAGAAGGGGCGAGTGCGTAGGTCAGCGCGTGAGGCGATCGACTTCGCGGAGCGAGCCCGATGGCGAGAAGGTCCTGTAGTCACCGGCGATGATCGACTGAGACTGCTTCGGAAAGATGACCTTGACGGCGATCCAATCTGGGAGACACGGTGTACGTCGCCGGTCAGCAAGATCGACTTCCGTTCGGGGAGGGCACTCGGAATCGGATGGCAGTCTTCGACATCTTCCTCTCGTGCCGGAAGCGTGTCTGCCTTGGAGACGCATATGCAGCTCTGGGATTGCGGCACGCGGCTAGATCCTCGGCTGGCCCGTCATGGACGGTCAGTGGAACGCGGCGCTCAGCGAGGGCAGGTTGTGTGCGTGGCCGTCACAGCGGCGGGAGCCGGGGTTGGTCGCTGACATCGGATCCTCCAAGCGAACAGTCCTCTCTGGTCATGGCGCGTGTTGCTTCGTCGAGGGCGATCACCTGATGCGGGCCGATGGCGGCGGCTGGGTTCTGGAGGTTACTAGGCGGGCCGAAGGGCGGCCAGCCGCGCGTGCCCAGGCAATCACGGACGTCACCTAGAACCTGATGTAGATGAAGTTGGATCCTGCTCCAGAGAACAGCGCGATCAGCAAGATGAGCAACGCGAGCACGAGCGCCCACAGCACGCTTCTCAGGATCCGGCGGGTGGTGTCGTTCACGCGACTACACCACCCCTGCCAGCGTACGGAGCACGATAGCGAAGTCGCGACAGCGGCATGATGAACAGTCCCCAGCCGAGCGTCACGAGTGAGAACGTGAGCAGCCCGCTTGCGCCGGCTCGAGCCCACCTGAACCCCGCCATCGCCACACTCGGCCCGACGCGGAGTCGGCCTCGTCGAGGCGACCCAGGGTCGGCGGCCGCACGAAGACGCGCCAGATGCGGTAGAGCACGAGGAGCACCCCGTGGTAGACGCCCCACGCGACGAAGTGCCAGTCGGCGCCGTGCCACAGCCCTGAGATGCTCATGGCCGCCAGCGTGTTCACGACCGTGCGGCCGAAACCGCGCTTGCTCCCGCCGAGAGGCTTGTAGATGTAGTCGGCGATCCAGGTCTGCAGCGACATGTGCCAGTGTCGCCAAAAACCCGCGATGCTCGTGCGCAGATAAGGCCAGTCGAAGTTCTCGGGCACTTTCAGGCCGAAGAGCCTCGCGGAGCCGATCGCGATGTCGGAGTAGCCCGAGAAGTCGAAGTAGATGCGAAGCGAGTATGCGACGAGCGCGACGACGATGACTCGCGGCGACAGGTCGGCGAGTCCTTGGCGCTGAAGAAGCGGTTGGACGAACACCGCGAGCGAGTCCGCTACCACGATCTTCTTCGCCGCGCCGACAGCGATTCGCACGACCGCGTTCCAGGCTTCCTCGGCCGAGAGAGCTGGCTTCGCAAGCTGGTCGTCGAACCCCTCGAAACGCTTGATCGGGCCGGCGACCATCGTCGGGAAGAAGAACGCGAACGCGAAGAAGTGCGACGCCGGACGCTCGGCAATCATGCCTTTCCGACGATCGACGATGTAGTGCACGAACTCGAAGGTGAAGAACGAGATCGCGAGGGGAAGGAACAGCCCTTCCACGGTGGGCAGTCGGAGTCCCGCGCGCGATGCCGCCCACCCGAGCGAAGTCGTGAGCATTCCCGAGTACTTGAAGTAGGCGAGCGCGCCGAGTGGGAGCAAGATGCCCGCCCAGAATGCGAGCCGGCTCCTTTCCGCGTACCGGCCAAGCAGCCACACGCTCGCGGCGACGAGCGCGACGAGGAGCACCGACTCGGGCGCGTAGTACGCATAGAACGCGATGCCGGTGGCCGTGAGCAGCCAGGGCCGCGCTCCTCGAGGCAGGACCCACCACACGCCGACGCAGAGGGCGAGGAAGAGGGGATAGGTGAGCGAGCCGAAGATCATCGCGCGGGAAGACTCTCGACCACGGAGCGCAGGTCCTTCCACAGCCTCTCGCCGGTGAGTCTCCCGCCGGAGTCGGTCGTGTGCGTCAGATCAACGAAGTCGGCCGATGTGAGGAACGGGGCGTCGTGATAGTCGAGGAGCCGAAACCCTGAGGGAGCGACCGAGGTCCGGAGGCGGTCGACGTTGCGCTTGTACTGCGCTTCGTCCAGCACTTCGTACGCGGTCATGATGTCTTCGTTCATCGGCGCGAGGAAGAAGACGGCGTCCCGGTCCAGCGAACGGATCAGTGCGGCGAGCCGACGCAACATCTTCAACTCACTGTTGCCCGGTTCGAGGTCGAAGGAGCTGTTCTCGCCGGCGCGCGAGATCGCCACCATCTGAAGCGCGGGGTCGAGTTCGTCGAAGGGAGTGGTCGGGTCCGCGCCCGTGTCGCCGTCGCCTCTCCTCCGCTTTCGCGACGTCCGCCGTCGCCTGCGCTGCACCGGCCCCCGCCGCCAGACGATAGAGGCGACTCGGTGCGTCGGCGAGCTTGAGCGCCGAGGTGATCTCGGCCTGGTTTCGAAGCGCATACCACCGGTCGCGCACCGTCTCGTCGATCGTGCGGTCGACGAAGGTGTCCGTGCGGCGCTCCGCACCCAACACCCGCGCCTCCCGGGGACCGAGGGCAACGTGCAGCATCGCGGGGAGGTCAGGTTCGCGCATCCTCGAGCGGCTGCGTTCGGGATCGAATGTCTGGTAGGTCAGTTGGACGACGAAGAGGTCGGCCGCATCGCCGATCGCCTTTGCGATAACGTATTGGTCGCCGAGTAGCAGGCCGTTCGCGGCGAGGTTGAACGCTCGGATACGTCCACCACGTGCGGTCTTTGTGCCAGACGCCGCCTTCTCAAACGAAGCGGAGAAGGTGTTGCCCGGATCCTTGATGCCGATGCCGTACGCGGGCGAGGCGCCGAGGAAGACGACGACGGCGTCGTTCGGATGCTCGGCGCGGACCCGCCGGATGCTCCGCACGAACGGTTCGATCCCGTCGAGGGAGGCATCCTTTGGCAGGCGGAAGTTCGAGTCGTAGGCGACGCGCGTCGCGGGCACGCGCTCCTGCAGCGCCGCGTCCACGCAGACAAGCAACACGGCCACGAGTACGAGTCGCAGGCCGAACTCCAGCCAAGACACTCGCAGAGCCGTTTCGCGCGAACGCACTCCACGCGCTCCTTCCGGTTCGCTCCGCTCCGGGGCCGGACGTCATGTGCGCCGATAAACACGGCAATCTTGTGACTTCGTTGCGACGCATGCCGCAGCCTCATTGTACGGGTATGAGCGTGCTACCATCAGCCCACGGGAGAGGGCCATGAGACGACTCGCAATAACAGCACTCCTTCTGGGTGTCATAGGCACGGCCAGCGTGGCGTACGCCGCGACCGTGGTTCTCTATCCGGGCCTCGGCGTGTCGTCGGCGCGCTTGGGCGCGACTGACTCCTCGGCAGTCAAGATCCTCAAGCGGGCGTTCGTCTACTCGGGGCGCTACACGAACCGGGACTACGCGCAACCCGTGTACGAGTACCGGTTCGGTCGCAAGCTCGGATCCGGTCACTACCCCGTCGAGATGTACGCGAAGAAGTCACACAGCGTCTTCCTCTTCGAGGTCAACACGCCGCTGTGCGTCACGTCGCGAGGCGTCAGGGTAGGTAGTACTGAGGCGCAGCTGAAAGCGGCCTACGGCTTCAAGAAGCCGACCATGAAGTCGAGCACTTACTACATCTACTCGACCGGTGGACGGTCCAATCGAACGGACTACTACGTGAGCCGAACCACCAAGAAGCTCACGCGGGTGATCGTGTCTCGTTACTGACGTAGCAGGGGGAGGGGGTTCTTCCGTGCTGAGTCGCTCAGGCCGTTCCCGAAGGATCGTTCGAATCCTCGGCGTGCTCCTTTCCGTGCTTACAGCTGTGGTTCTCACCGTCCCGGCCCTTGCCGAGGAGTTCGTACTGCCAGGTGGTCTGACACTCCGCCTCGCTGGCCATGAGATCGACGAGCGAGTCGTCAGCGTCGACGTTGGCGGAATCCCGCCGGGTGCTGCGTCTCTCTCCGTCCGAGTCAACGGGATCGAGGCGACGCGCGCAGTTGTCCCGGATTCGGCGAGTACGCTTCGCGTTCGCTTGACCGTCGCAGGCACAAGGAATGTGTCGGCGGTAGCGTTCGACTCGGCGGGCGCGATCCTCGCGTCAACAGAAGTGGATCTCGTCGTGAACACGACGGGATTCATGCCGACGTATCCGCGCGTGACCGTATACGAGAACGGTTTCGTGCTGCCCTCCCAGAGAATCGGCTTGACGACGGCCGATGCGAGCGGCGTGCTGGTCCGGATCGGCGGACGTCGCTGCACCGTCGTCGCATCGGCTGACGGGAAGACGTACCGGATCGTTCTGCCCGGTAGCCTGCCGAGCGGCCGGCTACTGCTGGAGGTCAGGTCCAGAAACGCCTGGAACCTCCGCGTGCTGCGGCTGCACCTCTGGTCGCTCAAGTGGGCGCCCACGACCTCACGGGCCATTCTCGTCGACAAGTCCGATTTCACCCTGTACTACGCGCAGAACCGCAAGATGAAACGGGTGTACCCGGTCGCCACGGGTATGCCGGGGACTCCGACTCACACGGGCCAGTTCTGGCTTGGCGCGCCGGGGCCCGCAGGCGGGGCGTGGGGTGTCCTCCGAATGGCGCTCAGCAAGAGCAGGGGCACCGGACGGCTGCCGGCGTGGGGCGGCTACTACATCCACGGCACCAGCCAGCCGGACTCCATCGGAACGCAGGCCAGTCACGGCTGTGTGAGGATGTACAACCGCGACGTGGTCGCGCTGTCGAGGCTCACGAGGCATCACCTGGTGCGAGTGACGATCAGGCGCTAGCCGGCGGTCTCGGTACTTCCGGCTGATGCTTGAGGTCGCAGCTGACGATATATACTCTATGCGCCCGGATCTTCTACAGCACCCACCGCAGCCTTCATCGCAGCGCTATCGACCGCAGGATGGTTCGATGCAGAAACCCCCTCTCCCAGCCTTCCGATGCTTCGTCCCTGTCGCTGCCGTACTCGTGGTTTGCGCGATCGCCGTGTGCGGCCCGTTGCTGGGCCCGATCCCCGCGACAGGACTCCCTCAGAGCCCCGGTCTCATCAGCCTCGCGGCCGCGTCCAGCGCCGAGCCCACTGCCACGGTGTACGTGCGGAGGGAAGAGAACTCAGGCCAGTTCGTCTACGTCGGGCCGTGGAAGCAAAGCGCGTCCTCAAGCTTCTCCGGCGGTACGGCCCGCGCGAGCGCGACCAAAGGCGCTCTGGTGGCTGCGACGTTCAAGGGCAGCGCGGTCCGTTGGGTCGGCTCTGTCGGCTCAGGTCTCGGGAAAGCGGCCGTCTATCTGGATGGCCGGCTCGTCGCGACCGTAGACCAATCGGCGGCAAAATACGCGGCCAAACGCGCGGTCTGGTCATCCGGCGCGCTGCCGTACGGCTCCCACCGCCTTGAGATCCGGGTTCTCGCTCAAGCAGGTAAGAGGGGCACCGGCCGCGAGGTGATGATCGACGCGCTCGACGTCAAAGGCTCGCTCACAGCGCCCGCGGCCCCCGAGGGGTTTCTGCGTGTCGAAGAGACCGACGGACGTGTGACGCTGTACGGCACCTGGTCGAAGGTCGCGGATGCTTCGGCATCGGCAGGGTCGTACCGTCGTTCCGCGACTGGCGGTTCCGGCTACAAGCTCTCCTTCAAGGGCACAGCGGTGGCGCTAGCCGGTCCCGTCGGAGCCGCGTTGGGCAAGGGCAGCGTCTATCTGGATGGCGTACGTGTCGCGACCATCGATCAGAAGGCCGCCACGCCGCGCCAGAACCAGCTGGTCTGGAGCGCCGTGGGGCTAAAGAGCGCCAGTCACCTCGTCGAGGTCCGGCCCTACGTGACATCCAGCTATGTCGGCAAGATCGCGCTCGACGCCGCATACGTCTCGGGATCGATTCAGTGGGCGCCGCGCAGAGTCGAAGAGTCGGACCCGCGGTCTGGGGATGGCAGGTGCCTGGGCGCGCGCGGGATCGTCAGTCGTCTCAGGTGACACGTATCGGTACTGCTCCACGGGTGGCGGGGCCATCGCAGTCAGGTTCACCGGCTCGTCCGTGAGTGTGGTGGGGCTCAAGTCACCCACCTCCGGGGAAGCGGAAGTCGTGCTCGACGGAACGTCGCAGGGGATCTTGAGCCTCTACGCTTCCGTCCACGCGAACCCAGCAGGTCCTGTGGGCTAAGGCGGGACTCGGGGCGGGGGAGCACGTACTCGAGATTCGCGCGCTCGGCTCGGCGGTCTCCGCCAGCCGCGGCGAACGCGTGGGGATCGACGCGTTCGACGTGTCCGGGACCGTTCTCAAGTCCTCACGTCCGTTCGCGTTCACGCCCGTCGAAGAAGATGACGCGCGTCTGTCGGCATCCGGGTCGTGGAGGCGAAACGGGAACAGCCGCATGTCCTCGAGGGCCTACATGTACTCGACCGACTCCAACGGCGAGCTGACGATCGACTTCGAAGGCACCGGACTCAGATGGATCGGGTCGCTGTCGCCGCAGAACGGATCGGCTCAGGTCCTTATCGACGGGGCCCTCAAAGCGACAGTCAGCCAGACCTCGGCGGAGACGGCGTACCGCCGCGAGGTCTACAGCGTGAGCGGCCTCAGTCCGGGATCGCACCGGGCCACGATCCGCGTCGCAAGTGCGGCGCCAGGAGCCGCGCGCAAGCTGATCACCGTGGACGCACTTCACGTCATTGGTGGCTCGCTCAAAGAGTCCGCGCGCCCGTCGGGCGTAGCCCGCGTGCCGGCTTCCGACGGGAGAACGGCGACGATGGGGGCATGGGAATCGACTGCCTCCTCGAGCGAGTCCACTCCGGCCGAGATGCGCACGCGAGACGTGAGGAGCCGGTTCGACGCCAGATTCCGGGGCGCGACTGCGACATGGATCGGCTCTCGCGGACCGGAATTCGGCATCGCCGAAGTCTTTGTCGACGGTCGGTCGGCCGGAACGGTCGATCTCTACGACTACGCGCTCACTACCGGGCGCGTCCTCTGGTCGTCGAGCACTCTCCCCTGGGGAGAGCACACCATCAGCATCCGAATGACCGGCAAACACTCGTCGCGCAGCTCCTCCTTCGCCCTCGGAGTGGCCGGGCTCGACGTGAGGGGCACCTTGTTGGAGTCGGGTGCGACGTTCGAGCACGACGACTGGCGCCTGTTGTTCAAGGGTACGTGGGCGAGCCGCGTCGCGACGGTGGGTGGCGCCGAGGTTATGGTCTCGCAGGCGCCGTCGGCTTCGGCAACCCTGCGCTTCACCGGCACGCGGATGCGACTCCGGGCCCTGACCGCGCCGTATTCCGGCGTCGCGTCCATCAGTGTCGACGGCGCGCCCTACGTGGCAGCCGACTTCTACTCGGCGGGTCCGCACGTCGATGCCGTCGTGTTCGACTCGGGAGTCGTTCGTCCAGGGACTCACACGCTGAAGATAGTGGTGACCGGACGCAAGAACCCTCTGTCCGCCGGCAGGCAGATCGCGCTGGACGGTTTCGAGATCTCGGACGGCGCTCTGCTTCCACAGACGGACGTGCAGGGCGCCAGGCTCAAAGCGGTCGACACCGCCTTGAAGCAGCTTGGCAAGCGCTACGTCTGGGCGGGCGTTGGTCCGACGGTGTTCGACTGCTCCGGGCTCGTTCTGTATGCCTACAGGGCGGCCGGCATCTCGCTCCCGCACTACTCGGGGTCGCAGTGGCGGTTGTGCGATGCGAAGCCGGTGTCGCAGCTGCTGCCTGGCGATCTGTGTTTCAGCTCGAGCCCGAGCCGCATCCACCACGTGGGTATGTACGTTGGGGATGGGGTGACTATCAACGCACCCGGAGCGGGACGGTTCGTGGAGTATCGGGCGGCTTCCACATATGGGTGTTTTGGGAGGCTGAAGACCAGTCTTTGGCTTGACTGATGTCGGCCTCGCCGTACACGTCCCGGCGTGTCGTCGGCGTCTATATCACAGCGAACACGACCTTCACTCTCGCTGCCTCCATCATCTGGGGAGTGAACACGCTCTTCCTGATGGATGCAGGACTCACCATCTTCCAAGTGATGCTCGCCAATGCGGCGTTCACCCTCGGGAGTCTCCTATTCGAGGTGCCCACCGGTGTCATTGCCGACACCATCGGCCGAAAAGCGTCGTTCCTCCTTTCGAGCGCGACCCTCTTCGTCTCGACACTTCTCTATGTCGCCGGAGCCCAATACTCTCTCGGGATCTGGTGGTTCGTCGGGGCCTCCGTCCTGATAGGGCTGGGGTTCACCTTCCAGACGGGCGCCGTCGACGCGTGGTTCGTCGACGCCCTCGACTACACCGGATACACCGAGCCCAAGGAACGCGTCTTCGCGCTTAACGGCGTCGTCACCAGCGCGGCGATGCTGATAGGCACGCTGACGGGCGGCATCATCGGCCAGTACGATCTCTCGCTTCCGTATCTCTTCCGCGCGGCGCTGCTCGTCGTGACGTTTGCGGTGACCCTCGTCACGATGCGCGACGTGGGGTTCGAGCGCAGACCGCTTCGCGTTGCGAGCTTCGGCAGTGAGACCCGCGCAATCTTCGACGCGGGCAGGACCTATGCCTGGCGCCATCGAGTCGTGCGACCGCTGCTGGCGGCATCGTTGCTGTTCGGCGTGTTCATGTTGTTCGCGTTCTACTCTTGGCAGCGCTTCGCACTCGATCTACTGGGCAGGGAGTACGTGTGGCTGGTCGGTGCCTTGGCTGCCGCCTTCTCGCTTGCCGGCATCGCTGGGAATGCGGTTGTTCGCCGCGTCATGACGCGCGGGGAGGGTCGCCGAGAAGCGGCCGGGGTGCTGGCGGCATGCTTCGTCGCGATGGCGGTACTTGCGGCCGGAGTCGGGGCTGTCGGTCTGGTGGCGAGGCAGCCGGGCCTGTTCCCGTTCACCGTCGCCACCGTGCTGTGGCTCGGTTTTGGATTCGTGTTCGGGATCGTCACGCCGGTCCGGCAGGCCTTCCTGAACGAGCAGATTCCTTCGGCGCAGCGCGCGACCGTGCTGTCCATCGACTCATTCTTCGCCGACGCGGGCGCCGCGGGCGGTCAGCCGGCTCTCGGCTGGATCGCGGAACGGTACAGCATTCCCCTCGCCTGGGTGATCGGGTCAGTCTTCGTGGGACTTGCAGCGCCCTTCTATGCGCGAGCCGGACGGCAGGTGCGACGGGAGCCATCTCAGGATGCTCCGCGATGACACGCGTTTGCACCTGAGGAGGCGAGTCACCGCCTTCCCCTGTGCCCGAGGACAACCCGAACTCAACTGTCACCCAACCACGCTGCAACCGCGCGCGAGGAGACTCGGCGTGCGCGCCTTGGCGCGAAGCATGCAACGGGGACACAGGAAAGGAGGTGACCGCTATGCATCGAACCGCAAAGAGCCTGATCGCACTGGTGGTCGTGCTCGCGCTCGTTCTGACAGGTGTGGCGAGCGCGTTTGCCGCGTACTCGCTGGTGGTGACCACGAAGCCATCCGTTGTGACCTACCCGCATATGAGTAGGGTATTCGTCGGCCTGGACGGGTTCGCGTCCTCTCCCGCGACAGTGACCGTGCAGTATCGCCGAGTTGACGGCGGAACATGGACGGACTGGAGCGGTCGCAGGATCACCGCGAAGCGCTCTGACGACGCAACGTCGTTCTCCTTCACCGCGACGCCCCCGTGGCTCAATCAGACAACCGAGTTCCGCGCCATCGTGAGTGGCGTGGCGACGAGCGCTGTGGCGACCGTCACGGTGAAGGCGCGCGTCTCGCAGCCTCAGGTCGTATTCTCTCAGCCGAGGAAGAAGACTCCTCGCGCCGTCCAGTTCCGCGGGCTCATATGGCCTGTCCACACCAAGGGAACCGACGTCGTGACCCTCAAGTTCTCGAAGCTGGTCAACCGCACGTGGGTAGAGCAGCCTTCCATGACCCTCACTGCGAAGATCAGCAAGTGGAAGTACTGGCTGCCATGGACCGGTCGTCAGAGTGACTACGCGTCGAAGTGGCAGGTGACTGTGCCGATGAGCGCCTTCGGGAGCACCAACCCAAGAACGCGTTGGGCGGTGCAGGCTTCGCACGCAGACACGGCCCACGCCGCGTCTGAGTCCGCGAAGCAATGGTTCTGGATCCGCTAGGCTGAATTCGTATCAGAGGGCGCATGGCTGAGGCTCAGCAGCCCGCTGTGTGCCCTTCGAGCGTCGACATCTGAATGGCGTCCCGTGCATCGCGCGGGGCGCCATTCGTATGCTTCGATCGCGTCTGAGGCGCGCGCCGGAGACAACCCGCCTCGGAACGCCTCAAGCAAGACGATGCTCTCGGGTTCGTTCTGTCCGGCGTGGTCAACGCTTGTCTTGCCGTCTATGCTGGAAACCTGCCGAGCAGGTGCCGCCTCGACATGGGGATAGAGATGGCCGGTCGCCACAAGCCAAAGGTGCCTGTCGCCAAGGCTTCTCTCATACAGCGCACGTTGCCAGCGCGCTCCGTGCGGCGGGTCGTGGCGGTCTTCGTGAGCCTACTGGCGGTTCTTCTCACAGTGACGAACTTCAGTGGGGACTGGGCCGCGTGGACGTGGATCACCTCGGGGATAGCTGCGACCGCAGGTGCCGGCGCCCGTCTCTTCGGCATTCCTGCGACGGTTGCGGGCAACACCATCTTGCTCCCATCCCGATCACTCTTGGTCGAGCCGCAATGCACGGCGGCGACGTTAGCAGTCGTCTACACCGCTCTGGTCGTCGCATATCCCGTGAGCTGGAAGAAGCGCTTGATCGCGCTCGCCATAGGCCTTCCGTTGCTGCAAGTCGCCAACATCCTGCGGCTCATCGGCGTTGCTTACGCCTCTCAGCTGCTGGCCGGCGATGCCTTCTACATCGTGCACGACTATCTGTTCGAGTTCGGGATGATGCTGGTCGTCTTCGTCATGTGGGCGGTGTGGCTGTCGAATGCCCGAACCTCCGCGTAGCCGGCCTTGGCGCTTCGGTCTATTCGCCCTGCTGGTGACTGCAATCCTAGGCGTGCCGCTGCTGGTACTCGCGCGGAGCGCGTCTCCGTTTATTGCGTCTTTGCTGTACCTCCCGATTGCGATGGTTCCGGCATGGAGCATGATCATCGCCGCTCTCGGCGCCTCGCCGACGCGTAAAGTCATCTACGTTCTCGGCTCGCTGGTCTTCGTGCTGATCTTCGGCGTCTTCGCATGGGCGACGGGCTGGCATCAGCTCGTGTCGGGAGCGCAGGAGAGCGTCGCCACTCCAAGAGACGCCCTTCTTGTGGATGTCTTTCGTCTTATGGTCGTGGGCACGGGTGCTGTCACGTTGGTGCTCTTTGTCGGCAAGAGGCCTTCGATGTTCTGGACGCAAGCCACGCGACACTAGTCGCGCGCACAGAAAGGGCGAGCGTGATGTCGCAACCACGCTCGCCCTGAAACGGACTTTTCGGATTCCTAGGGCATGTGGTCCTCTCGGCGGACGACGCGTCCGTCGGGCAGGACTACCGTGTCGTCGTCAGGTCCGACTGCGGTGTCATCTTTCCTGACGACCGTTTCGGTTGGTTCCTGTGCGACGACTCGGCTCTCATCGGCGCTAGCGGCGCTTTCGGTCTCGACGGCCTCGTAGCTTGCCCTCGGTGTAAGTGCCGCCACGAGCGCAGTGAGAAGCCATCCGATCAGCGCGTATACCGCCATAGCGAGGAGCGTGCTCCAGTCGAAGACCGATTGATCGAGAACTGTCTCACCGAATACGGCGGTGAACGGTACCATCAGCGGCGCGGTCACTGCGTAGATGAACTGGGTGAAACCCGCATCCGGGTTGGCGCCGAGCAGGAGCAGAACGAAGCGGAGGGCAAGGAGAACGAGCACGATTCCCACGATCAACCAGATCGCGTCAATGACAATCGCCTCGACCGGTCGCTTCCGCTCGACGGTGGTTATGGAACGGCGGCCAACATCGTGGCCGACTACGGCACGGGCCATGATGATCGCCTCCTCTCGAGATTCGGGCAGCTGTAACGGACTGACTGCACTTCGACGTTCATTCAGACGGCTCTACGACCGGAGATGAGCTGGATGATGACCGCGATCACGGCCAGGACCAGCAGAATGTATATGAGCCCATTCAACGTGGTGCCTGTAACCAGACCGAGCAGCCAGAGAACCAAGAGGATCGCAGCAATTGTCCAAAGCATCGTGGCCCCTCCTTTCCAATGCCCAGGCGTGTGCTGGCACACGCGTGCTTGCGAATCTTCGCGCTGTCTCCCGGGGCTCATCGTCGGCTACGGCGATTGTTCCTGCGAGAGACAACGCGTCCACTTCTTGACTCGTCGCTACATACGTTCCCGCTGCCGGCCATGCCTCGCTGAACGTGGGTTGAACACTGATGAACATCGAGAAAGTGCTGCTAGCGTGTGTGCGCGGCATCGGAGGGGAATCTTCACCACGCGGACTGACCTCATGGGACGGCGGTGAGGTTCAGCGCCCGTATCGGCGCAACGAGAGGGGGCTGCATGCGTCGCCTATTCGGAGAGATCGCTCGGAGGGTGGCCGAAGCTCTGGGTTCGGCGTCGGCCTTCGTCATCGCCACCGTCGCCGTGGTGGCCTGGTTGGCGCTCGGTCCGGTGTTCGGCTGGTCGTCGGCGTGGCAGCTGTTGATCAACACCGGGACGACGATCATCACGTTCCTCATGGTGTTCCTCATCCAAAACGCGCAGAACCGTGACACCCGAGCTATCCAGATCAAGCTCGACGAACTGTTGCGCGCGATAGGGAGCGCCCGGACCGGTCTGATCGACGTCGAGCAGCTCACCGATGAGGAACTGTCCACGCTTCAGGCGCGTTTCAGCGAGCTTCGGGACCGCTACTCGCACGAGACCGAGGCGGCGAAGGAGCACGTACCCGATGCGGTCGAGGAGGGCTCGGCCGAGGACGATCAGTAGGCGTCGCTGAGTCGCCGAGTGCTCCAGTACGAATCCACCGAGGAGCGGTAGTCGCTCCTTTCCGCCGTCGGCCAGTTGTCCTTGTCGAAGCCCGGCGCCCGCTCGAGCGCGTCCTTGTCGACGTCCAGGACGAAGCAGTGACGCTCCGTATCGAGCCTCATCGCGGGCCATGGTACTGCGAACAGCTTCTCGCCCATGCCGAGGAACCCGCCGGACGAGAGAACGGCGTACTGCACGCAGCCGCTGTTCAAGTCGATGATGTAGTCCTCGACACCGGCGACGTCCTCACCCTGCCGGTTACGTACGGGTTCGTTCATCAGCCTCTTCGCAGCCAGGACCCGAGTCGCCTGATCTGTGGCTTGCATCACATCTCCTTCCCGCCGGCGTGCCGCGCACGCGCATGACGGTCTAGGCTGAGATTCCCGGCGCGATCGCATCGCACTCGCAGGTTGCGCAGTCTAAAGACACTGTTCACGCTGCGTGCAGGCGCAGGTGGCCAGAGGCGACGGTCCGGCGGCCAGCGAAGGTTCCAGATTCGCCGGTATCCCCCTTCGACGTCCTCCGACATGGTGGGGAATACACACATGGGCAGGGCAAGGCGGCGCTCCAATCAGGCATGGGCAAGAGTTCGAAGAGACCCTCGTATCAGGATCGGAGCGCGCAGATGGCACGCAGCGCGGCAGTCGCGCAGGGCATCAACCGGATCCTGAATGCCGCCCAGGAAGGCTCCCCAGAGCAGGCGGTCGCGGCTGCCTGCGTGGCCGTTGCGATCGAGATCACACAGAGCGAATACGGGTTCATCGGTGAGTTCTCCGCAGATGGTGTCCTGCGAGAGACGGCCACGAGTGATCCGACGTGGTCCGCGTGCGAGTACGACCGCTTCGGGCACCGGGCTCCTGCCGGTCAGTTTCGGCTGACGGAGCTGTGTGAGCCGATCCTCCAGGACGGCAAGGCCTTCTTCACGAACAGCCCCGCCGAGATCGTGAACGCCGGGCGAGTCGATCAGCGGCAGCCCCCCTTGACTGCGTTCCTCGGCGTTCCGCTGCTGTTGCGGGGCCGGATCATCGGCATGATCGGCGTGGCCAACGCACCGGGGGGATACGATCGCGAGAGAAGCGAATCGCTCGAACTCCTCGTTCCTTCGATCGTCGAAGCCCTCGGGCGTTCCCATGCTGAGGCCGCGATGGAGGAGGCTAACAGACTCGCGCAGAGTCTTCGCGCGGTAGAGACCGCGATCTACTCGTCGCTCAGCGTCGACGTCATCGCCGCTCAGGCGCTCGAGGTAGGTTGCGCGGTGTTGGGCGCCGACGCCGCCGTGGTCTCAAGGTACGAGTCGCCCGTGTTCCGAGTCCTGCGTTCGTTCGGGTTGGATGATGACTTCGAGGGCAGGGAGGTTCGGGAAGCGGAGGTGCCACACCGCCTTCTGGCAGTCAAATCCATGAAGCCCGTGGTGGTGTGCGACAGTCGCTTCGATTCCCGCGCGGATGCCGACCGTCTGGTCAGCGAGGACGTGCTTGCGGTGATCGTCGTGCCTCTCATCATCGGCGGAGAAGCCCTGGGCGACATCTACTACAGCTTCAAGGCGCCCAGGTATCTCTCCGATGCCGAGATCGATTTCGTCCAGAGGCTCGCGTTCTCGCTGTCCTTGGCAATGCACAATGCCCTGATGTTCGAGTCCGAACGCGAGACGATGACCGCCCTAGAGGAGACGTCTGTCGGCCTCGAGTCATGGGTCCAGGCGGAGGCCGCGGCACGTCAAGAGGCGGAAGTGCTGCATGAGATCGCGCGTCTGGCGCTGTCGTCGCTCCAGCCGCAGGAACTCGCGCAGCGAGCTGTGTCCGATCTGAAGGAGCGGTTCGGTTTGAGTTCCTGCAGCCTCTGGCTTGCCGAAGACGCGTCGGAGCGCTTGGTGCGCGTGGCGCAGGTGGGTCTCGGCCCGGAGCCTGCGGCGGTGAAGCTCCGGGGCCGTTCCCGAGCTGTCGAAGCGTTTCGAAAGCGCGAGCTGGTTCTAGTCGGCGACACACAGGAAGCCGCCAAGCCTACAGCCCAGACTCGCATGGCGGATCTCACTGGTGACGACGCTCGCGCCTACGCGATAGCGCCGCTCATCGCCGGTGAACGCTCGGTCGGCATCCTCGTGTTTGTCTGGCCGCACGAGCGGGCGTTCAGGTCGGCGGAGGTCACGCTCATCGAGGGAATCGCGAATCAGCTTGCCTTGGGCTTCGAGAATGCTTCCCTGTACGTCACCGAACGACGCCGGCGTCGCCTCAACGAGGCGCTCAATCGCATCAGCGGGAGTCTGCTGTCGAGCGAGACGACCGACGAAGTCGTGCAAGGCGTTGTCCGCGAGGTGGTACGCGCGTTCGGTGCTGACAAGGCACTCGTAGCGGTGCTCGACCGCGGTTGGTGGCAGGTCGTTTCGGCGGAGGGCTTCGGTGGGGATGTCAGGGGCGCCAGGTATCGGGGGAAGGACGTCCGCACCTGGACCCTGGCAGCCAGAACGCGACTGCCGCAGCTCATAAGCGACGCCATCTCCGATTCGCGCGCGGCCTCGCGGTTCAACGAGGCGCAGGGCGTCGCCTCGGCGATAGTCCTGCCGCTTGTGGTCCGCGGTGGAGTCGCCGCCGTCGTCGATTGCGCATTCGAGCGACATCAAGAGTTCGACGACGAGGATGCGCGGCTGGCCGAAGAAGCGTCGCTGGCGATCTCGCTTGGATACGAGACAGCGGTCCTGCTCGAGGAGCGAGCCAAGGCTCTGTCACTCACCGAGCACCTGCAGGAGATGCAAACGACGCTGCTTTCCGCCGAGAGCTTCGACCGGGCGGCGGAGGCGATACTCGGCGAAGCATCGCGTCTTATCGACGCCTCGGGTGCAGCTATCGTTCTGCGGACGAAGGATGGGTGGGCGCTCGAGACGATGCACGACCCGTCAGGCGTTCTCTCCGGCGACGCGCACGCGGAGGAGCTCACGACGTTACTCGACACGTACTGGTCCGAACGCAGCCTCGTTTCTTCGACGCGAGCCGAAGGAGCGGACCGTGCGGGCGTCGCGCTCGCGCAGCTGAGCGATCCCGCCGAGCCCGCCGTCCTTGTGTTCGAGCGCGCGACGGGGAGCTTCGCCGTCCCCGAGCGTGACTTCGTGCGGAGGCTCGCAGAGGGAATCGGCGTGGCGAAGCGGGAACAGCGCATCAGGCACGAGCGCGAATGGCTCTCGTCGTCCAGACAGCAGTGGCTGTCTGGCATCTCACACGACATCAGAACGCCGCTGGCCTCGATCCGTGGCTACGCGGAGTTGCTGGCGGACGACTACCGTACGTCGCCCGAGGAGGTTCGCCGGCAGGGCTCTATCATCGCGCGGCAGACTGAGCGCATACAGGGCCTCGTGGACGACTTGCTGCTCATGTTCCGCGTCAAAGAAGGTGCGCTGCCGATGACGCTGGAGTCCTTGGATCTGTACTGCCTGCTAGAGGAGGTGGCCGCGGCGACCTTGGCGGATCTTCACTACGATCGCGGCCAACTGACGATTCTAGGAGCACGCGGTGAGCACTTCGGCATCGTGGACAGCAACCACTTTCAGAGAGCGCTCAGGAACCTCGTCACCAACGCGTTTGTCCACAACCCCCCAGGAACGGAAGTGACGGTCGGTCTTGAGTCCAGGAATGGCATCGAGGAAGTGAGCGTGCGCGACGACGGTTCGGGCATGGACAAAGACCAGCTTGCCCGGATCTGGACACGCTACGAGAGCGGGATCGATGCGGGCGACGACACCGGAGGCGTCGGTCTGGGCATGTCGGTGAGCCGGCAGCTCATTGAGTCCATGGGCGGTTCGATCGCCATCACCTCGTCGCCGGGTGAGGGCACGAACGTGGTCATCCAGCTGGTGGCGGCAGAAGAGACGCAGCGTGAGGAAGGCCCTGCGGAGTAGCCGTAACCGCCGGACGACTCCGAACAGACGCTCGTCCTGCTAGCCGTCGGCGGCGCCCTCGCGCGCGACTCCCTCGTCTGCATCGGGGTGCACAAGCTTGTACCCGAGGCCTCGCACCGTAAGCAAGTAGCGGGGTTCGGAGGGCACGGGTTCGATCTTCTGCCGCAGACGGTGTACGTGGACGCTCACTGTGTTCTGGTCTGTGATGCCGATGGGTTCGTCGCCCCAGACGGCCTGGTAGATCTCACTGGATGAGTAGACGGTGTCCCGGTGTTTCGCGAGGAAGCGCAGCAGCTGGAACTCGCGCGCGGGCACCTGCACGTCGTGTCCTTCTACCAGCAGCCGTCCTTCGTCGGGCCGTATCTCGAATCTGCCGAAGTCGTATACGGCCCGTGCCGCCTCCGTCTGGGCGTAGGTCCGTCGCATCAGCGCGCGGACCCGCGCGACGATCTCGAGTGGGTTGAACGGCTTGACCACGTAGTCGTCTCCGCCGACGCCGAACCCCATAAGCTTGTCGGCGTCCGAATCACGAGCGGTGAGGAACACGATGGGCACCTCGGGGCGGACCCGCCGGATGGCGACCGCGAGATCAAAGCCGCTGGTGTCGGGAAGGCCGATGTCGAGGATCACCGCGCCGAGTGGTCCGCGGGCTGTCGCGGCGAGGGCCTCACTGCCGGTGGAAGCCGACACCACGTCAGTGAAGCCATCACGCCGCAGAGCGATCTGGAGTACGTCGACGATGTAGGGCTCGTCATCGACGATCAGGACTTGCGGGGACATGGACGCTCCCTATGGGTCGGTTCGCTTGTCGGCGCACCCAGGCAGACGGCGCGCGCAAAGAGAACATACCCGCGTCCCACAGAATCGTTCCACGGCAGTCGTTCCGCACAGTGGATGGAGGCGAACCGCGTGTCGTTGGTGCCCGGGGTGGGAGTCGAACCCACACGCCCTTTCGGACAGAGGTTTTTGAGACCTCCGCGTCTGCCATTCCGCCACCCGGGCAGGGCGCCGCGACTCGGCACATTGTAGCCGTATACTCGACGTATGGCATTCGACAACACCAAGGGTCAGACACGCGCCCCGGCACTCGACGGCCACGTCAGCAACATCGCCGCGAATCTACAGCTCATCGCGGACATGGGCTACGGCGCTGTGGCTGTTGCCGCAGTCCAGGGAGACGGGTCGCTGAAGGTGGTTGCGGACGCACGTCCGATGACGGCCGTCGCGGCTTTGGCTGCGAGCCGGGTCGGCAAGAAGCTGTCCGAGTCAGATGAATCCGAGGCGTATGAAGCCCTGCGCTCCGGCCAGCCGGTGCAGGGTAGCCGGCGACGGATCACCCGGGGCATCGCCTACACCACCTCGGCGTATCCGGTGCGCGTGCCCCCGCAGGCCGTTATCGTCCGCGATCTCGCCCAGCAGGTCGCCGAGGCGCCCGGCAAGATGGAGTCGGCCTTCATGAGTGTCGCGCAGGAGCTCATCGAGACGGTACGCTGGCAGCCGCTGGTCGACCTTCGCACGGGCGAACCCTTCACCACTGTCCGGTTGGCCGGCGATGGAGTGCTGCGCGTGGATTCCGGCGGTGCCGTCATCTACGCGAGCCCGAACGCAGTGAACATCATGCGACTCGCAGGGGTCGAAGGGTCGCTCACGGAACTCCCCGCGTCCGCTCTACCCGGCGCTGCCATCTCCATCACACCGGTGCTGGGATCGCACGGCGCGTTGGCCTCGGAGGTCGAGGTAGGGGACCGCACGTTCAGGTACCGCTCCATCGCGCTCGTGCAGGGCGCTCTTGTCCTCGTCGAAGACGTGACGGAAGCACGCCGTCGGGAGCAGGAGCTGAAGGTCAAAGAGGCCACCATCCGCGAGGTACACCATCGTGTGAAGAACAACCTGCAGACGATCGCGAGCTTGCTTCGCATTCAGGCCAGGCGGGTCCGATCCGAGGATGCCGAACGGGCGCTGCGCGAGGCGACGGAGCGGGTGAGTTCGATGGCAGTCGTGCACGAGTTGCTTTCGGGATCGAACGAAGAGCGGATCGATTTCGCTCAGGCCGCTGGCACAGTCGTCGACATGGTTCGCAGAGGGCTCTCGGGCGACGGTCACAACGTTCACGTTACGGTCGAGGGTTCGACCGGTCTGGTTCCGGCCAATGTAGCGACGTCGCTGGCGCTCGTGCTCGCCGAACTGGCGCACAACGCCATCGAGCACGGGCTGAAGGACCGCGATGGCACGCTGTCGGTGAACATGCGCCGGCTCCATGGCGAGCTGATCCTGTCCGTACGGGACGACGGCGTCGGACTGCCGCAGGACTTCGATCCGGTGGCGCGGGCGAACCTCGGTCTCGAGATCGTCCGCACCATCGTGGAGGACGACCTCCGAGGCTCGCTGGCGTTCTCGCGAGGCCGCGGTACTACCGTGACGGTTCGACTCCCGCTCGCCGAGCTTCAGGAGGACTGATCGTGCGCGTTCTCATAGCCGAAGACGAGGCGCTCATCCGCATGGACCTCCGCGAGATGCTCGAAGAGGACGGTCACGAGGTAGTCGGAGAGGCGCGCAACGGGCGCGAGGCCGTCGACATGGCCCGGTCTCTTCGGCCGGACATGATCTTCATGGACATCCAAATGCCCGAGGTCAGCGGCATCGAGGCGGCCGAGACCATAACGCAGGAGTCTCTGGCGCCGATCGTGATGGTTACCGCCTTCTCTCAGGCCTCCTACGTCGAACAGGCGGCCTCCGCGGGCGCGATGGCCTACGTCGTGAAGCCTTTTGGCCGGAATGACATCGTGCCTTCCATGCAGGTCGCTGCGTCACGCTTCGCCGAGCGGCGGGCGCTCGCGGCCGAAGTGGACGACCTGAGCGAGCGTCTGGCGACCCGCAAGCTGGTCGACCGCGCGAAAGGGATCCTCATGTCGCGGGGGATGTCAGAACCGGACGCGTTCGCCCGATTGCAGAAGCTCGCCATGGACAAACGCAAGACGCTTCGCGCGGTCGCTGAAGCCGTGATCCTCGCCGAGGAGGCAGGAAGCACCGCGTGAGCTGATGCGACGACGTCCGGCGTGCTGCATCGCCCGTCCGAGCGCCGTCCGACGCCAGGGGCCGCGAGCTACTTCCCGATGGGCAGACTTGTCGGGACGACCGGGACGCTGCCCTGCTCTTGTGACACCTGCTGGACCGTGCCCTCACAGCTGCTCACCGCGCCAGCGCCACGCCGATGCTCGGGACGCTTGAGCGCGTATTCCAGCCGCGTCCGGCCCTCACCCTCGGAGTCGATTATCTCGACCACGACGTTCTCGCCGTCGATGGTGATGACGTTGTAGGAGGGCGGGATATTGCCGCGCGTGCGCCAGGTCGATGCGGTCCCGCTCGTGATCACCAGAAGCCCGCTCACGGGCCAGACGTATGGGACGTGCTTGTGGCCGGCGAGCACCATGTCGACGTGATGCTGGGCGAAGATCTCGAGCACGTCACCCGCATCGAGGACGATGTTGCGCTCTCGGCCGGTTCCCGGAATGCCCACGAGGTGGTGGTGTATCGCGACCAGCTTGAAGACCTCGTCCTCGCTGGGGCCAAGCTGGTCTGAGAGCCAGTCGTAGCGATGGCGACCGACCTCACCATCGTCGAGGTCAGGCTTGCTCGAGTCGACCGAGATGACCCGCACCCGATTGCGTGCCATGTCATCCACGGCGACCCCGAACTCCATCTCCTGGCAGTTCCAGCGCTTGCCGAACAGCTCGAGGAAGTGCATGTAGCCCGACGTTTCGGCTGTCGTGGTTACCGGGGATGACGACGACTTTGGGACACTGCAGCTGCTGGATGTGCGAGAAGGCCTGCTCGTATTCGTCGGGATAGCCGTTCGTCGTGAGGTCGCCCGGAATCACGACCAGGTCCGGCTCGATCCGGTTGATGTCGCGGATGACGTGCTCGAGCAGGTGGCCGTCGAATCGAGGGTCGCCGCAGTGGATGTCCGAGAACTGGGCGATCACGAAGTGCTTCTTCTTCGGCATGTGATCCTCCAAGTGGCGTTGCGTGTGCCGGCAGGGATCGCCTTCGGTCGCGTGGGGATGTCGCTGACGTCAAGAGGAGCGTACGCCTCCTTCCGCGGGGGCGCATGTTTCCGTAGTGATACGAGTGTATGTTCCCTGTGCTAAGCGCAGGTGCTATACTTCGTCGACGGCACAACGACGTGCCGAACCGAAGAGACCGAGCAACGACGCTCGCCGGGCCAGGTGGCCTGAGCGGGCGTTTTCCGTTTGTCGGCCTGTTGCACGGAAGGAAGGCACGTTCATGAAGGACTTCGCGGTCTTCTGGGGATGCACGATCCCCGCGCGGTTCCCCTTCATCGAGAAGGCCACCAGGGTGATGTTCGACGACCTCGGCGCGACCGTTCACGAGCTCGAAGGTCACACCTGCTGCCCCGAAGGCACGCTCGTGAAGGCGAACGATCCGGATGCGTTCTACACGGCCGCGGCACGCAATCTCGCACTCGTGGAGAGCGCGGGGCTGGATGTCGTCACGCCATGCAATGGCTGTTACTCGACGTTCAAGGAAGCTCAGAGTCACCTGAGGACGAACTGGCGGGAGCGCGACGAGATCAACGAGAGGCTGACTCGCGAAGACTTGCACTACGAAGGCGATCTCCAGGTCATCCACTTTGCCGAATGGCTCGCCGACCAGATGGGCGCTGGCCTCATCGCCAGCAAGGCGACTCGGCCATTCTGGGGCATGCGCCTCGCGGTGCACTACGGCTGTCACCTGCTTCGGCCGCAGCCGGCGGTGCGCTGGGACGACCCACTCCACCCCAAGAAGGTCGAGGAACTCGTTGCCGCTCTCGGCGCCTTCGTCGTCGACTATCCGACGAAGATGCAGTGTTGCGGTGGCGCACTCGATCGCGTGGGGGAGCGTGAGTCCTCCCTCGCGTTCGCGCGCCGCAAGCTCTACGACCTGCAAGAACACGAGGTCGACGCGCTCGTCGTCGTGTGCCCGTCATGCTTCCAGCAGTTCGACCTGAATCAGGCCGCGCTTCAGCGGGCGAACGAGCCCGTCAACGTGCCGGTCCTGTATCTCTCGGAGCTGATAGCGCTCGCCTACGGACACGAGCCGGAGGAGATCGGGCTGGACATGCATCGCGTCTCGGTCAAACCCTTCCTCGAGAAGTGGGGCGCACGTGCCGAGGACAAGACGCGCCTCTCGGAGCATTTCGACGTCTCCTTGCTGGGCAAGTGTTACGCATGCCAGGCATGCAAGGACGACTGCCCGGTGTGCAAGATCGATCCCGCATACCAGCCGACCGAGATCATCGGACAGCTCTTGCGCGGTGAGATCGACGAGGTGCTTGCCGACACCAATCTCTGGAAGTGCCTCGAGTGCTACACCTGTCAGGAACTGTGTCATTCCGACATCGGCATGGCCGAAAGCTTCCGCACCCTGAAGGAGCTCGCCATCGCGGCGGGTGCGGGTCCCTCGAGCGTGACCGATTCGTACGGCGTCTTCCTCGAGACCGGCATGCTCGGAAAGCCCAAGGAAGGCGCGCGCAAGAAGCTCGGACTCGAACCGCTTCCCGCAAGCGGCGGGGACGTGATCGGCAGGTTGCTCAAGGACGACGAACCCTCGCTGAACGACCCGGCTGCGGTCTCGGCCGCGGTCGCCACTGCGAGCAACACGAGTGTGCCCGACGACGGCACGCCGGCCGCGGCGGATGCCGGCGACGAAGGAGTTGAGCGGTCATGACGCGTCCGTCGGATAGAGGCGCACCGGGAGTCCGTCCGCGCTATCGCGAGGAGTCTTCGTTCAAGATCCATGGCGGCTGCGGCCTCATGGGCATCTGCAACGAAAGCGGAGCGCTCATGAGCGGCGAGATCGCCATCAAAGCGATGGCGATCCAGCACGACCGTGGGAACGGACTCGGTGGCGGCTTCGCCGGGTACGGCATCTATCCGGAGTTCCCGGAGCATTTCTGCTTTCACATGATGTATCACGATGTGCAGGCCAAGGAGGAGACCGAGGAGGTCCTCGGCCGCTTCTTCACGATCGATCTCGCCGAGCCCATGCCGACCCGTCCCGTGAAGGGGATCGGCGAAGCTCCGCTGCTGTGGCGATACTTCCTGTTGCCCGACCCCGACAAGTTCGAGATCAGCGAGATGAGCGCCGAGGACTACGTCGTCCATGTCGTCATGCTGATCAACAGCAACGTTGATGGCGCGTTCGTCTCTTCCTCAGGCAAGAACATGGGCGCCTTCAAGGGCGTCGGCTATCCGGAAGACATCGGGCACTTCTTCCGGCTCGAGGAGTACCAGGGCCACACCTGGGTCGGCCACAACCGCTTTCCCACGAACACTCCGGGCTGGTGGGGTGGCGCTCACCCGTTCACGCTGCTCGACTGGTCGATCGTGCATAACGGTGAGATCTCCAGCTACGGCATCAACAGCCGCTACCTCGAGCAGTTCGGCTACAAGTGCACGCTCGGGACGGATACCGAAGTTGCGGCGTACCTGTTCGACCTGATGCTTCGTCGCCACAAATTGCCGATCTCGCTGGCCTGCAAGGCCCTCGCGAGCCCCCTCTGGAGCGAGATCGATCGTATGCCGGAGGAGGAGCAGGCGGTGATGCGGTCGCTTCGGGCCGTGTACGGTCCGGCGATGTTGAACGGTCCCTTTGCGATCGTGCTCGGATTCAACGGCGGCATGGTCGCCCTGAACGACCGCATCAAGCTGCGTCCGCTCGTGGCTGCTCGGCAGGGCGACGTGCTGATGGTCGCCTCGGAAGAGAGCGCCATGCGTGCCGTGATGGACAACCCGGACGAGGTGTGGGCTCCGAAGGCGGGCGAGCCGGTCATAGGCCGTGTCAAGGGCATGGAGTGGCCGATCCACGGCGACCTGCATCTTTCCCCGACAGAGGTCTCCTGCGCCGTTACCGGCGTGCTCGACGAGGCCTGCGAGACCGTAGAGGTGAACTGACATGCCGACGACCCTCATCCAGCCCGAGTTCAAGGTCAAGATCGACTACGACAAGTGCCACAAGTGCGGCCGCTGCGTTCAGCAATGCGGCTGGGGCGTCTACTCGTTCAACGAACGGCCGATCCCGGACGATACGAAATGCCGTGCGTGCCACCGCTGCGTGACGTACTGCCCCGCGCACTGCATCACCATCCAGCACAGCGACCTCGCTTACCGCGACAACCAGAACTGGTCGGAATCCCTTCGCAAGAACGTGTGGCGCCAGGCCGAGAGCGGCGGCGTGCTTCTCACCGGTATGGGCAACGACAAGCCCTACCTCAACATCTTCGACCACCTGCTCCTCGACGCGTGCCAGGTGACGAACCCGTCGATCGATCCTCTTCGCGAGCCGATGGAGCTTCGGACCTACCTCGGGCGCAAGCCGGACAGCGTCGACGTCGAGGCAAACGGGGAAGGCGGCTTCCGTCTGAAACCCGGCGCCGGCGTCAAGAACAACATCGAGCTAGCCGTGCCCATGATCTTCTCTCCGATGAGCTACGGCTCAGTGTCGCTCAACGTCCACCGCTCTCTCGCGATGGCCGCCGAGCGCCTCGGCATCCTTATGAACACGGGTGAGGGCGGCCTTCATGCCGACCTGTATCCGTACCAGGACCACGTCATCGTCCAGGTCGCATCCGGGCGCTTCGGCGTGAGTCCGGAATACCTGCAGCGCGGGGCGGCGATCGAGATCAAGGTCGGACAGGGGGCGAAGCCGGGCATCGGCGGTCACCTGCCCGGTGAGAAGATCAACAAGGAAGTCTCGTCGACTCGCATGATTCCGCAGGGTACCGACGCCATCTCGCCTGCACCGCACCACGACATCTACTCGATCGAGGACCTTCGGCAGCTCATCTACTCACTGAAGGAAGCCAGCGGCTACAAGCCGGTCGGGGTCAAGATCGCGGCCGTACACAACGTGGCCGCCATCGCGTCAGGCATCGTGCGCGCGGGTGCGGACTATGTATACCTGGACGGATTTCGCGGAGGAACCGGCGCCGCGCCGCAGATCATCCGCGACCACATAGGCATCCCGGTGGAGATCGCGATCGCGGTCGTCGACCAGCGTCTGCGCGATGAGGGAATCCGCAACCAGGCGTCGATCATCGCTGCGGGCTCCATCCGGTCCTCGGCGGATATGGCGAAGGCAATCGCTCTGGGTGCGGACGTGGTTGCGATCGGGTCTGCGGCGTTGATGGCGCTTGGCTGTCACCTCTGCCAGGGCTGTCACACGGGCTGCTGTTCGTGGGGCCTCACGACGCAGAAGCCTGAGCTCACTCGACGCGTCGACCCCGAGTGGGGCGCCGAACGGCTCACGAACTTGGTGCACGCATGGAGCCACGAATTGCAGGAGATCTTGGGCGCGCTCGGCGTGAACGCGGTCGAGTCGCTGCGCGGCAGCCGCGAGCGGTTGCGCGCGATAGGCCTCGACGCACAAACCTGCGACATCCTGGGCGTCAAGCCCGCGGGACTTTAGGGGGAGCGATGTCAGCGAGAATGACCACGGAGAGGACCAGTCCCGTCGAGGGATACCTGCAAGTCGAGCCTACCGTCGAGCGCACCGGCGAGACGGTGCGCATTGACTCGGACAACGTGTACTACAAGCAGCTGAATGAGAGCGTTCGGGCGGCCGCGGCAGACGGGGCCAAGACGATCGTCATCGACAAAGTGAACGGACAGCGATACATCGGCACGGGGCTCAAGGGCAGGGATCTACGGATCGAAGTACACGGCACGCCCGGCAACGACCTGGCGATGTTCATGGACGGACCGACTGTCGAGGTCTTCGGCAACGCACAAGATGGCGTCGGCAACACGATGAACGCTGGCACCGTGTTCGTGCACGGAGATGCCGGCGACGTGCTCGGCTACGGCATGCGCGGCGGCAAGGTCTTCATCAAGGGAGACGTGGGCTACCGGGTCGGCATTCACATGAAGGCGTACGAGGGCAACATTCCGATCATGGTGTGCGGTGGCAAGGCGCGGGACTTCTTTGGTGAGTACATGGCGGGTGGACTGCTCGTCTTGCTCGGCATGGAATCGCGCATCGTCGGCCCGTTGGTCGGGGGCTATCTGGGGACCGGCATGCACGGCGGTGAGATCTACCTTCGAGGTGAGGTCGAGCCTTGGCAATGCGGCAAGGAGGTCGGCGTCTTCGCGGCCTCCGAGGAGGACATGACCGCGCTGAAGCCAGTGCTCGAGGAGTACTGCTCGACCCTCGGCGTCGACATCGACGAGGTTCTGTCCGTGCCGTTCACCAAGCTCGTGCCGGTCTCGCATCGCCCATACGGGAAGCTGTACGTGTACGTGTAGTGGTGAGCGCTTGATCCAAAGTCGCGTGGCTCGAGCGCGAAGGCCCAGAGGAGAAATCCGACGGGGCTTCGAGGTATGAGGGCCCGCCGTCG